>NZ_SGTZ01000007.1:0-128116 GCF_005435115.1 Halorubrum sp. ARQ200 | reverse complement strand
GAGTGCGGTAACCTCCGGAAGCCGGACCAGTGGGACGCGGCCCCCGCCTCACTCGTGGGCCGCGTCCCACTGGTCCGGCTTCCGGAGGTTACCGCACTCGGTACACTGGATCCGGCCCATCGTGTCCATCGCGGTGTCGAACGACCCGCAGTTGCCGCAGCGGAACCCCCAGCGGGACTCGCCCGCCTCGTCCGCGAACACGGGGTAGAAGGGCCCGTCCGCGCCGCGCTCGGTCCGCGACCGGTCGGTGTACACCCGCTCGCCGCTCGGCGTCGTCGTCGCTTCCAGGGTCATGGCTCCCGCTACCCGGCGGAGCGACTTAAGCGGGGGACTCGCGAGACGGTGAGGAACGGGGAATCGAAGCGCGCGCTACGTCCGGAACGACTCGCCGCACCCGCACTCGGAGACGACGTTCGGGTTCTCGACCTCGAAGCCGGCTGCCTGGAGGCCGTGCTCGTAGTCGAGCGTGCTCCCGCCGATGTAGTTCTTGCTCGCGGGGTCGACGAACACCCGGAGGCCGTGGTGCTCCACGACGAGGTCGTCGTCCTCCGGCTCCGTGTCGAAGCGCATCCCGTACGACAGCCCCGCGCAGCCGCCCTGCTGGACGAACAGCCGCAGCCCGGCGACGTCGGTGTCGAGTCCCTCGCCTTCGAGCAGCGAGAGCGCCTCCTCGGCGGCGTCCGAGGTCACCTCGATCGCCGGGTCGTTCCCCTCGGTCCCGGTGTCGGCCGGTTCGGTACTCATAGAGCCCGGTTCCGTTCGCACGGTCAAAACCCTGCCGGCGGAATCCCGTGGCCCGTTGTCACTGACGGTTACGTTCGCCGGCCCCGTCGCCGCGACCCGTCGCTCAGTCGCCGTCGCCGCGACCCGACGCTCAGTCGCCGTCGCCGCGACCCGACGCTCAGTCGCCGTCGCCGCGACCCGACGCTCAGTCGCCGTCGCCGCGACCCGACGCTCAGTCGCCGTCGCCGGCCCGTCGCTCGGCCGGCTCCGCCTCGGGCGTCGGCGACGCGGGCGCCCGCTCCGTCCCGGCGCCCGACGGCTCCGCTCCGGGGGCCCCCGCGATCGTCACGTCCCGCTTCGGGTACGGGATCTCGACCCCCGCCTCGCCGAGCGCCACGTACAGCGCGCGGTTGAGCTCGTGCTGCGCGCGGCGGCGCCGCGTCGGACCGTTCACCCAGCAGAGGATCTCGTACTGGAGCGCCGAGTCCCCGAACGAGCGGAACCGCGCCCGCGGCTTCGGGGAGTCGAGGACGAGCGGCTCCGCCTCCACGACCTCGATCGCCAGCGCCTCGAAGGCGTCCACGTCGGTCCCGTAGGCGACGCCGATCGGGACCCGCACGCGGCGGCGGCGCTGCGGCGCCGACTCGTTCGTCACCTTCGCGGCGTTGAGCGCCGCGTTCGGCACCGTCACCAGCACCTCGTCGCGGGTGAGCAGCGTCGTCGAGCGCACGCCGACCTTGATCACGGTCCCGGCGGTGCCGTCGTCTAAGACGATGTAGTCGCCGATCTTGTACGTGTCGTCGAAGTACAGCGCGATCCCGCCGAAGAAGTTCGCCACCGTGTCCTTCGCCGCGAAGCCGACGGCGATGCCGGCGACGCCCGCGGCGCCGAGCAGCGGCGTGATCTCGATGCCCCACAGCCACAGCAGGGTGCCGACGCTCCCGACCAGCACCGCGAGCGTCCAGACGTTCGAGAAGACGGGCGCGAAGTCGAACCGCCCGCCCTCCGCGTTGACCGCGGCGACGACCCGGTTCACGACCGCGTTGGCCGCGTACGCCCAGACGAGGACGATCACCGACAGCGACGGGCGCCCGAAGACGGCGTCGAGCAACTGCGGCTCCACGAGCACCGAGGCGCGCACCGCGGGGACCTGCGTGAGCACGAACACCCCCGCGAGCGCCGCGGTGACGACGAGCGGCGCCCGCAGCGAGGCGATGACGATGTCGTCGTAGCCGGTGTCCGTCGCCGAGACGTACCGCCGGGCGACGCGGAGGACGACGAACTCCATCCCCAGGGCGGCGACGAGCGATACGAGGAGAACGGCGACCGTCGCCTCCACCGCCGTGAACCCCTCGAACAGCGTCCCGAGCGACGGTATCATGCCTCCGAGACGCGGTGACGGGTGATAACCGTTGCTGGGGGGACGCGCCGGTCCGGGGGTGCGGCGACCGGGGCGGCGCGACCCTATTCCGACGGGCGACCGCGGTCCGCGTCCGAGTTCGGCGAGTCGGCGGAGGGATCCGACGGCGCCGCGGACGGGTCGGAGGACGAGCCGCCAGCGAGGGCGAGCAGCTCGCGGAGGCTCTCGATCTCCACGGTCGGCTCGACGTCGGGGTCGCGGTCCGCGTTGTGGTCGCGCCGCAGGAACGCGCTGTCGATCCCGGCCCGGTCGGCGGCGATCACGTCGGTCGCCCGGTCGCCGACGTAGATCGCGTCGGTCGCGTCGAGGGCGTCGAGGGCCTCGTTGAGGTAGTGCGGGTCGGGCTTCCGACGCCCGTAGCCGTCGGGACCGGGGTCGCGGCCGCGGACGAACGCGAACTCGTCGAGCCGGAAGTGGTCGACGACGAACTCGACGGTCGGGTGGTAGTTGTTGCTCACTAGGCCGAGCGTCGCGCGGTCGGCCAGCGCGTCGAAGACCGTCACGTCCCGGTGGAGCCGTCGCATCCCGGCCGCCAGCCGCTCGACGGCGCGCGTCGCGCTCCGCTCCTCGCGCTCTCGGAAGAGGCGCGCGGGGTCGAGGCCGAGCCCCTCGCAGGCCGCGCGGAACGCGTCGTCGTAGGCGGGGCGCGCCAGCGACTCGCGGCGCGCCGGGGAAACGGTCACGTCCCGGTCGGCGAGCACGTCGTCGAGGGCGCGCGAGCGGACCGCCGGGGCGGTCTCGCGACCCTCGAGAACGACGCCGTCCATGTCGAACAGGACCGTCTCGTAGCCGTCCGGTCGGGGCGGGCTCATCGGACCAGCCCCCGAGTGTACGCCGACAGGCTCTCGGTGACGACCACGACCCCGAGGATGACGATCAGCACCATCGCGACCGACTGCCACGCGAAGGCGTTGACCGCGCGGAACAGCTCGACGCCGATACCGCCCGCGCCGACGAAGCCGAGCACCGTCGAGTCGCGGATGTTGATGTCCCACCGGTAGATCGACAGCCCGACGAGCGCGGGCTTGACCTGCGGGAGGATGCCGTAGAGCAGCACCTGCGCCTGCGACGCGCCGGACGCCCGCACCGCCTCGACCTGCCCGAAGTCGATCTCTTCGATCTCCTCGCCGAGCAGCTTCCCGAGGAAGCCGACCGAGCGGAACACGATGGCGACGGCGCCGGCGAGCGGTCCCGACCCGAACAGCACGACGAAAAACAGCGCCCAGATGATGGTGTTGACCGACCGACTCACCGTCACGATGAGCTTCCCGAGCCAGAAGGTCGCGCCGTTCGGCGTGGTGTTCTCGGCGGCGAGCAGCGCCACCGGAATCGCGAGCACTAGGGCGCCGAGCGTCCCTAGCGCGGCGATCTGGACCGTCTCGATCAGCGGTTGGACGATCCGCGTGGTGTACGCCACGTCCGGCGGGTACATCCGGGTCAGGAGGTCGCCGATCTCCCGCGGGATCGTCTCCGGCCTGACGACGCCGGTGTCCATGAACTGCCAGGAGGCGATCACGGAGACGGCGGCGGCGAGGAGGAGGACGAACCGGGTGATCCGTCGCCGCCGGTCGAACCGGTCCCAGCTCGGTTGCTCGACCGCCATCAGTTGTACCTCCGTCGCACGACCGCGCTGACCCCCTCGGCCACGAGGACGACCGCGATGATCGCGAGCAGGATGGCCGTGACGTACTGGTAGTCGTACCGGTTGAACGCGGTCAGCAGCACCGACCCGATCCCGCCGGCCCCGACGATGCCGATAATCGTCGAGGTCCGGATGTTGATGTCCCACCGGTACACGGAGAGCCCGGCGAACCGCGGGATGATCTGCGGGACGACCCCGTAGAGGAGCGTCTGGATCGGCGAGGCGCCGGACGCCCGGACCGCGTCGACCGACCCCATGTCGATGTCTTCGAGGTCCTCGGCGAGGAGCTTCGAGAAGAAGCCGACCGTCTTGAACGTGATCGTGAGGATGCCCGCGAGCGGTCCGAACCCGATGGCCTTGACCGCGATGATGCCGACGATGATCGCGTTGAACGCCCGGGAGACGGAGATGAACCCCCTGTTGATCGCGTACAGCGGCTTCGGCGAGAGGTTCTCCGCGGCCATGAACGCTATCGGGACGCTCAGCACGATGCCGGTGAGCGTCGACACCATCGCCATCGCGACGCTCTCGAGCATCTTGTCGAGGATCCGCTGGGCCTGTCGCGGGGTCGCCGAGGGCGGGAGGAAGTCCCCGACGAGCGAGCCGGCGCTCCCGAGCCCCTGCGCGATCCGCGCCGGATCGGCGCCGACCCCGACGCCGGACCAGACGAAGAACCCGACGATCCCGGCGTACACCGCCCACTTGACCCCGCGTCGCGGGAAGGCGGTCGGCCGCTCCCAGGTCCGGTTGCCGGCGGCCATTCAGGGCTCCCCCGCGAGCGGTCGGTCCGCGTTCGACAGGGCGTCGCCGTCGGACCGCGACCGCGGCTTCTCGCCGTCGGTGTTCTCGGGCACCGCCGCGCCCCGGTACACCTGGTCGAGCCCGCGCTGGTCGAGCTCCGAGGGCGGGCCCTCGAACACGAGCTCGCCGTCGTGGAGCCCGACGATCCGGTCGGCGTGCTCCATCGCGAGGTCGACCTCGTGGATGTTGATCAACACCGGGACCTCGCGCTCTGCGGCGATGTCGGTCAGCAGTCGCATCACCGTGTCCGAGGTCTCCGGATCCAGGCTCGACGTCGGCTCGTCGACCAGCAGGATCTTCGGCTGCTGGATCACCGCCCGCGCGATGCCGACCCGCTGGCGCTGGCCGCCCGAGAGCTCGTCGACGCGTTTGTTCTCCATGTCGCCCAGCCCGACGCGGTCGAGGATCTGGTACGCCCGCTCGATGTCCTCGGGGGGGAACGATCGCCGGAACGCCTGCCACGCGGAGACGTACCCTAATCGCCCGGTGAGGACGTTCTCCATCACGGTCAGCCGCTCGACGAGGTTGTACTCCTGGAAGATCATGCCGATGTCGCGACGGGCCGACCGCAGCGCGTCGTCACCGAGCCCGGTCAGCTCCGTCTCGTCGAGGTAGACCTGGCCGCCGCTCGGCTCGGTTAGCCGGTTGACACACCGGATGAACGTGGACTTGCCCGCCCCGCTGGGGCCGATCATCGCGACGGTCTCGCTGCCCTCGACCGACATCGTGACGCCCTGTAGCGCCTCGTCGCCGGTGGGGTACGTCTTCCGGAGGTCGGTGACTCGCAGCATCTACGACCCGAGCGCGCTCCGCTCGTACTCGACGCCGTTGTACCGCTGGATGATCATGATGTCCTTCCAGACCGTCTTGTAGTCGATCGGGACGAACTTGTTGTACCCCGTCCGCTCCTGGTAGGCCGTCCCCGAGAAGTCGGACTCGAGGTACGCGCGCTCGATCCCCTCCTGGATCTCCGGCTTGAGGTTGTAGCGGTACGCGACCGGGCCGCTCGGGAACGGCGCCGACGCCCACACCACTTTGAAGTCGTCGAAGCTGAGGTCGCTCTGGGCCTCGACGGTGTCGACCATACACGTCGAACAGATCGGGCCGGCATCGTAGTCGCCGGCGGCGATGCCGCGCGTGGTGTTGCCGTGGCCGCCCGAGAAGTTGACCTCGTAGTCCTCTTCGGCGGTCACGTCGAAGTACTGGTCGAAGAGGGCCGAGGGGGCCTGGTGCCCGGAGTTCGAGGCGGGCTCGGAGTGGCCGATCTTCACGTCGTCGCGGGCGAAGTCCTCGACGCTCTGGATGTCGTCGGCGTCGGCGCGGGTGGTGGCGAACAGCCGGTAGCCGAACTCCTCCTCGGGGGTGAGCCCGACCGCGAACGGGACCGCGCCGCCGAGGTTGACCGCGAACGCGGTCGTGCCGGTCGAGAAGTTCGCGATGTGGGCGCGCTCCGAGCGCATCGCCTCGACTGACGCCGCGTAACTGTCGACCTTGCTGAACTCGACCGGCTTGCCGGTCTCCTCCTCGATGCGGTCGAAGACCGCCTGGAAGTCCTCCTCGAACCGCCCCTGGACGTCCTCGCTCGGGCTCTCGGTGAACACCAGCGTGTCGGGGTCGAGGAGTTCGCTCTCGTCGTCGGGCGTCTCGCGCACGGGTTCCCCGTGCGGCACCTCCTCGACCTCCCGGTTCCGCATGTTCTCGAGGTCGGTCGTCGACCCGCGCTGGTAGCCCGCGTCGACCAGCGCCGTCGACAGGTAGTTGTGCTCGTCCCAGGCCGGTTCCGCGGGGTCGAACTCGCTCGCGTCGGCCAGCATCGGGTCGCCGGACTCGCCGTCGCCCCCGTCGCTCCCGTCGCTCCCGTCGCCTCCGCTGCCACTCGAACCGCCGCCGCTCCCGTCGGCGCCGTCCGAGCCGTCGCCGCCCGAACTCGACGCGCCGGAGCAGCCCGCCAGACCGCTCAGCGCGGCCGCGCCACCCGCGATGAGGAACTTCCGCCGCGAGTTCGATTCCCGTCGTCCGTCGGTGTCGTCCACCATTACGGCTCGAACAGGCGTCCTAGCGGGTAAGAAGGCTGCTATGAGCCGAATGTGGTAGTTCAGACCGCTCCGATCCGGTGAGTACCGCCGTTTCTGTTATTGAGTCGAGGTGTTCGGCGCGGAGCGCTATATAGGGCTATCGAAACCGCTCCGAGGGGGCCCGGCTACTCGAACCGCTTCCGCACGCTCTCGGCGTGCGCCTCCAGCCCTTCGGCGTCGGCGAGCGTCGTGACCGTCTCCGAGAGGTCGTCGAGGGCGTCGCGGTCGAGCCGCTGGACGGTCGAGGACCGCAGGAAGGTGTC
Source organism: Halorubrum sp. ARQ200 (assembly GCF_005435115.1). Classification (NCBI taxonomy): domain Archaea; kingdom Methanobacteriati; phylum Methanobacteriota; class Halobacteria; order Halobacteriales; family Haloferacaceae; genus Halorubrum; species Halorubrum sp. ARQ200. The sequence continues at coordinate 121,192 of NZ_SGTZ01000007.1, read as the reverse complement.
GACGGAGAGTCCGCCGTACCGCTTCGCGCCGCCGTTCGTCGGTAGCACGTGGTTCGTCCCGGCCGCGTAGTCGCCGGCCGCGACGGGGGAGTACGGGCCGAGGAAGACGGAGCCGGCGTTGGTGATCCGGTCCAAGAGCGCCTCGTCGTCGTCCGCCACGATCGAGAGGTGCTCGGCGGCGTACTCCTCGGCGAAGAGGACCGCCTCGGGCATCGAGCGCGCGCGGAGGACGCCGGAGGCCGCGTTGTCGAGGGCGGCCCGGACCGTCTCCTCGCGGTCGCGCTCGGCCGCCTGCGCGTCGACCGCGTCGGCGACGGCCTCGGCGAGGGCGGCGTCGTCGGTGACCGCGACGACGGAGGCGTTGGGGTCGTGTTCGGCCTGCGCGACGAGGTCGGCCGCGACGAGGTCGGGGTCGGCCGTCCCGTCGGCGAGGACCAGCACCTCGCTCGGGCCGGCGAGGAAGTCGATCTCCACGTCGCCCTGGACGATCGACTTGGCGGCGGTGACCCACTTGTTCCCCGGCCCGACGACCTTCTGGACCCGCGTCACCGTCTCCGTCCCGTACGCGAGCGCGCCGATCGCCTGCGCGCCGCCGACCTGGTACACCGCGTCGGCGCCGGCCTCGTGGATGGCCGCGAGGGTGACGGGGTTGAGCTCGTCGGCCGGCGGCGTCGCGACCGCGACGTGGTCGACGCCGGCGACGACCGCCGGGATGATCCCCATCAGCGCGCTGGAGGGGTACGCGGCCGCGCCGCCGGGCACGTACACGCCGACGCGGTCGATCGGGCGGAAGCGCCGGCCGAGCTCGCGGCCGCCGAAGTCGTCGCGCCAGTCCTCCGGGCGCTGCCGCTCGTGGAACGCGCGGACGTTCGCGGCCGCCTCGCGGACCGCGTCGAGGACCGGGTCGCCCGCGTCGGCCAGCTCCTCGTGCGCCCGCGCCGCGTCGTCGGTGACGTCGATGTTCCCGACGGCGACGCCGTCGAACTCCTCCGCGAACTCGCGGACCGCGACGTCGCCCTCCTCGCGGACCCGCCCGACGATCTCTCGCACGTCTTCGCGGACCCCCTCGACGCCGGCGTCGCGCTCGAAGAAGGCGCGCCGCTCGGCCGGCGAGAGGTCCGCGACGGTTCGTACGTCCATACCGGTCGTCGGGGACGGCGGGGCAAGGGCGTTCCGACTCACCCCAGCCGCCGGATCCCGGTCACGTCGAGGACGGCGAGGACGAGGAGGGCGGCCAGGAGCGCGGCCGCCGCGAAGAGGACCGGGGCCGACACCGCGACCGCGACCTCGTAGGGCGCGACCAGCCGCGTCGTCCCGCGGAGGAGGAAGGAGACGAACACGAGGCCGAACGCGGCGAACGCGAGCGAGACGAACCGGGAGCGGTCCATGCGGGCCGCTCAGTCCGTCTGCGGGACGCCCGCGCCGTGGGGACCGTGCCCGTGGGACTCGCGGGCGGGGTCGAAGTCGGTACACATGTCGTAGAACACCGCTTCCGGGTCGCGGTTCCACTGCCACTTCCAGCGCGTGCGGACGAGCAGCGACAGCTTCCGGGTGAGCGACAGCTCCGGGGTGGCCGAGACGGTGTCGTAGCCGCGGTTCCGGATGAGCCGGTGGTGGTCGACGTACAGCACCGCCGCGAGCAGCACCGCCAGCTGGCAGTCCTCGGGGAGGTACTTGATCCCCGCGACGCCCTCCTCGTAGAGCCGCTCGGTGCGGGCCATCTCCTCCCGGATCGCGGCCGCGACGTCCTCGTCGAACTCTAAGTCGAGGATCTGCTGTTCGCTCACGCCGTGGCGGCGGAGCGTCTCTAAGGGGAGGTAGATGCGGTCGCGCTCGACCACGTCCTCGCGGACGTCGCGGAGGAAGTTCGTCATCTGGAAGGCCTCTCCGAGCTTCGTCGCGTGCGGGAGCGCCTCGGCCTCCTCCTCCGGGTCGAGGTCCATGATCGCCGTCATCATCCGACCGACGGCGGCCGCGGAGCCGTCCATGTACGCTTCCAGGTCGGCGTACGTCTCGTAGCGGTCGGTGTCGATGTCGCTCTCCATCGCGTCCACGAACGAGTGGACGTCTTCGTCGGGGATGTCGTTGCGCTCGACCACCTCGGCGAACGCCTCCAACACCGGGTCGTCCGTCGGCTCCTCGCCGAGCGCGGCCGCTCGGAGGCGGTCGAGTTCGGCCCGCTGTTCGGCGGGCGGTCCGGTGTCCTCGGCGTCGACGACCTCGTCGGCGATGCGGAAGAACCCGTACAGCACGTACGTCGGGTGGCGGATCCGCTGGGGCAGTAGCCGGGTGGCGACGTGGAACGTCTTCCCGGTGCGGCGCTGGATCCGCTTGCTCCGGGCAACCTGTGTTTGCTCTACCATGCTGACCCCGAGCGGTCGGCAAGGAGGGTCGCGTACGGGTCGCCCATCATAAGCGGAAATTCGGCCTCCAAGAACATAACAGTTCGCACGACACAGTTTGGATCCCGGGTACCCCCGTCGCGTCCGTCGATCGAACCGGCGCGCGGGGCGGCGAGAGCTCAGTAGAAGGTGTCGCTACAGTCGTAGACGACGCCGTGAGCCGGGCAGACGTACTTACAGTGTCGGTGGTACATCGGCGTCTCGCAGACCGGACACGGGCGGCCGCCGTCGTTCGCCGGGTCGTCGCTCACGACGGAAATACGTGGGCGAGGGACAAAACGCTACCCCACCGGACCCTCGGCGCCCGGCGGGCCGTGGAGGCCCGGCAGTCGCGGCGCCCGGCGGGCCGCGGCGCGGTCGCGACCGCGCCGAACCTGACTGGTCAGTCGTCGGCCAGTCGCTCGTACACCGACCGGGCGACCGACTCCTGTCCGAACGGGAGCGTCAGCACGCCTCCCCACTCGGAGCCCGTGAGCGCGTCGACCGTCTCCCGGTCGAGTTCGACGCGCCGCACCTCGGTCCCGTCGAGCGTCATCGACACCACGAACGCGGCCGGGTCGTCGGTCGCGCCGGCCTCATCGAGTCGGGTCCGGAACGCGTCGACGCCCGCCTCGGAGAGCACGACCTGCACGAGGAACTCCCCGTCCTTCGCGAAGACCCCCTTGACCACGTCGAGGTCGGTCGCCCCGAACAGCGTCGCGTCGGTGCCGTCGCCGCCGGTCAGCCGCGCTTCGAACGGCGCCTCGGGATCGACGGCGGCCGACTGCGGCGCCGTCTCCTCGTCCGTCCCGTCGCCCGTCGCCGCCGGGCCGTCGCCGCCGATACCGCCGAGGCCGTCGACCGCCGCGCCGTCGGTCACCGTCGCCGCGCCCGCGAAGCCGACGGCGCCGACCGCGCAGACCGCGCCGAGGCCCCCGAGCACGCCCCGTCGAGAGATGTCCATGCCTCCCGGTTCCGGCCGGCGGTGAAAAGCGTTACACGCCGATTTCCGCGCGCGATAATTGCGGAGATCCGGAACGTTCGCCGGTCGGCGTCCGCGACCGCGGAGGCGTCGGTCCGACCGCGGCCGCGAGGACGCCGGCCCGGCGCCCGGGACTACGCGAACGCGACCGCGTCGCGGGTCGTCGTCTCGCCGAACAGCCAGTCGGCGTGGTCGACGGCGTACTCCCGGTGCTCCTCGGTGATGTACCCGAGCGCGTCCTCGACCACGACCGGGCGGTAGTCCCGGAGCCCCGCGCTGCCGGCGGTGTGGAGGACGCAGACGTTCGCGAGCGTGCCGCAGATCAGCAGGTCGTCGACGCCGTGCGCGTCGAGGTGTCCCTCCAAGTCGGTCCGGTAGAAGGCGTCGTAGGTGTGCTTCTCGACGACGTGGTCCCCGTCGCGCACGTCGAGGTCGTCGACGAGTTCGGCGTCCCACGACCCCTCGACGACGTGTTCGCCCCACCGGTCGAACTCGTCGTAGTAGTGGGTCTCGTCGAACTGCTCGGGCGGGTGGACGTCGCGGGTGTAGACGACGGACGCGCCGGCCTCCCGGGCGCGGTCCACGAGCGCCGTCACCGGCTCGATCGCGGCCTCGCTCGCCTCGGCGTAGAGGCTCCCGTCGGGGTGACAGAACCCGTTTTGCATGTCCACGACGACCACCGCGGTTGCTGTCGGATCGAACGCCATACCACCGATTACCGTGCGCGGGACAAAAACCGTCGTCCCGCTCGCGGCCGCCGGTTCGTCCCGACGACGGCGGGAGCGCCGCGCCGGGGCGTCGGCGGGCCGCCACCTGCGGAAAAATCCGCCGGCCGCGGCGCCGAAGGAACCGACAAACTACTTACCGGGGCGTCCGATACAGTTCGTATGCGACGGGTTCTCACCCTCTCGACCGCGGCCGCCGCCGTCGCCGCGGTCGCCGTCCTCTGTGTCGCGTTCACCGCCGGCGTCGCCGCCGCTCCCGACGCCGGCGCGGTCCCCGCCGCGTCTGGCACCGGGCCGACGGCGCCGGGCGGGGTGCCCTCCGCGTCCGCCGACGAGTGCAGTCCCGGCGACGGCCCCGACCTGGTGGGCTGCTGGAACGGGACCCACTACGAGGAGTCCGTCGACTTCGCGGAGACGGACGGGCTCAACGAGTCCCAGCTGTCGGCGCTGACCGACCTCACGATGGCCCGGGTCGAACACGTCCGGCAGCGCCCGTTCAGGGAGGACGTGCCGGTCGAGACGGTCACTCGGAGCGAGTACGCCAACGACACCGCGAGCGGCAACGGCTCCGAGGCGTTCCGGCGCTGGAACGACCAGGTGTGGGAGGCGCTGTTCGTCGTCGGCGACGACACGAACGCCAACGACGAGATCGACTCGGTGTTCGGCGGCGCGGTCTCCGGCTTCTACTCGCCATCGCAGGACCGGATCGTCATCGTCGTCCCCGACGGCGAGTCGCCCGACATCGACCCCTCGACGCTCGCGCACGAGCTGCTCCACGCGATGCAAGACCAGTATCACGACCTCACCGACCCGCGCTACGTCGGCGCGACGCAGGACGGCGACCTCGCGGTCGACGGGATCGTCGAGGGGGAGGCGGTCCACGTCGAGGAGCGGTACGCCGCCCGCTGCGCCGACAACTGGACCTGCGCCGAGCCGCCCGAGAGCGACGGCGGCGGGGGCGGCGGCGCCGACTTCAACTTCGGCATCCTCCAAACCGTCCTCCAGCCGTACGGCGACGGCGCGCTGTACGTCCGCGAGCTCCGCGACGAGGGCGGGTGGGCGGCCGTCAACGCGACGATGAACGACCCGCCGGCGTCGACGGCGGAGGTCATCCACCGCAACCCCGACTACGAGGAGGGGAACCTCACGTTCGAGGACGCCGCGACCGGCGGGTGGGAGACCTACCCGGACCAGGGCGTCGACGGCGCTGAGACGGCGGGCGAGGCGTCGATGTTCGTGATGTTCTGGTACCAGAGCTTGGAGTACCGGTACGCCGTGTTAGAGCCCGACTCGACCGTCCAGCAGAACGTCCAGATCCACCTCGATACGGAGGCGCAGCTCGACTCGCGGGCGGTGTACAACTACGCGCACCCAGTGACGGACGGCTGGGCGGGCGACGAGCTGTACCCCTACCGGAACGGCGACCGCGACGGCTACGTCTGGGCGACCGAGTGGCAGACCGATGAAGACGCCGCGGCGTTCCGCGACGCCTACGTGCGGATGTTGACCGCGCACGGCGAGAGCGACTACGCCGACGGCACCGTCTACGAGATCGGCGAGGAGAGCGACTTCCCCGGCGCGTACGGCGTCGAGCGCGACGGGACGAGCGTGACGATCACCCACGCGCCCTCGCCGGAAGGCGTCCTCGAACTCCGGCCGGACGCCGACCTCGCGCTCCCGGACGCCGACGGCACCGACGGCGCGGACGGGAGCGACGGCGACGACGGCGCGGACGGAAGCAATGGCGACGACGGCAACAGCAGCGACGACGGCGACGACACCGACGGCGCTGATGGAAGCGACGGCGGGAACGGGAGCGAGGACACCAACGACAGCACTCCCGGGTTCGGCGTCGCGGCGGCGCTCGCCGCCCTCGTGGCCGCGCTCGGACTGGCCGCGCGACGGGCGGCGTAGGCGGCGCGCCCGCCGCGACACGGGTGGCTTTTCGTCCCGGCGGCCGAACCGTCGGGCATGAGCGAGTTCGACATCGTCGACGCGGCCGCGATCCGGGAGGGCCGCGCGACCGACGCGTACTTCGAGCGGACCGAGGCGGCGTTAGCGGCGGCCGGGCGGAACCCCCGCGTGGTCGCCGAGGTGACCGCGGACCAGTTCCCGGACGGGGAGTTCGAGCTGTTCGCCGGCCTCGGGAACGCCGTCGAGCTGCTCGCCGGCCGCGACGTCGACGTGGACGCGATCCCCGAGGGCCGGCTGTTCGACGGCGGCCCGGTGATGCGGATCGAGGGGCCGTACGTAGAGTTCGCCCGGTTGGAGACGTCGCTTCTGGGCTTCCTCTCGCACGCGTCCGGGATGGCGACGGCGGCGCTGGACTGCCGAGTCGCCGCGCCCGACTCGCAGATCCTCTCGTTCGGCGCGCGCCACGTCCACCCCGCGATGACCGCGGCGGTCGAGCGCTCCGCGCTGGCGGCCGGGTTCGACGGCTTCTCGCACGTCGCCGCCGGCGACCTGCTCGGGCGGGAGGCCTCGGGGACGATGCCGCACGCGCTCGCCATCTGCTTCGGACGCGGCGCACAGGAGGCCGCCTGGCGCGCCTACGACGAGGGGATCCCCGCGGACGCGCCGCGGATCGCGCTGTGTGACACCTACTCCGACGAGGTCGACGAGGCGCTTCGCGCGGTCGAGACGCTCGGCGACGACCTCGACGGCGTTCGCCTCGACACGACCGGCTCCCGCCGCGGCGACTTCCGGCACATCGTTCGGGAGGTCCAATGGGAGCTCGACGCGCGCGGCCACGAGGGCGTCGACGTGTACGTCTCCGGCGGGCTCGGACCCGCCGACCTCCGCGAGCTGCGCGACGTCGTCGACGGCTTCGGCGTGGGCGGCCACGTCTCCAACGCGGACCCCGTCGACTTCGCGCTCGACATCGTCGCCGTCGACGGGGAGCCGGCGGCCAAGCGCGGGAAGCTCTCGGGCGCGAAGGCGGTGTACCGCACCGCGGACGGCGCCCATGCGGTCGGCCTCGCGGAGCGCTCGGGCCCGGAGGGCGCCGAGGCGCTCTTCGAGCCCGTGATCCGCGACGGGGAGGTGGTCGCCGACGACGCGTTCGACCTGTCGGCCGCGGCGGAGCGGGCGCTCGCGGACGCGGAGGCGGTCGGCTACGGGGCGGAGTAACGCGCGGAAAACGGAGCGGTTCGGAGCGGCTACGTCGCGGCCGCTACAGCTCTTCGACGGCGCCGCCGTCGGCGCGCTCTCGGAACACCTGACCCTCGATGAGCGTCACCATCGTGTCCTCCTCCTGCCACGCGGTGGGCGAGAGCTTCGCCTTCCGGCAGGTGCGCGAGAGGAACTCGGCGGCCGACCAGCCGTTCTCGACGGGGACCGTCGGGTAGAGCCAGCCGTGGGCGTTGCCGCTGTCGACGGCAACGCCGTGGGTACCGATCTGGAGGTCCTCGCTCGGGTCGTTCGTGAGGACGGTGTTCGAGACGACGAACACCGAGACGGTGATGTTGTCGAGCTCTTTGGGCTCCACCTCGGAGCCGCAGGAGTCGTCGGAGGCGGCCTTGATGGCGGCCTCGACGATGGCGTGCCCGAGCTGGTCTGAGGTGTCCCAGGCGCCGGCGCAGCCGCGGAGGCGGCCGCGTCCCCGAGTCGACTGGAGCCGAACGAAGGCGCCCGTGCGGGCGTAGAACGCCTCTCGCATGCTTCCGGGCTGTTCGCGTTGCCCGTGTCGAACGAACGACTCGACCGCCTCCCGCGCGAGTTCGACCGCTCGTGCACCGTCGTCGTACGACAGCTGAACGGTCTGAGCCTCGGACATGAGAGTCCATTACAGTGCTGACGACTTGAACGCTTCCCTTGTGGCACGGTTTCGCCGGGCTGGCGGCGTCTCCGGGTGCTGCGCGCGCGCGACCCCCGAAGCGCCGCTTCGACCGGGGCAAATCGCTCCCGACCGAACCGCTTATTCGCCGGCGCGCGCAACGTCGCGACGGACAGAGGGAGCCCGACTCCCGTGCCTCCGGCATGAGGAAAGTCCCCCCACCGGCCGGACAGGCGACCGGGCACACGCCCGGAGTCGGAGACGGCTGGCTCTGGAACAGCAACGACACCCCCCGCCCCGACCGATGACGCGTGCGAACCGACCCGCAAGGGAAGGGAGTTAACCCGCGGAGGGCGCGTGGGTTTCCCACGTTATAGACGGGCGGGAACGGATGGAACGGCGAATCCTCGCCGGTGCAAGTCCGCGCCACAAGGTAGTCCGGCCGCGGCGCGGACGCTCAGCCGAATGTCGGGACGAACCGAAGGGGGCTTACTCCCCTCAGTCCGCTCGTATCGGCGAGCGACGGCGCCGGAAACAGAGACGCGAAGCCGGGGGATTCGAAGCGTCGACCGCGGCCTCACTCCAGTATCCGTTTCACTAATTTAATACCGAGGTTCACCGCCACGACGAAACCGACCGTCAGCACGATTCCGACGACGCTCGTCGCGCCGGTCCTGAGGAGGACGCCGGTCGAGTGGGCTGCGATCACGGGGACCATACTCACGACGTGGACGACGATCACGAATTAAAAAAAATTTGCTGTCACGTTTCTGATTCCGGCGGATACCGGGCCGCGTCGGGCGTTCGTCGACTACGCCCCGGGCGCGACTCCGATTCTGGGTTCCGACCGGGCCGAGACTCGGACGCATCGGCCGTGACTCAGGCCGTCTCCATCTCCTTTTCCAGCTCGCGGAGCTTCTCGATGCGGTTCTCCGTCGAGGGGTGCGTGGAGGCGATTTTCCCGACGAAGCCGGCCTTGATCGGGATGATGAAGAACGCGTTCATCTCCGCCTCCTCGCGGAGGTCCTCCTTGGGCACCTTGTCCATCCGGCCGTCGATGGTCATCAGCGCGGAGGCGAGCGCGCCGGGCTTCCCGGTGATGAGCGCCGCGCCGCGGTCGGCGGAGTACTCGCGGTAGCGCGAGAGCGCGCGGATGAGCAGGAACGAGACCACCCACACCAGAAGCGACACGAGGATCGCGACGATGACGGGCGCGCCCTGCCGGTTGTCGCCGCTGAACAGCCAGCCCCACCGCACGATGAAGAAGGCGATCGTCGAGAGGAACGAGGCGATGGTCATGACCATCACGTCGCGGTTCTTCACGTGGGCGAGCTCGTGGGCGAGCACGCCGTCGAGCTCGTCCTCGTCGAGGCTCTCCAGCAGTCCGGTCGTCACCGCGACGGTGGCGTTCTTCTTGTTCCGGCCGGTCGCGAACGCGTTCGGCACGCGGGTGTTCGCGACCGCCACGGTCGGCTTCGGGAGGTCGGCCTGCTGGCTCAGCCGCTCGATCCGGCGGTGGAGGTCGGGGTACTCGTCCGCGCTCACTTCCCGGGCGCCCATGCTCCGCAGCGCCAGCCTGTCGCTGAAGAAGTACTGGGCGACCGCGAACCCGCCGAGCATGACCAGCGGGAACAGGAAGTCGCCGAAGTACACCGTCAGGGCTCCGACGAACACGACGTAGAGGGCGAAGAGGAGGAACATCGTGAACGCCATCCGTCCACGGAGTCCCCAGTCTGTCTTCCAGTCCATACCCGAGAGTTACCGCTCGGCGCGTTAAAGCCTGCCGGAGCCGCGGACCCGCCGAGCCGGTTCCGCCCGCCCGCGGCGGTGCGGTTTGGCCGCTCTGGCTGCGCGTTTCGCCGCAACGGTGCGTTTTTGCCCGGCGACGGCGACGCCGATCCATGGACACCGTGCTCGTCACCGGCGGCCGCGGCGCCTCGGGGCGCTGGGTCGTCGACCGGCTCGCCAGCGACTACGAGGTCGTCGTCGTCGACTACGACCACCCCGGACTCGGCGTCGACCCGGCCCCGAACGTCTCCTTCCGCGCGGCCGACCTCGCCGAGCGCGACCAGGCGCTCGACGTCGTCGCCGCCGTCGACCCCGACGCGGTCATCCACTGGGCCGCGATCCCGGTGGCGGGCACCCACCCCGAGGGGCGGGTGTTCGAGACGAACGCCCTCGCCGCGAAACACGTCCTCGACGCCGCGGGCCGGGCCGGCGCGCCGGTCGTCCAGGCCTCCAGCGACGGCGCATACGGCTTCTTCTTCGCCGACCCGACCCCGTTCCCGGACGAGCTGCCGGTCACCGAGGCGCACGCGCTCCGCCCGGAGGACCCGTACGGGCTCTCGAAGGTGACGGCGGAGGCGGCCGCGGGCGCGGTCGCGCGCCGCCACGGCGTGCCGGCCGTCTCGATACGTCCGTCATGGATCCAGTACCCCGGCGACTACGCCTGTCGCGCCGACGAGTACGTGACCGACCTCGACGCGGGCGCCGGCAACTTCTGGTCGTACGTCGACGCCCGCGACGTCGCCGACCTCGTCGCGGCCGCGCTCGCGGACCTCCTCGGCGACGACCCCGCCGTCGCCCCGGGCACCCACGAGGCGGTCAACTGCGTCGCGGCCGACAACGCGCTCGGTCGCCCCCTCCTCGACCTGTTGCGCGAGTCCTACGGCGAAATTCCGACCGACTGCGCGGTCGACGAGCGCGCGCTCGCCGAGGGCGACGACCGCGGCGCCTACGCTATCGAGAAGGCGACGCGGCTGTTCGGGTGGGAACCCACGCGCTCGTGGCGCGACGCGGCCGACGAGACGGCCCCCGAGCCAGCGCTGTTCGCGGAGTGAACCGAGCGTGACCGGGGACGGCGGCTCCCACTCAGATCGACAGGATGGCGTTGACGAGCGTCCGCGTCGCGATGGCGGTACCCGCGCCGAGCCACGTGAGGAGGACGAAGTGGATGTAGCCGTTCGCGGGGTTCCCGCCGTCGATCCGGCGGATCATCTGCGAGGAGAGCGCGGCGTTGAATAACACGACGGTCAGGAGGAGGTACTCGATGAGCGGGATGTCGTAGGCGCCGGGGTAGACGATCTGGCCGATGTCCATCTGGTCGAGGCCGAAGTCAGCGGTGAGGTCCGCCAAGATCGCGACGATCTCCAGCCCGATGAAGAAGGCGAACGTCGCGGCCGCGGTGATCCCGTACAGTAGCCCGATGAACGTCATCGCCGCCTGCCGGCGCTGCTCGCGCAGCTGGTTGACGGCGTTCATGTTCTTCGAGATCAGCTCACCGAGCAGCTTCGGGTCCCCGCCCATCCGCCGGCCGACGAGGTACATCTCGGAGAACTTCTGGATGAGGTACGAGCGCGTGTCCCGCGTGAACGCTCGCCACGCGCCCTCGGTACTGATCCGCATGTTGAGCCGGCGATAGAGCCGCTCGATGGCCTCAGAGAGCTCGCCGAAGTTCTTGTCGCGCAGGGTCGTCAGCACGTCCGTCGTCGTCGACTGCTTCGCGCTCTCGGTCGCGCCCAGCGCGCGCACGAACGAGGGGAACTCGCCGTCGCGGGCGGTGATCGCCTGCTCCTCGGTCCGGAGCACTACCCCGGTGATGATCAGCGGCGAGATGGGCACCGCGAGGTACAGCGGGAGCCGGACATCGTCGAGGAAGAAGAGGAGGCCGGGGAGCCCGGGACCGATCCCGAACATCCCGGCGGCGGTGATCCCGATGAGCAGGAACGAGAGCGCGCCGCCGCCGAGCAGCGATCCCCACAGCTTCAGGTCGCCGGGAGAGCGCTCCTCCGGGTGGTACCAGATCGGGTCGTACGGCGACGTCGCGCGGATCATCGCGTAGAAGCCGAGCTGGACGAAGACGAAGAGGACGATGACGGCCGCCACGGTCGCGGTCGGGTCGTTGCCGGTGAGGATCGGGAGGACGACGGCGAACACCAGCGCGAACGTCATCGAGAGGATCATCGACATGTACAGGTCCTTCATGACCTCCAGGTTCGAGAGCGCGGACTCGTAGCGGGTCTCGTACTGCGCGAGCATGACGTCCTGCTCGGAGACGAGGAACTCCTCTAACGACTGGCCCGCGCCCATCGTGTAGCCGAGGCGGTCGAAGAAGTCGGCCATCGCGTCGGAGGGGACCTCCTGCGCGCGGCGGCGACAGGCGTCGTCGAGGCTCTGGTTCCACGTGTCGACGAGGTGGACGACGCGGCCGATCTCCTCGGCGGCGACGCCGTACTCCTCCTCTTGCGCCAGCGTCCGGAACACCTCCATCCGGTCGATGTTCGTCGTCGACAGCACCGTCATGTGCGTCATCACGAGGTGTAGCTGGTTGTCGATCTTCGTCTCCAGGCTGGAGAGGTAGATCTTCGGGTAGATGACGGCCGCGAACAGGACGAGCCCGCCGAACATCGGGATCGGGACGCGGGCGGCGAGGGGGAGCGGCAGTGCGACGAGGCCGACGACGCTGCCGACGAACACGAACACGGCCGGCACCAGCACGAGGCCGACGTACTTCCCCTTGGAGATGTCGAGCTGCTCGTACGACTCCATGACCTCGGAGGTCAGCCTGGCGGCCGTCGCGAGCCCGTCGCCCATCTGCTTGACCGCCATCGTCAGGGTGCCTCCGTCGTCGCGGTGGGTGATTCGCCGGGCATCGTCACATCGTGTTGCGGTGCATGTCGAAGGGGAGCCCCTCGACGCCGTCGCGCTGGAACGAGTTGATCGCGTCGTTGACCTCGTGGTAGCCTAAGATTCCCTCCTGGATCATCCGCTCGATCAGCTCCGCGCGGAAGTCGAGGTCGTCGTAGATGTCGCGGGTGTCGGCGTAGCCCAGGAGCGTCGCGATCTGCTCTTCGAGCACGTAGGAGTTGTTCATCCCCTGGAAGACGATCTCGTCTTCGACGGGGTCCCAGCTGAACACCTCGCGGGTGACGACCCCCTCCATCTCCTTGGAGTACCCCTCGATCTCCTGGACGCTCGTCACGCGGCGCAGGACCTGGTCGCCCTGCTTCACGCGGTTCTGGAACAGCGCCACGTCGGCGTTGTCCATGAACGTCTCCGGGACGTTGATCGGCTCGGAGGTGAACCGCTGGATCATCGAGACGATGTCGGACGCGTGGAACGTCAGCATGACCGGGTGGCCGGTCTGGGCCGCCTGGAACGCCATGCGCCCCTCGGCGCCGCGGACCTCGCCCACGATGATGTAGTCGGGGCGCGACCGCAGCGCGGCGGCGACCAGGTCGAACATGTCCACGTCGGAGGAGCCCTCGCCGCCGCCCTCGCGGGTCAGCAGCTGCTGCCAGGTGTTGTGCGGCGGGATGACCTCCGCGGTGTCCTCCGCGGTGTATATCTTCGAGTCGTCGGGGATGTACGAGAGGATGGCGTTCAGCGTCGTCGTCTTCCCGGACGCCGTCTCCCCGACCACGAAGACCGTCTGCTCGTTCTCCAGGCAGAGCCAGAGGTACGCCGCCAGCTCCGGCGAGAGCGTCCCCCAGTTGGTGATCTGGTTGATCGACAGCGGCACCTCCTCGCCCTGGCGGATGGTGAGCGAGGACCCCTTCAGCGACACGTCGTCGGAGTAGATGATGTTGATACGCGACCCGTCCGGCAGCGTGGAGTCGACGATGGGATCGGAGTCGGACAGCGGGTCGCCGATCCGCTCGCCCATGTTGCGCAGCCAGCTGTCGAACTCCTGGGGCGTGCCGAAGTCGACGGTCGTCTCCAGCATGCCGAAGGTGCCGTGGTCGACGTGGCACTCCTTGGGGCCGATGACGTGAATGTCCTCGTTGGCCGGGTCGCGCATCACCGGTTCCAGCGGCCCGAGCCCGACGATGTCGCGGTTGAGCCGGTACCGGATGTTCTCGTAGGTCTCCTCGGTGACGGACAGCTTCCCGAAGTTCTTGACCTTCGAGAGGCCCTTCTGTAACCCCGACGAGGTGTCGTCGACGTGGGTGACCTCCTCTAACAGCTCCTCGATGAGGTCGTCGTACTCGGCCTCGTTCTCCGGCGCGCTGTGCTGACCGCTCACGGTCAGCAGCCGGTTTTTCACCTCGTTGAGGATCTCCGCCTGCGGGCCCGACACCTCGGGCTCGATGGCGTAGTACTTCGTGTCCTGCCCGAGGTCGCCGTAGATGTGGCTGTAGATGGGGCCGCCGACCGGATAGATGACGTTCGGCCGCGGGGACTCGTACTCGTCTTTCGGCTCCTCGATGAACTGCGGGAACTCCCCGGTGATCTGTTTGAACTCGCGGAGGTGTTCCCGGAGGTGGGGGCGGCGCATGGCCGCCTTTCGGAGCTCTTCGGACGGTTGGGCGGTGCCGTGTTCGGTCATGTCTTGGGCCGGGTCGGGGTGGTCGCGGTCCGCGCGCGCGGACCGGCTGTGCGTCGACGGGCCATGGTGTTAGGCGACGCTGCGGCTCTCAATGACGATTCCGGTTCCGGAACGCACCGAGAACCCGATCGTGTCGCCGACCTGTTCGCCCATGCCCGCGAACCGCTTGACGTTGATCTGCCGGCGGATGTCGTTGCCGACCTCGATCATCTCCAGTTCGAGGAACACGTCGGCGATGGACCGGAACGGACCGATCGCGTCGTCGTCGACCGCCGATGGGTCGACGGTGAGCACGACGACCTTCCCCTGCGAGATGATTTCGCGGAAGAAGGAGATGATCTCCAGGGCGGCCTGCCGCTCCTCGTTCTTCCGGACCAGCGCCTCGAAGGTGGGGTCGTTCCGGAAGATGGCGTCGAACGTGTCGAGGAAGACGACGTCGGAGTTCCACATCGCCTCGGCGTTCATCAGGCGCTTGAGCAGCTCCTTGCGCTCGCCGTCGCCGTCGGAGAACGCGCCGCCGGAGTCGAAGTCGGCGTGGAGGAAGAGCAGCTCCTCCTGGAGCAGCGGCTTCACCATGTCGTACTCCAGCGAGTGCATCTGGTCGATGAACCCGCGGACGGTGAGCTCAGTCGACATCATCGTGACGGACGCGCCCTCCTGGACGAGGCCGTAGGCGAACCGCTGCGAAATGGCGCTTTTCCCGGCCCCGTAGTCGCCCTCCATGAGCACGATGCTCCCGCGGGGGATGCCGCCGCCGAGCTCCTTGTTGAGCCGGTCGCGGTCGCCGAGGCCCAGGGAGAGGAGGTTGTCGTGGGGCATCAGTTACCCCCCTCCACGCGGAACTGGAACAGCTCCTCGTCGCCGTTCACCGAGAGGAACACCCGGTGGTCGCCGTCGGCGAGCCCGTCGGAGCCGTCGATCCGGTTGGCGTCGATCGTGAGCCGGAGCACGTCGCCGCGGCTCCACGCGTTCGCGCCGTCCGCGGAGACGAGCTCCCCGGAGGTCGCGTCCGGCCGGACGTACGCGCCGTCGAAGACGACGTCGAGGTCGGAGCCGTCGGGCGCCAACCGATACGTGCCGGTGTTCTTTATCAACAGCGTGACGTTCTGGTCGCCGCTCGCGTTGTACACCCCCGCGCTGGGGTCCGAGATGATCGTCACGTCTGTCCGGAGCTGCTCGGTCGCGTCGAGGCCGGCGTCGTCGACGGCCGCGCTCACCCGGTCGACGCCGGTGGTGATCGTGCCGACGACGCCGGCGGCGATCACCAAGCTGGCGATGAACAGGATGAGGTGCGAGACGGGGACGCTGGCCATCTACGCGCTCACCTCCGTCACGGTCGCGGCGTCGCGGACGCCGGACTCGACGACCAGGACGACGCGCGTGCCCTCCCCGATCGTCGTGGCCGTGTCGCCCTGCGCGACCCGCACGGTGAGCGTCTCGTCGCCGAGCCAGAGCTCCGTGTCGCCGTCGCCGTCGACCGTCGTGGTGGCGTTCGGCCCGCCCACGTCGACGTACTCGTTGCCGACCACGAGCGTCGCGTCGCCGGCGACGAGGCCGACCGCCCCCTCGTTGGTGGCGTTGACGGTGAGGGCGTCGGTCGTCGTGTCGAACGTCGCGTTCGTCACCGCAAACTCGGTGTTCTGCCGTTCGAGCGCGCGCTCGTTGACGCCGTGCTGGGCGTCGGAGACGCGGTCGAGCCCGTTGGCCGCCACGGGGTAAAACGTCGTGAACGCGAAGAACAGCCCCGCGACGATGATGGCCGTGGACGCGGAGACGCTAACGCCCATCTCCCCACCCTCCGTCGGCCGGATCGGCGCGGTCGGAACGGGGATTCGGGTCGTTCATCGGTCGGGTGGAACCGTTCCGCTCGCGCTGGTCGTCGCGGTGACCGTCGCGCCGGTCGGCGTCCGCTTCGCGTGCCGCGTCGTCGCGGTCCGCGCCGTTCGTCCGCCGCTCGCGGTCGTCGGGCGCGTCCCGACGACCGCCGCCGTGGTCGTTTTGCTCGGCCGCGCCTCGGTCGGGCCGCGCGTCGCGGCCGTTGCGTCCGCCCCGGTCTGAACTCGCCCGCCCGCCGCGACGGCCGCCGCGGGGCGCGTTGACCGGCCCGCCGCCGACCATCGAGCCGCCGGCGAGGTCGTCCCAGCGGTCCAGGAGGACGGTGTGGCTGCTCGTGCCGTTGAGCTGGGTCACGTACCGGAGGCTGCGGGTGTGGTGCTCGCGGACCAGCCGGTCCGTGCCCGGCCGGTCGACGAGGTTGCGGTCGATGGTGCCGAACCCGGAGAGGAAGTCGCGGAGCCGCGCCGCGGCGTCGGGGCCGATCCACTCGATCCGCTCGTAGTAGTTGATGGCGCGCACCGCGTCGGTGACGTCACTCTCGGAGACGAGGAACTCCAGCCACTCCATCACGAGGAGGTCGCCGACGTAGTCGCCGGGAAGCTCCGTGAGGTACGGCTTGCCGCGGCCGCCGCTCCCCGAGAGGTCGTCCTCGCCGACGTACTCGAAGCCGCCGGTCGCCTCGGCCGGATCGCCGCCGGGCTGACGGTCGGCAGGCTCCGGATCGGCCGCATCCGCCGGTTCGTCGAAGTCGACGCCGTCGTTCTCGAGGTCGCCGCCGAGGTCGTCGTCGAACCCGTCGTCGGCGTCGTCGAACGAGTCGGTTTCGTCGCCGGGGTCGTCGAACGGGTCGTCGTCCGCGGCGTCGTCGCCTTCCTCGGCCCAGTCGGCCTCCCCGGAGTCGTACTCTTCTTTCAGTTCGCTGAAACTCTTTCCGTCTTCGTTCATGTCGTCTCCGTCGTCCGCCGTTTCGGTCTCGGACGCGGCGTCGTCCGTGCTGTCGTCGTCCGGTTCGTCGAACTCCTCGTCGAAGTCGTCGAACCCGTCGTCACCGTCGAGCTCGTCGAACGCCTCGTCGTCGCCGTCCTCGTCGAGCTCGTCGTCGAACCCGTCGGCCTCCTCCTCGTCGAGGAGGTCGTCGTCGAAGAAGCCGTCCGCGTCGGCGTTCGCGACGTCCTCGTCGAGGTCCTCCTCCTCGCCGCCCTCCTCGTCGTCGAAGATGCCGAACGAGCCCTCGCCGCCGCCGGCGACGCTGTCGAAGCCGCCGGAGTCGTCGACGAACGGGTTGATGCCGCGGGTGACCATCTCGTAGATGTCGAGCAGGTTGCGGACGTCCTCCTCGATGTCGTCGACGGCGTTCGAGATCTCCTCGTTCTCCGAGCGGACCGTCGAGACGGTCGAGGAGAGCGAGGCGACCTCGTTTTCGAGTTCATCGAGCCGGTTCTCTAACTCGTCGGTGGCCGCGCCGCCGCCGCCACCGCCGCCGCCGTCGTCGAACTCGTCGTCCCACTCGTCCATGCCGTCGAAGTCGTCGAAGCCGTCGCCGCCGCCGTCGCTCATACCGCCGCCGTCGCTCATACCGCCGCCCATCCCTCCGCCGCCGCCCATGCCGCCGCCCATGTCGCCGCCGAAGGGGTCGTCGTCGCCGTCCATACCTCCGGAACCGTCGTCGTCGGACCCGTCGTCGTCGAGGAACCTGTCGAGGACGCTCGCACCGACGAGCCCCAGCGTGGCGACTGCCCAGGCGGCCGTTGGAGCTCCCCACACCGGTAGTTCGAGGCCCATTACCGTGTACGACCCGCAGAACCCACTTCAATTCACCCCTCAAAATATCAACAGTGAGAAAACCCGCCGCACAACGAGCGGCGACCGCTGATCGGGGTGAACGTCGGGAAATCCGAACGTGACCGAAGCCGAAACGGGTCGCAGTCGGGACGAGGCGTCCGAGAGAAGCGGTCAGATCGCTCGCTCGAAGCCGTCGGCGGCCCGGACGACGAGCCGACCGTCGGCGCCGAACCGCACCGTCCGCCCCACCGCGTCGCCCACGTCGCTGGCGACGACCGGAACGCCCGCGTTGTCGAGCACCTCGCCGACCCGCTCGACGTTCCGCGGGCCGACCGCGTCGGTGAGGTCGAGCATCTCGGCGCCGCCGGCGACGCGCGCCTCTAAGCGGCGGGGGTCGGCGCCGGCGTCGTCGAGGGCCCCAATCAGCGAGTCGATCCCGGTGTCGACGTACTTCGCCGGCCGCGAACCCGCGGTGGTCCGTCCCTTGCCCGCGGGCAGCATGGCGTGGAGGAGCCCCCGGACGCCCGCCCGCTCGTCGGCGAGCGCGACCGCGACGCAGGAGCCGAGCCCGCTGGTCGTCAGGACGGCGTCGCCGTCGGTGACCGCCAGTTCGCCAACGCCGACCTTGATCCGGCCGGGGTCGTCGCTCGCCGCCCCGCCCGTGACCGTGGCGGGCTCCGCGTCGTCGACCGCGGCTCCGCCGCTCCCCGTTCGGTCCGCCGGGTCGTCCGGCCGATCGTCGGAGAGCGAGCGGGTCACGGCTCCGAGAGCCGGTCGAGCGCCCGGGCCAGTTCGCGCTCGTCGGGGAGCGCGTACACGTCGCACCGCGCCTGGATCCCCTCCGTCTCGATGGCGGTGTCGATCACGAACCCGTAGTCCTGTCGCTCGCTCAGCTTGGCGACGAGCGGGCTGATCGTCGACGCGCCGATGTCGTGGACGAACTCCGGCGGGGAGTGGGTGATCGAGGTGCCCAGGACGTTCGCCCAGCCGTCGATGAACCCGCTCGTCATCACGTTGCCGAGCTCGCAGAGCGCGTTCTGAGCCATGTCACCGAGGGGATCGTCGGGGTCCATCGGGAGCATCGCGTCCGCGACGGCCGCCGCCGACGACTCCTCGAAGAGGATGGCGAGGTAGCCGCTCGGCTGGCCCTGAAGCTTGAACACCGTGCCCGCGTGCGACTCGGTGCCGACTTCCGCGGGCACGTCGGCGAGCGGAACGAACCGGAGCCGGCTCACGTCGACGCTCGTCTCCAACCCGGTCATCATCGCGATGTTGTCGGCGGCGTTCGCCGACCCCTTCTTCGCCAGCGAGGAGAACGTCGACAGCGACTCGTACGGGACCGCCGTGCTCTCCGTCCCGCCGTTCGCCGCGCCGCCGGCGGTTGCCGCGGGCGCCGTCTTCCCGACGATGAGGTCGCGGAACGGCCCCGAGTCGGGCAGCATGTAGATCGAGAAGTCGAGGTCCGTCGTCGTCGCGTCCAGCCGGCTCTCGAAGAGGAAGACGCCGTCGCCCGCGAGCGCGCCGTCCGGCAGCACCGCCGCGCCGTCGGCCTCGAAGTACCGCGGGGGCGTCATGTCGATCGCCTTCCCGAGGTAGTTCGCCCACCCGTCGAGGAAGCCGCCGAGCGCGATGTTGCCGACCTCCGTCACCGCGCTCCGCTCCATCGACGCCCCGCCGGGGAGCAGCGAGAGCAGGGCGTCGGCGTTGACGGCGTCGAACGCGAGCACCGCCTCGCCGTCTAACCCGCCCCGGAGCCCGACGCGCACGCCGATCGACTCCCGGCCCGCGAACGCCTCCGCGAGGTCCTCGCCGCTGGCGACGCTCGCGCCGGTCACCTCCACCGCGAGGTCGGTCCCGGTCAGGTCCGAGAGCGCGCCGGCGGCCTGTTTCGCCCCCTGCTCCGCGAGGCGGTTACAGGCGCCCAGCGCGCGGACGTCGACGCGCATTATACGGCCGAACCGATGGCGTCGAGCACGTTCGGCTTCTGGAACGGCTTCGTGATGTACCCCTCCGCGCCCGCCTTGATCGCCGCCTTCATCTTCTCCTCCTGCCCGACGCTGGTACACATGATCACCGTCGCGTCGGGGTGCTCCTCTAAGATCTCCGTCGTCGCCTCGATCCCGTCGCGGATCGGCATCACGATGTCCATCATCACGAGGTCCGGCCCGTGCTCCTCGTACATGTTCACCGCCTCCACGCCGTTCTCCGCCTCCCCGACGATCTCGAACTCGCCTTCGAGGATCTCCCGGAGGAGATTCCGCATGAACTCCGAGTCGTCGGCGATGAGTACCCGCGTAACCATTGTTGTCTGAAGCGGGGGAAGGCGAACACTTAATCGCTCCCCCGCGGTTCTCAGCGCTGAGAACAGGGACGGAGCGGTGCTGGCGGCGTCTGGGAAGCGCGCCGCGGGTCGGCGGCCGAGGAGGGCCTCAGACCCAGTGGCCGAGGAGGTGGATCGCGCCGA
Organism: Halorubrum sp. ARQ200; assembly: GCF_005435115.1. Taxonomy (NCBI): domain Archaea; kingdom Methanobacteriati; phylum Methanobacteriota; class Halobacteria; order Halobacteriales; family Haloferacaceae; genus Halorubrum; species Halorubrum sp. ARQ200. The sequence continues at coordinate 100,919 of NZ_SGTZ01000007.1, read as the reverse complement.
CGAGGACGGTGCCGCCGAACGCCTCGCGGGTGCCGAAGGGCAGCGGGAGCATGCCCACGGAGTCGGGCTCGTCGTCGCCGGGCGCGTCGCCGTCGCTCGTTTCGTCGGAGCCGCCGTCGTCGCCGATTTCGGTGCCGTTCGAGTCGCCGTCGGAGTCCGACCCGTTCGGGGCGGTCGAGTTCGGTTCCGAGTCGCCGCCGTCGCTGCCCCCGTCGGCGTCGGTGCCGTTGTCCGCGCCGCCGTCGCCGGTGTTGGTGCCGTTGTCCGCACTCCCGTCGCCCTCGTCGTCGATCGTCGTCGTCGCCGGGTCCCGTTCGACGACCAGCGTCCCGCCGTGAGTGTCGCCGTCGAGCCGGAGGGTGAACGGGTACTGACCGGGGTCGAGGTCGGCGGTCACGGAGGCGAAGTCGTAGGTCCGGGACTCGTCCGGCGCGAGCCGGACGCCCCACGAGCCGCCGAGGCTACCGTTGTCGACGGAGAGGGTGAGCTCCCCCTCGCCGGTGAGGCCGCCCGCGTTGCGCGCGACGGCCCGGAGCGCGGAGAGGTTCCCGCCCTCGGTGACGGTGACGTTGTCGGGGGCGTCGTCGATCGCTAACTCGTCCGGGTTGTCGGCGTCGCTCACGACGACGACCGGCCGGCTGTCGCGGAGCGTGGACCCCTCGTACAGCTCGTAGTTCAGCCGTGTGCCGAGATTGGTGTCATTGAGATCGAGATCAGCGGTGAAGTTCCCGTCCGCGATTTTTAGTGGGGACTCCGTGCGGAAGGGCGCACCACCGGCGTCGTTGACGAACGTCGCGGTCATTTCGCGCACGGGCAGCAGTGAGGTTGTTCCCGTGACGCGGCCATTATCGGCCTCAACCAGTATCTCCCCGTCGTCAGTGACGTGGTCATACCGGAGGAACCGCTCCCGTACAGTGAACGTTGCTTCGGCGCGCACTGTACCGTCGTCGGTTCCCCAATACGGGAACTGTTGTGAAACAGCATTGTCAGTCGTCGAGGAAGCGTTGAATGCGGCCGGGGGCGCTGAGTCGTCCGCGAAGGTGTACCGCTTGCCCTCAGTTCCTTCCAGCGCAAACTCGACGGTGAACTTGTCACCTGGCTCCGGATCCTGGGTGAACGGGCCGCCGTCGCTCGTGTCGACAACAAGGTAGAAGCGGCCAGGTGTATCCGGCGTCTCGAGTTCGTTCGCGTCCGCAATCAAGAGCCTGATGTCGTCCACGTCGGCGCGCGACAGGTCCAGCGTCGAGCGAGGTTCGTTCCGGCCGGGATTCGTCTCACGGACCCGGAGCGACACTCCCTCGTTGGCGGTCAGCAGGTCGGTGAGCACGCGGGGGTCCACTTCCTGACCGGCTTCGATCGGCCCCGCGTCCCGCTCCGCGGCGAAGTGCGACAGCGCGCCCCAGATTCCAGTCGCCTCGAAGCCGAGGACGACCCGGTTCCCTTTCGTCACTGCAGTCCGGTCGAGCCCGTTATTCCGGAGCGAATCAAGTGACTGGTTGTCAGTGTTTTTTTCGAGGGCGGCCGGGTCGATGCTGGTAGACACCGCAATCTCCTCGCTGAACTTCGGTTTCTCCAACACGAGGTCGGCCTGGTCCGCGCTCGCGGTCGGCGTCACCACGCCGGAGTTATCCACGACGAACGTCCCGTTGGTGATTGCGAGCCGATACCGCTGGGGGACCAGCGGGCGAGCGAGCCCGCCCGCCCCGGTCGCGCTCGGAAGCGCGCTAAGGTTCTCGGCGACGAGGTTCCCATCCTCATCGACGAACTTCAAATCACACGACGTTGTGTCCAGCCCGCAGCTCTCGACATTAGTGGCGTCCGTGCCGAGCGTCCGCGTGTTGATGGTCAAGTCGCTCGTGTTTGAAACTTTGACAACATCAACGAAGCCGACAGGCTGGCCCGTGTCGCTGAGCCGGTTGCCACCGATGAGCAGGTACGTCGGCCCATCCGAGTTGCTAGCCGTGTATCTGACCTCGATCGGGTCGCCCGCGACGCCGGTGTACGTCGGCCGGGAGAACCCCCCGTCAATCTCCGGGCGGTCCGCCGGGGCGACCGGGCCTGGGGCCTCGACCGCAACGGGCGCGGCCGGTCCGGCGGCGACGGGGGACGCGGACGAACCGACCGCGAGGCCGGCCGCGACGGGAGCGGTCGCGACGACGCCGGCGAGTACGACGAGGGCGACGAGCGCGGCCGCGGTCATCTGACGCTGCGACGGCCTGGGTCCGACCGCTCGGTGGCGCCCGCGCTTCGCGGAGTCAACTGGCCGGTCGCCGTCGGTCACTGTCGGGTCCATTGAGCGTGCGTCGGCCGTGTCGTCGCGTTCCAGTGTCATGAGGGCGTGGGCAACGAGTGCGGGCCGGACGACGGCCCGCGCTTGGTTGCCGACAACTCCGCGGGTCACCAACTAAAGCGTACCCTCCCGATTATCAGGGCATGTAACAAGAGCGGTCGTAACGAGGGGACGAGGCGGAAATCGCCCGAAGTGAGCGTCGTCCTCGGTCCGAAGAATTAAGCCCGGGCGGCGCCCGATCCACGCCAAGATGCCATCGTGTCCCCGCTGTGACGCTCCGGTCGACGACGACGCGCGCTACTGCGCCCAGTGCGGCGCCCCGCAGACGGAGGACGCAGCCGAGGAGCTCGACGAGTACGTCCAGCGACAGGCGGAGCAAGTCGCGGGGAGCGGCGGCTCGGACGGCGGCGGCTCGAGCGGGAACGACACGTTCCCGTCCATGGAAGAGCTCTCGGACCGCGAGCAGCTCTGGCGGCGGGGGTCGTACGTCCTCGGCTACGGGACGATCGTCGTCGCGCTCACGCGGGTGCCGGCCGCGGAGTCGTGGCCGCTGATCCTCGGTGGGATCGCGATCCTGCCGCCGATCCGGCGGCTCACCGCGGAGCCGCTCGGCAGCCCGCTGAAACGCGGGGTGATGGCGGGGATCTACGCGGTGTTCGCGCTGATCGGCATTGCGCTGTTCGTTCTCCTGTAACACGGCCGCGCTGTTGTGTGACGCAGATTATTAACCAACACTCGATGAGATACTACGAAGTGTTGGTTAATGCTGAGAGATAGAGCCCCGAGCGACAACGCTGCCGCTGTGAAACGACACGGCAGACGACGTCCGGCGCTTCAGCCGTCCCAACAGAGAAGCGGCCGACGGCGCCCTGAGTTACACCCGTTTGCCCCGCCGCAGTAGCTCCGTGTCAGAACGCGTGTCATCCCGCACCAGCACCAGACTTGAGAGGATGATCAAACGTAGAGCGGTAGCCGTACCAGCCGGGAACCGCCATCACAATACAAAACACAGCGATTTCACGGCCACCACACAACGGGGACGGTCACGCGGATCGCCTGTCAAATATCTACGACGCGTGATATGCTAAACCCGTTCTCCCAAAACACCCCGGGAACACCGGGGGTGTTCGGACGAATCTGCGGTATCCACTCAGTGATATATTATACCCCGCGACGAGCGGACGACCCGTACCGTGTTGAGATGGCAGTGTTCAGACCCGCCAGCCGGCTGGTGGTTTTCAGCAGCGCAGCGACCGATAATACCGAATCGAGAGCGAGTCCCCATGTCACAAGAGTTGAGTCGGGCGCGTGCGGTCGTGACACCCGTTTTCGAGAGGTGTTACTGCGGCCGGACCCAGTCGGTGTAACATCCCGGATATGGGGGGTTTCAGCGGATGTTTTCGGGGAGAATCGCTGTGGAATCGCTGTCAATTCGATGGGTTTCACGGGAGTTTAGCGAGCGGTTCATTTGGGTTGCCACCGGTCTTACTCGATCCGGAACCCGCCCTCGTCCTCTGCGACGCGCACTAAGTCGCCGATGCTGTCGCTCGCCGAGAGCCCCTGGCTCGCGGCGAAGCGCTTGATCGCCACCGGCGGCACGTCGACAGTCGTCTCACTCGCGACGAGCAGGAGCCCGAGCGTCTCCGGCGTCGGCGAGCTCGGGCCGGCGTTCGACGCGAACCACGACACGAGCGAGTCGAACGTGGCCGTCACGTCGTTCGACACCATTCGCTGCCGGGTGGTGTCGCCGTCGACGTGGAGCGTCGCGTCGATCCCGTAGGTGAACCCGTCGTCGTCGAAGGAGTTCGCCAGCCACCGGCTCACCGACTGGCGGTCGACCGTCTCGCCGCCCGGGTCGGGCCGGGACTGCCCCCGTCCCCGCGCGGCGTTCGGCGGCGGCTGACCGCCGCCGGGCTGCCCGCCGCCCTGTTGGCCGCGCTTGCCGACGCCGGGACCGGCCGCGCTCGCCCGGGGGTCGTCGCCCGCGGGGCGTCGCTCGTCGGGGTTCGTCGGCTCGGCCGTCGTGAACCCCGAGTCGTCCGCGGGCTGTGCGCGCCGCTGCCCGCGTCCGCGGCTGACGTTGGGGCGACCGTTCGTCCCGACGACGTAGCGACCCTGCCCGATCTCGACGACGTTCTCGTCGTCGGTGAAGTCGAGCTCCTCCGGGTCGGCCGGCGGGGCATCCGGATCGGCCGCCGGTGCGTCGTGGTCACTCATGGCGTAGCCGTGGTGACGCGAGAAAATAGGTGTTCCGGGCGGAGGGATCCGTCATGTAGGTGATTCAGCGGGCTTCGAAGACGGTTAGAGTCGAACCGCCTCGTCGTCCGCGGTGAAGAGGTCAGGGGCAGCTAGCTCGATAGACGTCGTTGCCGAAGACGGTGAGACGATGTCGAGCGTGGCGGTCTGTCCCTGTTCGAACGCGGTTCCATCGTCAAAGGCCCCCTGACCGGGATTGATTACGACCGTGTACTGCTCGTCATCATTGAGTACTGGATTCGCCACGAAACTGCCTCCAGACTCAACCGCAAATTCATTCGGGCCGAGTTCCGAGATCGAATTAGTTTCGACTGAGGCAGTCTGAGTTGCCGTCACCGGCCCGGAAAGCGAATTTCCACTAGAATCGAGCAGTTCTGCCTGTATGGAGTCACCCGAGCTGATGCTGAAACTAGAGATGTCAATGGTATTAATCTGACTGTCCTCAGCGTCCACAGTAACAGACCCAGATCCGTCTTGATTCGTGACTTGTATCTGATCTCCGTTGCTGAGCGAACCCACATCAACTTCCACGGTCTGTTCGTCAACTGAGATGGTATTCTGAATGGTAATGGCGTCCGGACCTGAGGCGTCTGGGACGTTGTACGCATACGCCACAGGCGTGAACACGAGATTCTGTTGACCACCTGGACCGACCGCTTGAATCGTCGTCTCACTCAGGTCAATCTGGTCTGCACCTGCAGCACCAGCAACCCCAAGCCGAATCTCTCCGAGCTCGCCAGCACTGGCGTCCGAAACGATACCAACTTCACTGTTCACATCAATCCGCTCAGAGACTAGATCGGTGCTCTCTTCGCCCGTCGCTTCGGCCTGCGTCTGGAGGAAGCCGGCCGTGTTGATCAGGACGCCGGCGGCGATCGCCGCCACCAGCACCATCGCGATGAACACGATGAGGGTCCCGATCCCCACTTGACCACGCTCCTCTTCGTTTATGACTTTCTCAAACATGGTTACAGCCTCACGGTGTCATCAACCACGGTACTCGGCACGCGGATCTCTGTCGTCGTTGTTGCGCCGCTCGATGTCGTAAACGTCACAGACAGGCTATCACCCTCTTCGAGGACATACTGCAGTTCGTCGCCTGTGTCGGTCGCGTCGAGATTGAGGTTCACAGTGGCGCGATCACTGTTATCGATTAGTACGACTCCGTTTCCTGTAAAGATATCAATCGTAGCCGCAGCGTCGGACAACTCGAACGTCTCTTGGCCGTCAGTACCGATTAGCTCAACTGAAACTTCTTCTAGGTCGATATTGTTGGCACCTGGAGCCTGCGCGACGACGAAGTCAAGCTCCGTGATCTGTTCGCTACTTGTTCGTGGGGATGTCTCAAACGTTCCCGACTGGCTCACGACCTGCAGCCGGTCGCTCACTTGACTTGTACTCTCTTCGCCCGTTGCCTCCGCCTGCGTCTGGAGGAATCCGGCCGTGTTGATCAGGACGCCGGCGGCGATCGCCGCCACCAGCACCATCGCGATGAACACGATGAGGGTCCCGATCCCCACCTGACCGCGCTCTTCCCCGTCTGTGATTATCTCGAACATCTTGTGTGCACCCGTGACTTCCGGTCGCGGGCCGTACTCGCTGAGAGTAAGAACAATCATATAAACTGCAGGTCCAAATTATCTTTATCAATAATGGGTTTGAGTCTACCGATAACCCAGAATAAAAGGAAACTAAAAATATGAAAATATTCTGAAATACTAGAGCCGGACCGCTTCGCCGTCAGTGTTGAACAGGTCGGGCGCGGTGAGTTCGATCGACGTCGTCGCCGACGACGGTGAAACTATGTCAAGTGAAGACGAGTCACCCTGGCCGAAGACAGCGTTACTATCCCCGTGCGCGAAATTAAATTGGCTGCTCCCGTAGACGCCGCTCGGTGAGTCGGAGCCATCAAGATCGCCGAACGGCTGAGCAGCAGGGTTAACGACGATGGTGAACTGGTCGTCGTCGTTGAGGACTGCCTCGCTGTCCGAGGCGATGTTCCCGTTCTGAAGAACCACGAACTCGCCTTGGTCGATCTGTGTTGCCCAGCCGTCAGTGGAAGGATCGAAGCCATTGGAACCTGGGCTGTTTCCGTTTGCATCGGTGTCAGTGAACACGAGGTTCGCTTGTCCATTCGGACCAACCGCTTGAATCGTCGTCTCACTCAAATCGATCTGGTCCGCACCGGCAGCACCACTAACACTAATCCGAATTTGATTCAGTTCACCATCTCCCTCACTTCCGACAATGCCGACAGAACTGGTCACGTCGATCCGCTCAGAGACAAGGTCGGTACTCTCTTCGCCTGTTGCTTCTGCTTGGGTTTGGAGAAAGCCGGCTGTATTGATCAGGACGCCGGCGGCGATCGCCGCCACCAGCACCATCGCGATGAACACGATGAGTGTGCCGATCCCCACTTGCCCACGGTGTTCATCGTTCGTGATTTTCTCAAACATAGTTACAGCCTCACGGTGTCATCAACCACGGTACTCGGCACGCGAATCTCTGTTGTCGTTGTCGCACCACTTGACGTAGTGAACGTTACCGACAAGCTATCACCCTCTTGAAGCGTGTAATCAAGACCAGATCCGGTAAGATCAAGATTTATCGTCGCACGGTCGCTGTTGTCTGTCAGAACCACGTCACCGTTAGTGTCTGTGAAGATCTCGACGGTTGCGGCACTGTTGTCAAGCTGGAACGTCTCTTGACCATCAGTCCCAACTAGTTCGACTGTAACCTCATTGAGATCGATGTTGTTCGCACCCGGTGCCTGCGCGACGACAAAGTCAAGTTCCTCAATGTTTGGATCGTTGAAATCCCCCGACTGGCTCACGACCTGCAGCCGGTCGCTCACTTGACTTGTACTCTCTTCGCCCGTTGCCTCCGCCTGCGTCTGGAGGAATCCGGCCGTGTTGATCAGGACGCCGGCGGCGATCGCCGCCACCAGCACCATCGCGATGAACACGATGAGGGTCCCGATCCCCACCTGACCGCGCTCTTCCTCGTCCAGTATGGTTTCGAACATTGGTTGTGTTGCGTCGGCCCCCGGCCTGCCCGGCGGGCGTTATCGTTAGCGATGGGGAATTCCTACTTAAGATCACGCGTCTGATTATCTAGATTGATAAACACTTGCAGTCGTGCGTTTTTAGTATTATTTGTATATCAGTAGTTACAGAATATATCAATGAAATCCGCGCAGTGGTATCAGTTTTGGATCTGTTGAGAACAACGAACCGGCGGATAGCGCGCTTCGACGTCGGACGGGTGACGGAGCGAATCGCCGGTCGGAGAAATAGGGAACGCGCCCGGTGGGTCGGGCCGCGCGTCCGCGCCGGGAGGCCGGAGGGGCGTCAGCGCTCGCGTTCGCGCGTCTTCGAGCCTGCTGGCCCGGACCGAGACCGCGTCGCGGAGCGCTCCTGCTCACGGTCGGCGGCCAGCAGGCGGTCGAGCCGACGCTCGAACTCGGCGTCCGTGAGCTCGCCCTCGACGTAGCGGTGTTTGAGGCGCTCCACCGGCGCGGTCGCGTCGTCACCGGCGGGCGCCGCGCGCGGGGACGCGCGCTCCGCGGCGATGCGATCGGCGAGGTAGCCGCCCAGCGCGCCGCTGCCGACGACGTACGCGGCGCCGACGAGCGTGAGCGCGAGGACGCCGACGGTCGCCGCGGGCGACACCGCGGCAGCGACCCAGACCGCGAGGAACGTCAGCGGCAGCGACAGCAGCGCGACCAGCGTGCCCGTCGCGGCGCCGATCCGGGGGCCGCGGGGCGCCTCGGCCTCGTCGGTCCAGCTCGCCACGCCGGCGCCGACCGCGGGCGCGACTAGGCCGACGACCGGCAGGACGCTCACGAGCACCGTCACCCCGGCTCCCACGCCGGCGCGCGCGGCGAGGTCGGAGAGGCGAGCGACCGTCGAGCGATCCCCGCGGGCCTCGGCGGTCGTCATCGCCGGTGCTCCCAGCGTCGGATCGATTCGTCCGTCCGGTGCCGGCGCGGCGCCGTTCGTGTGCTCGCACCCCCGCCACGACAGCAATTTGTCATCGACATCACTACGGGACGCGAAATCAAAAACGCGTCGGGGAGGCCGGCTCGGTGGCGAACTGAGACAGCAGAACCGGTTAGAGGGGCCTCGTTTTTCACCGATCGCGCAGGCGCGACAGCTCCGATTCGGGGATGACGAACTCCTGCGTTCCGGGCTCGTAGACGGCGAGGCTCCCGGCGACGAGCGCCATCGACGCCGCGAGCAGTCCGGTGTTGATCAGCAAAAGGGCCTCGGCGTTCCCGAACTCCGTCCGGAAGGCGACTGCGGGCGTCCCGATCGCCGCGATGACGACGAGTCCGAAGCCGACAGCCAGATACGCCATTGCCGTGCGGCCGGACGACCGATACGCCGCGACGGCAAACGCGACGAGCGTCGCGCTTGCGCCGGCCAGCACGGTGGTCGTCACCAGGTACAACCCCTCGATGAGCTCCATACACCTCCTACTCGAACGGCGGTGATAAACTCACGGGAGCGGGTATCAGCGGCGATAACACGGCGGACCGATTCGAGTCGCCGAACCGCCCGTGGTCCCATACCGTGCGCCAGATCACGAGGATTGCCACCCGGGGCACTCACCGGTACCCTTATAAGACACAAAATCAGTCTCGATAACGTGAATGGTGGAGGACGATCTGATCACCGTACTCGGTAACAAATACAACACAGACATCCTGACGGCGACGAGCGACCCGAAGTCGGCGCAGGACCTCAGCGATCAGCTGGACGTCCCGATCGCGACGTGTTACCGACGGATCAACGAGTTAGAGGAGGCGGACCTCCTCGAACTACACGACCGCCCGCTCTCCGACGAACACCGGCGCGTGAAGGTGTACCGTCGGAAGGTCGACGGAGTCGAGGTCGACTTCCGCAACGGGCTCACGGTCGAGGTAGAAGAGCGGTCGGCGGTGAAGAATCGCCTCGATGACGTCTGGCGCGACCTCTCAACGCGAGATTGACATCCTCCCCGCGCTGAAGCGCGAGGATTCCCACGGCACCGTGCCGCTGGGTTGGGATATTGTGGTTTACGACGTGGCCCGTTCTTGAGGTACGAATGCACCAGTTTCCTTGTCAAACAGGAACGTCGATGGCTGTGCCAACCAGCCGTTACTCCTATCACCGCCATCTGTGGCGGGACTTGGAGATACTTTCTGTCGAATGTTCTCAGCACCGTTCACGTCCGCGTTCGCCACAGTCCCGCACTCATCGCAGACATACAGTCCGCGTTCAACACGGTTTGCGTCACGCTTGCGACCACAGCACGAACACGACTTCGACGTGTCTTCCTCGGAGACTTCCTCGACGGTGATACCTTCCATCTCCGCCTTGTATTCGAGGAGGTCGGTGAATCGGTCGAACGCCCACGAGTGTAAGTCGAGGTTGCCGTGTTTGCCCCAGTTTTTCGACTCGTCAGAGTCATCCTCTTCGCGGATTCCCGAGAGATCTCCCACTACGATCGTTCCAACGCCTTGCTCAACACACCGTTCAACAATGTGTTTCGAGAGCGTATGGAAATAGTGGGTACGACGAGCCGATTTCTTCTGGTTCAGCCGGGTGGCCTGCTCAGAGTTCGAGTCGTCACACCGGGCAATCCGCTTGCTGAAGTAGTAGTCGTCCTGCTTCAGACAGTTCAGCGGATACAGCTCGCTGTGGCCGTCTTCATAGGCAAGCGCGGCAAAGTTGTTGACCCCGAGATCAACGCCCACCGCCTTCTCACCGGGGGCTTCAGCCACCTCTACTTCAACCTTACAGACGAAGTGTAGTTCCCATTTCTCACCCGTCCAAACTGTCCGAACCTGTTGGACGTTCTCGACGGTCGAAAGATCAACGTCGGGGCGAGTCTGGTACTTACACAGGATGAAGTCCGACCAATACTCCTTGAGATTCGACCCCTTTGAGAGTCGAACGCGGTTGTACTGGGTGTCGAGTTTGAATCCTTTCTGCTTGAACGTGACTGTGGAACGCGGGTGTTCGTCACCGTGTTTGCGGTAGCCGGGCGGGTTCGCTCTCGTGTCTCCGTTACGTCGTTTGCCGTACCAGCCGTTAAACGCTTCAGCGAGTTCTTGAAGGACTCGCTGACTTGACTGCGAATGCAGGTCATCGTAGCGTTCGTGGGTTTTGAGGTACGTGGTGAGTTCGTTGTGGTTCGGGATGTGATCGATTTCGTCCCAGATCCGGCTACATGTCCACCGTCCGACGTTCCAGAGTTTCGAGGCAGCGAACCCGAGCGAATCAAGGTCGTCTTGCACCCGCGGCTGGTTCCGTATGGAAGCAGTATAGGTGCGGGTAACGACCTGTTTCGCCATATGTAACCCATGTAGATATACTTACTTGAAGGTGTGTATTTGCTCAGCGTGGAATATCCAGCCGTACCATCGAACGGTGGAGTGTGAAGTGTAGTGTCGGATTCATCCCCGCGCTAAAGCGCGAGGCTTTCTCCTCGATTCTCCGTAACGCCGTTCCCCGGCGGTTTCCGATCCGTCAGAACGACGGCTGGTCGTCGGAGCCGCCCATCATCGAGAAGCCCCCCGCGCGCTCGTGAACCGTTATCCCGCCCTGCCCGATCTCCATCGGGAAGATGTCGGTGTCGATGTCCTGTTTCCGCATCTTCGCCACCCAGACGTAGCGGTTGACGCCCGAGTCGGTCGGCGTCTGGATGAAGTAGATGTTCCCGTCCGTGAGGAAGTTCTCCAAGCCGACCTCCGTGTCGGGGAAGACGGCGCCCTGCTCGTTGATGAGCAGCGAGGTGAGCCCGTTCGCCTTGAGGATGTCGGAGAACTTCAGCAGGTACGTGCGCTTCTCCTGTTCGGCGTCGAAAAACAGCTGGAACATCGACAGCGAGTCGAGGACGAGCCGGTCGAACTCCCCGTCCTCGACGGTGTCGAGTAGCCGGTCGACCGCGGTCGAGAAGTCGGTCTCCCGGAGCATCTCGCGTTTGTCGAGGATGACGATGTCGCCGTCGTCGACCATCTCGTCGAACCCCTCGAAGCCGACGGACTCGGCCGCGCCGCGGATGTCCGCCTCGTCCTCCTCGAAGGAGACGTAGACGCCGCGCTCGCCGTGTTCGGAGACGCCGTGGTGGAGGTACTGAATCCCGAAGATGCTCTTGCCGGTGCCCGGGTTCCCCGAGACGAGGACCGTCGACCGCTGGGTGATGCCGCCGGTGAGAATGGAGTCGAGCCCCTCGACCCCGGTGGAGACGAGTTCTGACATTCGTCTCCCCTTACACGGCCGGAGTATATAAAAGACGGTTCGGTACACCGAGCGAACGGACGGCGACAGTTTTATCTCTCGACACGCCGCCCGTTCGTGTATGCCCGGTGAAGCGTGTCCGGTCGCTCCCGGCGGTGATCGACGGTGACCGATCCGTCGATACTCATCGTGGAGGACGAACCAGACATCGCGGCGCTGTACGCCGGCTTCTTAGAGGAGCGATACGCGGTCGACGTGGCCGAGACCGCCGCCGACGCGATAGACCGCGTCGACGCTACCGTCGACGTGGTGCTCCTCGACCGCCGCCTCCCCGACGGGAGCGGCGACAACGTCTTGGGACACATCCGCGAGGAGGGGTACGACTGCCGCGTGGCGATGGTCACCGCGGTCGAGCCCGACTTCGACATCATCGACATGGGGTTCGACCTGTACCTCACCAAGCCGGTTGGCCGCAGTGAGCTGCTCGCGGCCATCGATACGCTGCTCACGCGCAGCGAGTACGACGAACTTATTCAGGAGGCCGCCGCGCTCGCCAGCAAGCGGGCCGTGCTCAACTCCCAGAAGCCGGCCGCCCAGCGCGAGGGCAGCGAGGCGTACACCGAACTCGTCGACCGGCTGGCGGAGTTGGACGCCGACATCGATGACCTCGGCGAGTTGCTGTCAACCGACGACTACCGCGCGATGTTCCGCGACCTCGGCGAGGCCTGACGCGCCGCCGCCCGGCGTTCCCGCAGTGGGACCGACCCGCGATCCACCGCTCGCTCGATTCTTCCGACGCGGCGCCGAACGCGACAGCGTTTCTTCGTCGCTCGCGCGCGCGAGCCGAACGTTACCGCGCTCCGACGGAAAACGTCTATGGTGCTCCGACCGAGAGCGACTGCCCGAACCCGCCGACTGCGGCGGGATACCGAACGAAGTTTGAACGGATCCGAGGCGGACTCCGAACGGATGTTGTCCGGTCGTTGAAGAATCTATATCCCCGCCGTCGACCTCGTCGGGGGCATGACGCGACGAGACGCGCGATGGCCGGCCCGGGCGTTCGGTCGCAGCGCGACGACGGCAGTGTCCGCGGGCGCAGCGGCCGTTGCGGGCGTGGTTCAAGTGACCGCGATCCTGAGGTAGTGTATGATCGACGTTACCGAACAGCGCGACGCGCCGCTCGCGGCGGCGGCCGGCGCGGCCGCGGGCTCGTACCTCGCCACGGGGTGGACGCCCGCGTTCGTGGTCAGGCCGGTCGACCAGGCGATCGTCAACCTGAAGCGACGGGCGAGCGGGTCGCCGCGGGCGGCGCGGCGGCCGGACAGGCTCAGGAGAGCTGTTCGCCGACGATCCGGTCGGCCTCGGCGAGGAACGCGTCGCGCTCGTCGGTCGGGATCGTCGCGCCCGCGGCCACGTCGTGGCCCCCGCCGTCGCCCCCGACGGCCTGGCTCGCCTCGCGCATCACCGCGGACAGGTCGAGCCCCCGTCTGACGAGCGCGTGCGAGCCGCGAGAGGACACCTTCAGCTCCGTCGCGCTCTCCTCGGCGAAGGCGATCACCGGCTTCGAGCGGTCGACCGCGGGGGAGCCGACCGCCATCCCCGCGACGATGCCCACGATGGTCTCGCGGATGCGGGAGCCGGCGTCGAACCACTGGAGGTGCTCCTCGTGGGTGACGCCCTCGTTTTTGACCCACTGGAGCCCTTCGGAGAGGTTCTGCCGGTGGGTGCGGAGCAGCCGGCGCGCCTCCGCGAGGGCGTCGCCGCGGTCGCCGAGACACACCGCGAGCCCCACGTCGCCGCGCTCGTAGCGCGCGGTGGCGTTGAGCAGGGTCGAGAACTCGCTGACGTCGCGCAGCTCGGTGCCGGGCTTCTCGTCGACCAGCGTGTAGGCGGTGCCGACGAGCGCCTCGATCCGGTCGGACGGGACGCCGGAGGCGACCGCGCGGCGCATCAGCGCCGACGCGAGAGTCCGTCGCTCCCCGCCGTCGAGGTCGACCCAGCGCCGCCACTCGCCGTCGCGTTTCACGTCGACGTCGAGGTCGGTGAGGAAGGCGATCGCGCCCGTCTCGTCGTTCGAGACCCCCGGGATCTTCACGTCCGAGGCGTACTCCAGGAACTTGGGGAGCGGGCGGGTCTGTCTGCCGTACAGGTCGAGGTCGGTCTGGGCCTCCAAGACGCCGGCGTCGACGCCGTCGGCGACGATCGACTCGTTGGCGCCGACGAGTCCGCCGTCCGAGTCCTGCATGTCGCCGACCGCGCCGACGACCGCGAGCGCGGCGAGGTCGCGGTTGTCGCCGTTCGGCCCCTCCAGCGCGCGGGCGAGGACGTAGCTCGCGCCGGCGCCGGAGAGCTCGCTCGCGCCGTCGATCCCCTCCAACAGGGGATTGAGGTGGTAGCGCGTGTCGCGGTCGGCCGGCTGGTGGTGGTCGGCGATGACAGGGACGAAGTCGCCGCGCTCCTCGTGGTCGGCGATCACGTCGAGCTGGCCGGATCCGAAGTCGGTGAAAAGCACGACGTCGAACTCGCGGGCGGCGACGCCGGCGATCGCGTCGGCGTCCAGCTGCTTCTCGAAGACGACCTCGTGGTCGATCCCGGCCCGGGCGAGCGCGGTCGAGGCGACCGCGGCGCTCGTGATACCGTCGGCGTCGATGTGCGACGCGAGCAGCACCCGGCCGGCCTCGCGCAGTCGGTCGGCGCAGTCGGTCGCGCGGTCGGCGAGGTCGGGGACTGGGGCGGCGACTGCCATTACCACCGGTTGGCGCCCGACCGGTCATAAACGCACGCTTCGGCGGGGCGAGCGCGGCCCGGATGGCCCGACGCGGGGCCTACGCGAGCCCGGCGCGGCGTGGCCCCGGTCCCGGCGACGCCCGGCGTCACCGGCGAAGGGGCATCAATTGCCGTAACTGACAGTTATAGCAGTTTGCAGACGTATGAGCAACAAACATGACACGTGGGTTTTCCACCCGGAGTCTCCACGCCGGCGCCGAGCCCGATCCGGCCACCGGCGCCCGCGCCACGCCGATCCACCAGACCACGTCGTACGTCTTCGACGACGCGGACGCGGCGGCGGAGATGTACGCGCTCCGGGCGGAAGGTCACATCTACTCCCGGCTCTCGAACCCGACGGTGAACGCCTTGGAAGACCGGATCGCCGACCTCTCCGGCGGGTCGGACGCGGTCGCGACGGGCTCGGGGATGGCCGCGTTCGACGCGATCACGACCGTCCTCGCGAGCGCGGGCGACAACGTCGTGGCCAGTTCCGAGATGTACGGCGGGACCGCGGCGTACCTCACCAGCATCGCGGACCGCCGCGGGATCGAGACGCGGCTCGTCGACACGCTGGACTACGAGGCGTACGCGGACGCGGTCGACGACGGCACCGCGTTCGTCCACGTCGAGACGATCGCGAACCCCTCGCTCGTCACGCCCGACTTCGAGCGGCTCGCCGCGATCGCCCACGAGCACGCGGTGCCGCTCGTCGTCGACAACACGTTCGCGACGCCGTACTGCTGCCGCCCGTTCGAGCACGGCGCGGACGTCGTCTGGGAGTCGACGACGAAGTGGATCACCGGCAACGGCACCACGGTCGGCGGCGTCGTCGTCGACGGGGGGCAGTTCCCGTGGGACCATCCCGACGCCGACTACGACGAGCTCGACGGGCAATCGCCCGCGTACCCGATCGACTTCGTCGAGCGGTTCGGCGACGCCGCGTTCGCCAACGTCGTCCGCCAGCGCGGCGTGCGCCCGACCGGCGGCCAGCAGTCCCCCTTCGACGCGTGGCAGACGATTCAGGGGCTCAACACGCTGCCGCTGCGGATGGAGCGCCACTGCGAGAACGCGCGGGAGGTCGCCGAGTTCCTCCGCGACGACGACCGGGTCGACTGGGTGAGCTACCCCGGCTTCGAGGGCCACGAGAGCCACGGGAACGCCGCCGAGTACCTCGACGGCTTCGGCGGGATGGTCACCTTCGGCGTCGACGGCGGCTACGGGGCCGCCAAGGCGTTCTGCGAGTCGGTCGAGCTGACGAGCTTCCTCGCGAACATCGGCGACGCGAAGACGCTCGTCATCCACCCGGCCTCCACGACGCACGCGCAGATGGACGAAGATCAACAGCGGCACGCCGGCGTCTACCCCGAGATGCTCCGGCTCTCGGTCGGTATCGAGGACCCCGAGGACGTGATCGCCGACCTCGACGCGGGGCTGGCGGCGGGCGAGCGTGCGGTCGGAGCCGAGGAGGGGAGCTGAAATGAGCGCCGTCCCGACGGACCACGGGGTCGCCGAGCTCGGCGAGTTCACCTTCGAGTGCGGCCAGTCGGTCCCCGACTTCGAGGTCGCCTACGAGACCCACGGCGAGTTCGACGGCGACAACGTCGTGCTGATCTGCCACGCGCTCACGGGGAGCCAGAACGTCGCGCGGTCGCCCGAGCCGGAGCGCGACGCCGGGACGGCCGGGCAGGCCCGCGCGTGGTGGGACGACGTGGTCGGGCCGGGGAAGGCCATCGACGCGACCGAGTACTACGTCGTCTGCGCGAACGTCCCCGGCTCCTGTTACGGGACCACCGGCCCCGCCAGCGAGCGGCCGGCGGACCTCGATTTGCGCGAGGAGCCCGACCACGACCGGTGGGGGACCGCGTTCCCGCCGGTCCAGGTCGAGGACTGGGCGCGCGCGCAGCGCCGCCTCCTCGACCACCTCGGGGTGGGGCGGCTGCGCGCTGTCGTCGGGGGCAGCGTCGGCGGGATGAACGCCCTGGAGTGGGCGAAGCGGTACCCGGACGACGTCGACCGCGTGGTCGCCATCGCGACCGCGGGGCGGCTCGACGCGCAGTGCCTCGCGCTCGACGCGGTCGCGCGTCGGGCGATCCGCGCCGACGCCGACTGGAACGGCGGCGACTACTACGGCGACGACCGGCCGGACCCGACCGAGGGGCTCGCCATCGCCCGACAGATCGGGCACGTCATGTACCTCTCGAAGGCGTCGA
Source organism: Halorubrum sp. ARQ200 (assembly GCF_005435115.1). NCBI lineage: Archaea > Methanobacteriati > Methanobacteriota > Halobacteria > Halobacteriales > Haloferacaceae > Halorubrum > Halorubrum sp. ARQ200. Next base: position 84,168 of record NZ_SGTZ01000007.1, on the reverse strand, counting down.
TGGAGCGGAAGTTCGGGCGCCGGTCGGCCGGTCGCGACTCCTTGACGCGCGAGGACGGCGACCTCGGGCTGCCGCCGGAGCCGACGGCCGGCTTCTTCCCGTACCGCGAGGTGGAGTCGTACCTCGACTACCAGGCGGAGGGGTTCGGCGACCGCTTCGACGCGAACAGCTACCTCTACCTCACGCGCGCGATGGACGAGTACGACCTCGCCGCCGGCCACGGCACCGACGCCGGCGCGCTCGGCGCGTTCGAGGGCGAGGCCCTGCTGATGAGCTTCACCGCCGACTGGCACTTCACCGTCGAGCAGTCCGGGTCGCTCGCCGACGCCTTCCGCGAGACGGGCGTGCCGGTCGCGCACCACGTCGTCGACTCCGACCACGGCCACGACGCGTTCCTCGTCGAGCCCGAACACGTCGGCCCGCCGGTCCGGGACTTCCTCGCCGACGGCGTCGACGGCCGCGCCGTCTCCGACGACGGCGGCGACGACGGCGACGACCCGCGCCCCGACTCGGACCACGCGCCCGTCCACGCGAGCCTGTTCCGGGGGTAATCGTCCGAATCGGTCCCCTTGAACCCATATGCGGTGGCGCGCGCCTCCGAGTGGCCGCCTCCGGCGGCCGCGAGGAGCGCGCGCGAGGGAGTCAGTCGCCGGAGCGAAGCGACGGCGGCTGACGAGGCTGTGGAGGCGTGAGGTGCTGTGCGGGGCTGGACTCGAAGGGGCAGTCGCGAGGACGAAGCACGGCGACGTAAGCAGCGTGGCGCGACGCGCCACGGGCAGCCGGCGGCGGAGCCGCCGGCGGCACTGGAAGGAGCGAACGAAGTGAGCGACTGAAGCGCGTGGTTCGAGAGAGCAAAGCTCTCTCGTCATCCCGAAAATCCTCGATTTTCGGGCGACAACGAGCCGCGCGAGTCCTCACGACAGGGGCTTCGGCGGTGTTCTCCGTGGCGGCAGCTACGTATTATCGAGTAACTGAAACTTTGGCGGTGTTCTCCGTGGCGGCAGCGACATCGCACCGATCAGCGTCGGGGTCGCCCGCGTCCTACAATCACGATCAATCATGATAACGTTCATAGTTCCCGACCGCGTGGTGTGAGAGGTATGCCAGGCGGACACGCTCAGACCCTGCGACCGTTCATGTGGCGCGCGGAACGACTGTACCCCGACACGGAAATCGTCTCGCGCACCCACGAGGGGCGGACGCGGCACACCTACGCCGAGTACGCCGGCCGGACCGCGCAGCTGGCGAACGCCTTGGACGACCACGGGATCGAGCGCGGCGACCGCGTCGCGACGTTCTGCTGGAACCACACCCGGCACTTCGAGACGTACTTCGGCGTCCCGAACACGGGCGCGCAGCTCCACACGATCAACCCCCTGCTGCCGGACGAACACATCCGGTACATCGTCGACGACGCGGACGACGAGATCGTCTTCGTCGACCCGTCGCTGGCCGAGAAGATCGCGGGCGCCGCGGAGGGCGCGGAAGAGTTCGAGGGCGTCGACTTCGTCGCCATGGGCTCCGAGGGGATCGACGCGCTCGACGCGCCCGCCTACGAGGAGTTCATCGCGGACCACTCGACGGAGTACGACTGGCCCGACCTCGACGGCGACCAGCCCGCCGGCCTCTGTTACACCTCCGGCACGACGGGGAAGCCGAAGGGCGTCGAGTACACCCAGTCGATGCTGTGGAGCCACACGATGGCCTCCCAGACGCCGCAGGGGATCCCGATGGAGGACTCCGACGTGGTGATGCCCGTCGTCCCGATGTTCCACGTCAACGCGTGGGGGATGCCGTTCACCGCGGCCGCCGCGGGCGCGAAGCACGTCTACCCCGGGCCGTCGCCGGACCCGGCCGACCTCGCGGCGCTGATCGAGGAGGAGGGCGTCACCATCTCCGCGGGCGTACCGACCGTGTGGCTCGGCCTGCGCGAGTACATCGAGGGGGGCAACGAGGTGGACCTCTCGACGCTCGACACCGTGATCATCGGCGGCGCGGCCGCGCCGCAGGCGCTGATAGAGTGGTACGACGAGCGCGACGTCGAGGTGCTCCACGCGTGGGGGATGACGGAGCTGTCGCCGATCGGTACCGTCTCGCACCTCAAGGATGACCTGCGGGACGCCGACTACGAGACGCAGGTGAACAAGCGCTCGAAGCAGGGCCTCGTCGCCCCCGGACTGGAGTTCGAGGTCATCGACGAGAACGGCGAGGAGATCGCGTGGGACGGCGAGGAGTTCGGCGAGCTCCGCATCCGCGGCCCGTGGGTCACGAAGGAGTACTTCAAGCGCCCCGAGGCCAACGAGGAGGAGTTCGTCGACGGCTGGCTGAAGACCGGCGACGTGGTCACCGTCGACGAGGACGGCTACATGCAGCTCGTCGACCGGACGAAGGACGTGATCAAGTCCGGCGGCGAGTGGATATCGAGCGTCGAGTTGGAGAACGCGATCATGGCGTACGACGGCGTCAGCGAGGCGGCCGTCGTCGGCGTGCCCCACGAGCGCTGGCAGGAGCGGCCCGTGGCGTTCGTCGTCGTGGCCGAGGGCGTCGACCGCGAGGCCCTCGTCGACCGGATCGAGTCCGGCCTCCGCGACGACTACCCCAAGTGGTGGGTGCCCGACGCGGTGGAGTTCATCGACGAGGTCCCGAAGACCGCCACCGGGAAGTTCTCGAAGAAGGACCTGCGCGAGCAGTACGGCGACCAGTCGCTCGTCGAGGGCGCCGTGCCGGAAGACGACGCCCCCGACGGGGAGTAACGCGCCGCCGCGCGCAGCGAGCGCACCGTGCGCTCGCCCAGACTTCAGTCGTCGCGGTCGCCGATCACCCACTTGTGCGAGTAGCTCTCGCCGCACGTGCAGTGGGCGTACGCGTGGACCACGTCGCCCTCGGCGTAGAGGCCGCCGACCTCCTCGTTCTGCGCCTCCGCGAACGCGAAGACGAACCGGATCGCGTGGTCGTCGGCGTCGGCGTCGTCCGCGAACGGGCACGCCCCGTCGTCGAGCGAGCGCGCGATCTCGCCGTCGGCGTCCATCGCCGTCTTCGCGAACTCCATCGCGCCCATGCCCGTGCCGGCCTGGAACGCGGACCGCCCGGTCTCGCCGTCGAGGATCAGTCGCACGCCGCCCGCCGTCTCGGTCCCGACCGCGCGCAGCCGGGAGTCGTCGTCGAGGTACTCGTCGCTCAGGTAGAAGACCACGTCGTCGAGCCGCTCGCCCGCGAGGAACTCGTCGAGGTTGCTCATGGCGGTCGGAGGCGCGTGAGCGGTAAAAGGCGTGCGAGTCGGCCCGAGCGCCGAGCGGGCCCCTCCGACCGGAGGCGGCGCGCGTCGCGGTCGACCGACCGGCGAGATCCGGCCGGACCCGTGCTAAATCATGTAGAATCGGGGCAACTGTTAAGACGTATCACGGAGATCCGTCGCGTGATGAGTGCGAAAACCCGATCCGGCGACCGGCTCGCTGAGTGGGCACAGCTGGTCGACGAGGACGTTCCGGAAGAGCTCCGCGAGGAGCGCTCCGCCGACGGATAACTTTCACCCCGCTTCGCGAAGGCTTTAGGCCGACGGCGGCGAAGCACCGCCGATGGCGACCGAGGCCGCCGGGATCGACAGGGATCTGCTCGTCGACGGGTTCTTGCAGCGACGCCGGTACCAGCTCCAGCTGGCGGACGCCGCCGCCGACGAACACACGCTGGTCTGTCTGCCGACCGGCCTCGGCAAGACGACGGTCAGCCTGCTCGTCACCGCCGAGCGGCTCCGCGAGGCGGGCGGGAAGGCGCTCTTTTTGGCCCCGACCAAGCCGCTCGTCCAGCAGCACGCAGACTTCTACCGCGAGGCGCTGCAGATTCCGGACGACGAGATCGTCGTGTTCACCGGCGACGTAAAGCCCGCCGACCGCGCCGCGCTGTGGGACGACGCGCGGGTCGTGATCGCGACCCCGCAGGTCGTCGAGAACGACCTCGTCGGCAACCGGATCTCGCTCGCGGACGTGACGCACCTCACCTTCGACGAGTGCCACCGCGCGACCGGCGACTACGCGTACGTCTACATCGCGGAGCGGTACCACGCCGACGCGGCCGACCCGCTCGTCACCGGCATGTCCGCGTCTCCGGGCGGCGACACCGAGGAGATCGAGACGGTCTGTGAGAACCTCGGGCTCGGCAACGTCGAGGTGATGACCGAGGAGGACGCGGACGTCGACGAGTACACGCACGACACCGACGTCCAGTGGGAGCAGGTCACCCTCCCGGACGAGGTCCTCGCGATCCGCGACGCCCTCAACGAGGTGATCACGGACCGGTTAGAGAAGCTGAAGCGGCTCGGGGTGACGAACACGACGAACCCCGACCTCTCGCAGAAGGACCTCAACAAGATGCGGGGGCAGCTGAAGCAGATGATGGACAACGACCAGTCTGACGGGTACAAGGGGATGAGCACCCACGCCGAGGTGATGAAGCTCCGGCGCGCGACCGAGCTGGTCGAGACGCAGTCGGTCGAGTCGGTCCGGCGCTACTTCGAGCGACAGCGCGAGGCCGCGCGCTCCTCGGGCGCCTCGAAGGCGAGCCAGCGGATGGTCGCGGACCCGAAGGTGCGCGAGGCGATGCGGAAGGCGGAGTCGTTCGACGGGCTCCACCCGAAGTTCTCGAAGGCCCGGATCCTGCTCGCCGAGACGCTCGGGATCGACGGCGGCGAGCGCGCCATCCTGTTCACCGAGTCGCGCGACACCGCGGAGGCGCTCGTGGACTTTCTCTCCGCGAGCTTCGACGTGCGGAAGTTCGTCGGGCAGGGCGACAAGGACGGCTCCGACGGGATGACCCAGAAACAGCAGCAGGAGACGCTCGACGAGTTCAAGGCCGGCGAGTTCGAGGTGCTCGTCTCCACCTCCGTCGCCGAGGAGGGGCTCGACGTGCCCGAGGTCGACCTCGTCTGCTTCTACGAGCCCGTCCCGACCGCGATCCGGTCGATCCAGCGCAAGGGCCGAACCGGCCGGCAGGCCGAGGGGAAGGTGGTCGTCCTGATGGCCGAGGACACCCGCGACGAGGCGTTCTTCTGGATCTCGCGCCGCCGCGAGAAGGAGATGGCCAGCCAGCTCGCGGAGCTGAAAGCGGCGACCGACGACATCGAGGACTCCGTCGGCGACGACGGACAGGCCGGCCTCGACGCGTTCACAAACGAGTCCGGCGGGGACGCGGAGTCGACCGAGGACGCCGGCGGCGAGGGGGAGACCGGCGCGGACGACGGCGGCGACGCCGGCCTCACCGACTTCGCGGAGGCGGTGCGCGAGAGCGACGAAGGCGACGGCGACGCCACCGGCGAGAGCGAGGAGGCCGCAGCCGATTCCGACGACGACGGCGTCGTCGCGACCGCCGGGGTCGAGGACGGCGTCGAGGTCGTCGTCGACCAGCGCGAGCTCGACTCCTCCATCGCCAAGGACCTCTCGACGCGCGACGGGCTCGTCACCCGGCTGGAGACGCTCGCGGTCGGCGACTACGTGCTCTCCGACCGGGTCGCCGTCGAGCGCAAGTCGGCGGCCGACTTCGTCGACTCCATGCTCGACGCCGACCGCTCGATGTTCGAGCAGGTCGGCGAGCTCTCGCGGGCGTACGCCCGCCCCGTGATGGTCGTCGAGGGCACGAACCTCTACGGGCAGCGCGACATCGACCCCAACGCGATCCGCGGCGCGCTGGCGTCGTTCGCGGTCGACTTCGACGTGAGCGTGCTCCGCACCGAGGACGAGGCGGACACCACCGAGCTGCTCGCCACCATCGCCGGGCGCGAGCAGGAGACGCGCGACCGCGAGGTGAGCGTCCACGGCGAGAAGACGACGAAGACCCGCGCGGAACAGCAGGAGTACGTCGTCTCCTCCATCGCCGACATCGGTCCCGTCACCGCCCGGTCGCTCCTGGAGCACTTCGGCACCGTCGAGGCCGTGATGACCGCGCGCGAGGCGGACCTCCTGGAGGTCGACGGCGTCGGGCAGGTGACCGCGGAGCGCATCCGCGAGGTCGTCGGCAGCGAGTACGAGTAGCGTTGATCGAAGGGACGAACGACAACAGCGGCGAAAGGATATTGTATACGAGGTAGTATACGAGTAGACATGAGCAAGAGCATCCGCGTCGACGAGGAGACACACGCCGCGCTCGCCTCACTGAAAGGCGACGACGAGACCTTCGACGACCTGCTGACGCGGTTGCTTCGCGAGCGCCGCGAGGATATCCGGTCCGGGGCCGGCCTGTGGGAGGGAAGCGACGCGCCGGAGCGCGCCCGAGAGAAACGCCGGGAGATGAAACGCGGGGTCGACTCGCGGTGACCCTGTACGATAGTAGCGTCCTCATCGATTACCTCGCGGGACGATCCTCCGCCGTCGAGTATGTCGAGTCTCACGCTGACGAGCGTGCGGTCGCACCGCCGCTCGTGCTGTTCGAAGTGTATCAAGGAGAGGTGTTCAAGTCGGGAGCGACGGACCTCGGCGCGGTCGACGAGGCGCTGGACTGGATAGATGTGATCGATACGTCGGCGGCAGTCGCTCTCGAAGCGGCGGTGCTTCAGGATGCGCTCCGTGATCGAGGAGATCCCCTCGCGGCCCGCGACGCTTTCATCGCGGGGGCCGCCGTCGCACAAGACGAACGGCTCGCCGTGTCGGACACCGACTTCACCGTCGACGGGATTCGTGACGCACTCGATTTCGATTTCGTCTGAAGGGGCTCAGTCGAACCCGCTCACCAGCGTCACCACCCACTGCCCGAGGTCGTACTCCGCGCGGACCTCCACGCGCGTCACCCACTTCACCCACTGGAAGCCGCGGCGGTCGGGCGCGACCAGCCGCGCCGGCGCGCCGTGGCCGTGTGAGAGTCGCTCGCCGCCGACGTGCGTCGCGAGCAGGGCGTCCTCGGCCTCCTCGATCGGGAGGCTCCAGCGGTAGCCCGTCACGGACGTGAACCGGACGTACGCCGCGTCGTCGTCGAGGTCGCCGGCGGCGTCGAGCAGGTCGCCGACGCGGATCCCGCCCCACTCCTGGACCGTGTACCAGCCGCTCGTACAGTCGAGCAGCGCCTCCGTCTCGTGGCCCGCCGCCAGTTCGTCGGCGGTCAGCTCGACGGGGTCGCTGACGAGCCCCGCGACGGTCAGTCGGTAGTCGTCGCGGTCGATGGGGTCCGGGTCGTCGGCCACCCACGAGGTGATCGGGAAGGCGCCGTTGCCCGCGCCCTCGCGCGGCTGCGAGCCGGTGAACCGGCGGTCGGCGCCGGCGGTGTCGAGCGCGTCGTTGACCCCCTGCTGGATCCGGTAGGTCGCGCCGCCGGCCGCCAGCAGCGCGAAGTAGGTGACGGCGGTGCGCCGGCGCTCGAAGTCGACGCGGCGCGGGAGCCGGAACCGAGTGGACGCGTGGGCGGCCACGAGCGGGACCAGCGCGAGGCCGAACCCGACGTGAACCGAGAGCAGCGTCCAGTAGGAGATCCGCACGTCGAGGCCGAACACCCACGCGACCCCGGTCCCGATGGCGCCGACGGCGGCGACGAGCGTCAGGGCGGAGAGCGCGGTCGACCGCCGCCACAGGTTCGGGTCGGTGAGCCGGCGGCGGACGCGCGCGAGCTTCCACGCGAGCAGCGCGACGATGCCGACGCCGAGCGCGCGGTGGAGCCAGAACAGCGGCCACCCCTCGGGGACGCCGACGGTGAACGAGACCAGCCCGGTGAGCGCCTCGGCGACGACGAACGCGAACAGCGACCAGTCGACCGCGCGCGGCGGCGGCTCTACGCGGTCGAGCGCGGTCCGGAGGCGGTCCGTCGCGGCCATCTACGCGCGATAGGCGCTAGCGAGACAAAAGGGTACAGCCCGCGGCGCGCCGTGACTCACAGCTCGTACACTTCGCCGTCGACCGCCAGCGGCTCCGCGAACGCCTCGTCGGCCGGGTAGTAGTGCGCGAGGTGGACCAGGCGGGTGCGGTCGGCGTCGAGCTCGTCGGCGAGCGCGAGCGCCCCCTCCCGGGTCATGTGCTTCGTGCCGAAGGTCCGCGGGACGCCGTCTGGCCCCTCGTGGCGCCCGCCGATCGGGTGGTGTTCGCACAGCGACGCGGGGACGATGGCGTCGGCGAGCAGGAGGTCCGCGCCGGCGAGCGCGTCGCGGGAGCGCTCCGGCACGTCGTAGCTGGTGTCGCCGGTGAGCGAGAGCGTCGCGCCCGTCTCGGGGTCCTCGATCACGACCCCGTAACAGACGAGCGGCGGGTGGTCGACGGGGACGAACCGCACCTCGAAGCCGCAGGTCTCGAACGGCTCGAACGGGTCGCGGGCGTGGACGCCGATCCGGTCTTCGAGGTAGTCGTACTTGCGCCGGATCGTCTCCGCGACGCTCTCGTCGGTCGCGGGGTCCGTCTCGTTCGGCGCGTGGACCGGGAGCCCGTCGACGAGCCGGTAGACGTTCCCCAGCCCGTCGAGGTGGTCGAAGTGGATGTGCGTCACGAGCCCGGCGTCCGGGAGGGGGACGTCGGCCGCGAGGAACTGCTGTCTGAAGTCGGGACTGAAGTCGACGAGCAGCGACTCGCCGGTGCGCTCGTTGGCGACGTGGACGGAGAAGCGCGACCGCGACACCCCGCGCTCGCGGGCCGCCTCGCAGGTGTCGCAGTCGCAGCCGACGGTCGGCGTCCCCGTCGTGTCGCCCGTCCCGAGGAGGGTGACCCGCATGGGACGAGATGCGCGGGCCACGGCCTTAGCGTCCGCGGTCGAGGCCGCCGCGGCCGGCGACCCGGGGCGACCGCGTCGCGCTCGCACCCCGGACGTATAACTCCGCGCCGCCCCGATCCGAACCGTGCACACCAGTCGTACCCTCACCCTCGCGCGGCTCCCCTCTGGCGTACCGATCCGGACGACCGTCCACGCGTACGGCGAGGGGCGGCTCGTCGACGGCGACGACGGCCCCGTCCTCGACGCGCCGGGCGACGGTCCCGTCGTGTACGCGCAGGCGGCCCAGCACGGCCGCGAGGTGAACGGGACGGCGGTCCTCCGGCGCCTCCACGACCGGCTCACGGGCGACGCGGCGGAGGGGTCCGGTACCGGCGACGCGGAGCGCGCCGACGGACCGAGCGCCGCCGACCTCGACGGGACGCTCGTGACGGTGCCCGTCGCCGACCCGCTCACCTTCGACCGCGCCTCGTACACGACGCCGGAGTCGCTCGACTCGCGGCAGCCGAACATGAACCGCTGTTGGCCCGGCGACCCCGAGGGGTCGCTCCACGAGCGGATGGCGTCCCGGCTCTGGGCGTTCGCGAGCGAGGCGGACGCGATCGTCGACCTCCACACCGGGTCGCCGTCGATGGCGACGCACACGGTGTACATGCGCGGCGACGACGCCTGCCGCGGGCTCGCGGAGGCGTTCGGCACCGACCTCCTGCTCGCGGAGGCCGCGGGCGACGACGCGGACACCGAGTGGGCCGAGCGCGGCTTCGCCGGGAAGCTCCGCGTCGCGGCCACGCGCGAGGGGATCCCGACGATCACGCCCGAGCTCGCCCACAGCAAGGAGATCGTGCCCGGGGCGGTCGAGACCGGCGTGGCGGGAACCCTCGGCGTCCTCCGACGCGAGGGGCTGCTCGGCGGCGAGCCCGACCCGTGGGACGGCGTCGTGGCGCGCAACCACCTCGGCCGCGTGATCGCCGACGACTCCGGGCTGTTCGTCCCCGAGCCCGACCTCGCCGTCGGCGACCGCGTCGCGGCGGGCGAGCGGGTCGGCGAGGTGTTCGACCCGACGACGTTCGAGACGCTCCAGGTCGCGCGGGCCGACCGCGACGGGATCGCGTACTCGGTCGCGCGGGAGGCGACCGTCACCGCGGGCGCGACGCTCGTCGGCGTCGCGGAGCGGATCGACGGGGAGTAACGGGGCGGCCGGCGGGCGAAACGAGCGGCTACGGCCGGCGGACGCGGATCCGTCCGTCGGCGGCGACCGTCACGAAGAGCCGGTTGCGGACCTCTCGGCCGCGGACCGCGTCGCCCGCGCGGTCGCCGATCGACTTCATCAGCTCGGGCGCGGTCTGGTTCACCTTCACGCCCGCCTCGTCGCAGGCGTCGTACACGCGCTTGGGCGCGTCGTAGAGGTCGGTCCCGGCGTCGATCTCGACGCGGACCGGGGCCGACAGCGCCTCCGCGAACGCGACCGTCTCGCGGGCGCGCTCGACGTTGTCGCGGGCGCTCGCCTCGACGCTGGAGACGTTCGCCCGCGAGGTGCCGAGGCGGTCCGCGATGTCCGACTGCCGGAGCCCGCGCTCGCGGAGCGCCAGCACTTCGGCCTGCCGACGGGTGAGCACGCTCTCGTCGGCGTCGAAGCCGGCTCGCTCCAGGATCGAATCGGCGTCGACGTCCGCCGGATCCGGCCGCTCCTCGTCTGCCACCATGTGGTCACCGACGGGCCGGGCCGTCAAAAAACGGCGGATTCGCGGGCGGGCGGAGACGGGCGCGTGTCGCGCGGAGAATCGACGGCGTCCGGACTGTCCGTGGGGCGGGGCTCCCCCGGGACGCCGTCACTTGCCCCAGAAGTTCTCGCGGCTGCCGAGCCGTTCGCGGTCCGGGCGGTCGCGGCGGCTGCGCTCGTCGTCCGCGTCCTCGTCGTCCCCCTCGTCGCCGTCCGCGGCCTCGCCGTCGGACTCCTCGTCCGGGTCGTCCGGGAGGCGCTCGACCACTTCTTGCGCCGTCGCGTGGCTCGACTTCACGCGGTGGATCTTGACCTCGGCGCGCGCCGGGGGAAGCAGCCCGTCGACGAGGACGATGAACCCGTCGTCGGTGCGGCCGACGCCGGCGCCGCTCTCGTGGATGTCGTCGACCTCGACGACGACCGCCTCGCCGGGCTGGACCGGCTGCTGTTTCAGCTCGTAGATCGGCATGTCGTAGTGGTTACACCACTCCGCGCCGCCTTTGTTGCCGTAGTGTTGACACCCCATCCCCTGGATCCGTTCGTCGAAGCTGGGGCAGTCGTCGGCGAGTGGACAGTCCGCCATACCGTAGGGGAGACCGGCCGCCGTTGTAAACGTTTTCGACTCTCAGACCGAAGTTCGCGAAAACGGCCGATTCACGCGGGCGAGCGGCGGCTGCTTCGAGACGGGGAGAGAGCGGGGAGCGCGGCGGGGCGCGGACCCCGGCGGCCTCACAGGAACTCGCGGACCTCGGAGTACCACATGTCGTGGTGGTCGACGGCGTCGAGCGCGTCCGCGACGTCGACCGCGATGGCGTGCCAGCAGCGCTGGTCGGGGTCGTCGGCGTCGAGGTTGTACGTCGCGTCCGCGCAGTTACACTCACCCCCCTCGACGACGTACTCGTCCTCGTGGCCCACGACGACGGTGAAGTCGCGGTAACGCTTCACGCGACCCTCGCCGACCGCCTCGATGGCGCGCTGTCCCCGGTCGCCGTGGGCATCGACGATCGCCGCCGCGATCGGGCCGGTCAGCTCTCCGGCCTCGTCGATCGCCGACCGCCAGTCGTCGACCGGCTCCATGGCCATCCGTTCTCGGGCGGTCGGTTAAACAGCGTCGGTCAGATCGGACCGGATCGAATCGGCTCGGAACGGAGCGGAGCGTGCGCCCCGACGCGGGGTTTCAACGTGGTCGGGTTCGGCCCGCACCAGCTCCCGATGACGACCCAGCCGCTGCTGCTCGGCGGGCACGTCCGGGTGGGCTTAGAGGACAACCGGTACTACGAGCGGGGCGAGCTGGCGACGAACGAGCAGTTAGTGGCGCGGGCGGCGCGGCTCGCCGAGGAACTCGGGCGGCCCGTGGCGACGACCGAGCAGACGCGGGAGCTACTGGGGCTCCGGGGTCGGTAGCCCGCTCACTCCAGCACGATCAGCACGTCGCCCATGTCGACGCTGTCGCCCTCGCCGACGTGGACGCTCGCGACGGTGCCGCCGCGCTCGGCGACCACGTCGTTCTCCATCTTCATCGCCTCGAGGACGCAGACCACGTCGCCGGCGGCGACCTCGTCGCCCTCGTCGACGTCGACCGAGAGGATCGTCCCCTGCATCTCCGCGTCGATGGCCTCGCCGCCCTCGGCCACGTCGACGCCCGAATCGTCGCCGCCGTCGTCGTCGGTGGCTTGCGGCGGGCGCTGCTGTCCGCCGCTCCCGCTTCCGCCGCCGCTCTCGGGCACCGGGATCGCGGGCGCGCCGCGCTCCTCTAACTCCACGTCGAAGCGCTTGCCGTTCACCTCGACGGTGAACTCGCGCTCGGTCACCGCTTCCTCCTCGTCGTCGCCCGCGGCGGCCGACTCCGTCCCCCACTTCTCCTGCGCGTCGGCGACCAGCTCGCGGTCGAGCTCCTCGTCGAGGTACTTCGTCGTGTGCGTCCCGTCGACGAAGCGCTCGTCGTCGAGCATCAGCCGGTGGAACGGGACGATGGTGACGACGCCCTCCAGGTCGTACTCCGCGAGCGCGCGCTTCGAGCGCGCGAGACACGCCTCGCGGTCGCCGGCCCGGACGATCAGCTTCGCGATCATCGAGTCGTAGTCGGTGACCAGCTCGTCGCCCTGGCGGAGCGCGTCGTCGACGCGGACGCCGATCCCGCCCGGCGGGTCGTACGTCTCCAGCGACCCCTCGTTGGCGGGCTGGAAGTCGTTGGCGGCGTTCTCGGCGTTGATCCGGAACTCGATCGCGTGGCCCTCGAGCTCCACGTCGTCCTGCGAGACCGAGAGGCCCTCGCCGCTGGCGACCCGGAGCTGTTCCTTGACGATGTCGATCCCCGTCAGCTCCTCCGTGACGGTGTGTTCGACCTGGATCCGGGTGTTGACTTCGAGGAAGTAGAACGGCGTGTCGGGACCGAGCGGCTCCGACGGGTCGCGGTCGGGGTCCTCCTCGACGAGGAACTCGACCGTCCCGGCGTTGGTGTAGTCGGCGGCGGCGACGCCGCGGCGGGCGGCCTCGCCGATCTTCTCGCGCAGTTCGTCGGAGAGCGCCGGGGAGGGCCCCTCCTCGATCACCTTCTGGTGGCGGCGCTGGAGCGAGCAGTCGCGCTCGCCGAGGTGGACCACGTCGCTCTCGCTCACCGAGCCGTTCGGGTCGTCGGCGACGACCTGGACCTCGACGTGGCGGGGGGTCTGGAGGTAGCGTTCGAGGTACACCGAGTCGTTCGAGAAGTACGCCTCGCCCTCGCGCTTGGCGGACTCGAGCGCCTCCGCGGCCTCGTCCGCGCCCTCGACGACCTTCATCCCGCGGCCGCCGCCGCCGCCCTCGGCCTTGATCGCGACCGGGTAGCCGTGCTCGTCGCCGAAGTCCGTGACGGCCTCGGCGTCGGTGACGGGCTCGGTCGTCCCGGGGACGATCGGCACGTCGGCGTCGTCCATCACGCGCCGCGCGTGCGTCTTCTCGCCCAGCCGCTCCATCGCGTCGCTCGACGGCCCGACCCAGGTGATCCCGTCGGCGGCCTCGACGCGGGCCGCGAAGTCGGCGTTCTCCGCGAGGAAGCCGTACCCGGGGTGGATCGCGTCCGCGCCGGCCGACCGCGCCGCCTCGACGACGGCCTCGCCGTCGAGGTACGAGTCGGCCGCGCGGGCGGGCCCGACGTTGTACGCCTCGTCCGCATACCGGACGTGGCCGCCGTGCTTGTCGGCGTCGCTGTAGACGGCGACGGTGTCGACGCCCAGCTCCGCACAGGCGCGCATCACCCGGACCGCGATCTCGCCGCGGTTCGCCACGAGAACCTTATCGAACATTCCTGTCGGTTCTTCCACCAACTGCTACCAAACTCTGTCGGTCCGTGCCGAGACGGTTAAGGGGACCGCGGGCGCCAGGTTGAGGCATGCTCGACGCGGGAAACCCGTACGTGCTGCCGTCCGTGCTGGTCGGCGCGGCCGTCTACCTCGGACTCACCGCGGCCACCGACGCCTCGCTGCCGGTCCGGATCGGCGCGCTCCTCGTCTTCGTGGCCGTCGTGCCGGTGGTCCTCAATCGACTCCTCGGCGGCCGAGGCGGCCCGACCGACCCCGACGACGGCGACGAGACGGCGGAGTAACGGCGACGGACGCGACCGACGCGGGCCGCGCGACCGCCGGCGTCCTCGCCGGCGACGAGCGGGCGCGCCGGCCGACCGCGTGAGCCGCTACCACAGGTATATATGTCAGCGGACGTATCTGCGGACGCGCTCTGAGTAGAGGCCGGATCGACGGCGCGGCGGACCGACGCCGCGCTGTCGGGGGAATGTACGCGGTCGGACGCCGCCGCGTCCGGCGGCGCCGTTCGACGTGTCGAGGACTCGACCAGGGACGGGTCGGGCGGACGAACGCCGAAAGGCGGAGCGGCGCGTCGGCGCGTCAGAACCGGTCGCTCCTGCCCGCCGCGGTCCACGGGTCCGCGGGCGCGTCGGCCGGGACGCGCACCCGGCGGCGGCGGAGTCGCTCGATCCGGCCGGCGAACGCCCAGCGGTCCTCGTCGCGGCCGTCGTCCGCCTCGCTCGCGGCGGCCGCGGCGGCGAGTTCGCCGTCGCGGAGGTGGGCGGCGACCGCGGCGGCGATGGCGGCCGCCTCGTCGTCGCGGGCGTCGTCGGGGATCGAGAGCCCGGCGAGCGCGGCCGCCGGGTCGGCGGTCGCCGCCGGGTCGGTCGCCCCCCTTTCGTCCGGGTGGTCGTCGGCCGCCATCAGATCGGGATGTTGCCGTGCTTCTTGGCGGGCTGGTCCGAGTTCTTCCCCTTCAGCATCTTCAGGTCCTCCACGAGGCGCGCGCGCGTCTCGGTCGGCTCGATCACGTCGTCGACGAAGCCGCGGTCGGCGGCGGTGTAGGGGTTCGCGAACTCCTCGCGGTACTCGTCGATGAGCTCCTGCCTGCGCGCGTCGGGGTCGTCGGCCTCGGCCAGCTCCTCGCGGTAGAGGACGTTTACCGCGCCCTTCGGCCCCATCACGGCGATCTCCGAGGTGGGCCACGCGTAGTTGACGTCGCCGCCGATGTGCTTCGACGACATCACGCAGTAGGCGCCGCCGTACGCCTTCCGAGTGATGACGGTGAGCAGGGGGACGGTCGCCTCCGAGAAGGCGTACAGCAGCTTCGCGCCGTGGCGGATGATCCCGTTGTGCTCCTGGTCCGTGCCGGGCATGAAGCCGGGCACGTCCTCGAAGGTGACGATGGGGATGTTGAACGCGTCGCAGAAGCGGACGAACCGCGCGCCCTTCTGACTCGCCTCGATGTCGAGCGTGCCGGCGTTCACGCGGGGGTTGTTCGCGACGACGCCGACGGAGTGGCCGTCGAGGCGGGCGAAGCCGACGACGATGTTCTTCGCGAAGTTCTCGTGCACCTCGAAGAAGGAGCCCTCGTCGGTGACGCTCGCGATCACGTCCTTCATGTCGTACGGCTTCCGGGGCGCGTCGGGGACGATCTCGGCGAGCTCCTCGTCGGCGCGCTCCGGGTCGTCCCACGGCTCGACGCGCGGCGGGTCCTCCACGTTGTTCGCGGGGAGGTACGACAGCAGCCGCGCGATGTTGTCGAGCGCCTCCTCCTCGCTCTCCTCGGCGAAGTGCGCCACGCCGGAGGTCGACGAGTGAGTGACCGCGCCGCCGAGCTCCTCGAAGCTCACCTCCTCGCCGGTGACCGTCTCGATGACGTCCGGCCCGGTGATGAACATGTGGGAGGTTTCTTTCACCATGAAGGTGAAGTCCGTGATGGCGGGGGAGTACACCGCGCCGCCCGCGCACGGCCCCATGATCGCCGAGATCTGGGGGATCACGCCCGAGGCCTCCGTGTTGCGCCGGAATATCTCCGCGAAGCCGCCGAGCGAGGCGACCCCCTCCTGGATCCGGGCGCCCGCGGAGTCGTTGAGGCCGACGACCGGCGCGCCCACGTCCATCGCCTTGTCCATCACCTTACACACCTTCTCGGCGAACACCTCGCCGAGCGACCCGCCGAAGACGGTGAAGTCGTGCGCGAACACGAACGTCTTCCGGCCGTTCACCTCGCCGTAGCCGGTCACCACCCCGTCGCCCGGGATCTGCTGTTCCTCCATCCCGAACGTGTGGTTGCGGTGGGTGCGGAACCGGTCGAACTCGTGGAAGGTGCCGTCGTCGAGGAAGTAGTCGATCCGCTCGCGGGCGGTCATCTTCCCCTTGTCGTGTTGCGACTGGATCCGGTCTTCGCCCCCGCCCTTCGCCGCCCGCTCGCGGCGCTCGCGGAGGTCCTCGATACGGTCGTCCATCGTCACGGCGGACCACCCTGCGTCATTACCTCGTGGGTCGGCGACCGCCGTCAAAAGGGTTCCCCTATCCGACGTTTCGGCCTTCGACGCCCGTCGAATCCGTCCCGCGGCGGCCGACGACGGGCGCCGGATCCGAACGTGAGCGCGCGAACGACCCGGAGCGGCCCTGTCGCCGGTTCACACGGCGACCGGCGGTTCGACGCTTTTAAACCTCCGATGAACCACTCTCCGATGAGACAGGCTTCGCCTGTTTCACTGACCCGTAGGAGCGACCTGCGTACTACGGAGGTGAAAATGGCAGACACAATACAAGAGGCCGTAACCCTCGCACTCGACGATGCGCCCGAGCGGAACTTCCGCGAGACCGTGGACATCGCGATCAACCTGCGAGACCTCGACCTCAACGATCCGTCGAACCGTATCGACGAGTCCGTCGTGCTGCCGGCTGGAACGGGGCAGGAGACACAGATCGTCGTCTTCGCGGAGGGCGAAACCGCCGTCCGCGCAGAGGAGGTCGCTGACGAAGTGCTCGACAGCGACGACCTCGAAGACCTCGGAGACGACGACGACCGCGCAAAGGACCTCGCCGACGACACCGACTTCTTCGTCGCCGAGGCCAACCTGATGCAGGACATCGGTCGGTACCTCGGTACCGTCCTCGGTCCGCGCGGGAAGATGCCTACCCCACTGCAGCCGGACGACGACGTCGTCGACACAGTCAACCGGATGAAGAACACGGTGCAGCTCCGGTCGCGCGACCGGCGCACGTTCCACACCCGCGTCGGCGCCGAGGACATGGGCGCCGACGCGATCTCGGACAACATCGACGTCATCATCCGGCGACTCGAAGCGAACCTCGAGAAGGGCCCGCTCAACATCGACGGGATCTACGTGAAGACCACGATGGGTCCCGCGAAGGAGGTGCCCGTATGAGCTCGGTCCGCAAGACCGAGACGATCCCCGAGTGGAAGCGGGAGGAGGTCGACGAGCTCGTCGAGTTCATCGACTCCTACCAGTCCGTCGGGATCGTCGGCGTGTCCGGCATCCCGAGCCGGCAGCTCCAGGCCATGCGCCGGGAGCTCCACGGCTCGGCCGCCGTCCGCATGAGCCGCAACACGCTCACGAACCGGGCGCTCGAGGAGGTCGGCGACGGCGTCGAGGCGCTGACGGAGTACGTCAGCGGCCAGGTGGCGCTCGTCGGCACCAACGACAACCCGTTCGGCCTCTTCAAGCAGCTCGAAGCCTCGAAGACCCCCGCCCCGATCAACGCGGGCGAGGTGGCCCCCAACGACATCGTGATCCCCGAGGGCGACACCGGCGTCGACCCGGGGCCGTTCGTCGGCGAGCTCCAGACCGTGGGCGCGGCCGCCCGCATCATGGACGGCTCGATCAAGGTGACCGAGGACTCGACCGTGCTGGAGGAGGGCGAGGTCGTCGACGACGACCTCGCGAACGTCCTCGTCGAGCTCGGCATCGAGCCCAAGGAGGTCGGCCTCGACCTGAAGGCCGTCTACTCCGAGGGCGTGCTGTTCGAGCCCGACGAGCTCGAACTCGACGTCGACGAGTACGAGGCGGACGTCCGGTCCGCCGCGGCCGCCGCGCGCAACCTCTCGATCAACGCCGCGTACCCGACGGCCGCCACCGCCGGCGCCCTCATCGCGAAGGCGTCCGGCGAGGCGAAGTCCGTCGGCCTGTTCGCGGAGATCGAGAGCCCGGACGTCGTGCCCGACCTGATCGGGAAGGCCGACGCCCAGCTCCGCGCGCTCGCGGCGCAGATCGACGACGAGGAGGCGCTCCCCGAGGAGCTCCAGGGCGTCGAGGCCGCGCCGGCCGCGGAGCCGGCGACGGACGACGCCGACGAGGAAGAGGAACAGGCGGACGACAACACGGAAGACGCCGAGGAGGCCGACGACGACGCCGACGACGACGGCGACGACGGCGGCGAAGGACTCGGCGCGATGTTCGGATAACACGAGGTACACACCAATGGAATACGTTTACGCTGCGCTCATCCTGAACGAGACTGGCGAAGAGATCAACGAAGACAACGTCACCGGCGTGCTGGAAGCCGCCGGCGTCGACGTCGAGGAGTCCCGCGTCAAGGCGCTCGTCGCCGCGCTGGAGGACGTCGACATCGAGGAGGCCATCGAGACGGCCGCCGCGGCCCCGGCCGCCGGCGCGTCCGCCGGTGGCGCCGCCGACGCCGACGCCGCCGCCGAGGCGGACGACGACGACGAGGACGAGGCCGACGAGGCCGACGCCGCCGACGAGGCGGACGACGACGAGGACGAGGGCGACGGCGGCGAAGGGCTCGGCGAGCTGTTCGGCTGAGCCGGCGCGCGACTCCCTCGACGCCGACCGCGTCGACCCGTACCGATTTTTCAACGACCCGCTATCCGGAGTGATAACGTCGTCCGCGAATTTATATGTCAATCTCTGATAGACGTGTGTAATGAACATCGTCGACGGAGACAAAGCCGAGTGCGCGCGGTGCGGGGAGGTGTACCCGCTCGCGGACGTCTCGCTGCTGGAGAAGGACACGAACCGGGACTACGAGCGGGTGCTCTGCGAGGAGTGCGTCGAGGTCGTCGGCGTGCCGCGCGGGTACTCGCTGCGGCGGGACATCACGTTTCTGGCGCGGTGAGCCGCGAGGCCGGGAAGGCGTACGTCCGCGCGTCGCGGGGCGCGAAGTCCGGACGGAGCGACGAGACGTAGACGGCTTCGACGGCGGGCTCGTGGGCGCCGTACGCGGCGTTCGACGCGTAGTCGACGAGGGGGCGGCCGTCGTCGGTCCGGTACTCGTCGGCGCGCTCGGTCGTGACCGCGGTCACGACGAGCCGGTCGCCCGTCTCGCGGTCGCTGACGACGGTTCCCGGGTCGAACGCGTGGGCGTCACAGAGGTACGACCCGCCCTCGTCGGCGGGGACGAACGTCGCCGTCCCGCAGACCGCGCAGGCGCCGACGCGCTCGTCGGGAGCGGGGACGACGCCGGCGGTCACCGACAGCGCGACGCGGCGCAGGTGCTTACAGCGGGCGCCGCGGATGGCGTGGTCGGGACAGGTACAGCGCCCGGCGTCGAGGGCAACGACGTACGTGCCGCCGTCGGTGTCGACGACGTACCGACGGTCCGGGAGCTGGCGGACGGTCATCGGCTCCGAGAGGGCCCGCTCGGCCCGCTCGTCGGCCGGGGACGAACGCGTCGCTCGGGGCGTGTCGGAGCGGTTCGGATCGGCGGGTGACGCGGCTGTGTTTCGGGTGTGCGTCATGGGCGACCGCGAGGCGGGGGCCTCGCTTCGACCGAAGATAGGGACCCGAGACTGGTAAACGCACCGGCGAACCGCGGAGAATCGGGTGTTTCGCCCCGGTTCGGCCCTGTTCGCGCCCAGAGCGGGGTGCCGCCCTCATCGAAGTCCTTTTTTAGCGGCGACGGGAAGCCGCGAACATGGAAATCGATGCGGAGTTCCGTCGGCAGATCGCGGTCTCGCTGGCGGCGGCCGCGGTGTTCATCGTCGGGCTGGTCGCCATCGGGGTCACCTTCGGCGGGTCGACGGTCCTCCCGGAGGCGGGGGCGATCGCGCTCGTCGGGCTCCTGACCGGGTTCGTCCTGCTGATGGCCGGCGTCGGGACCTTCCTGATGCGGGCGAACGGCGGCTCGTAAGGCCGTCGAGCCGCAGCGGTCCGCTGTTTCTGTCGCCGCGTTCGATTCGCCGCGCTCACGCCGCTCCCGTCCCGTCGGTTTCGCGGTCCGCCCGCCAGTCGGTCACGTCGTCGGCCGCCGCCACTCGCTTTTCGTAGTACGAGAGGGGGTCCGGCGCGACCTGCATGTGGTCGTCCTCGTTGTGACAGATGCCGTAGTTCGCCAGCGTCTCGCAGGTCGGCGGGGGGTACTGGGTCCCGCGGTCGTCGGTGAGGAACTCGGTCTGGTAACGGATCCCCTCGGCGTCGAGGCTGGTGTCGGCGCAGAAGGCGACGACCTCGTCGGGCGTCATGCCGATACCGACGAGGAACGCCATCAGCGCGAACGACTCGGCCGCGGAGAGCGCAGTGTCGCGCTCCGCCTTCTCGATCAGGTTCGTCATACACGGCGGGAACAGCGCGGGGGCGACGACGTCCGGCGGCTCGGCGTACGTCCGCTCGGAGAGCAGCCGGCGGAGGTCGGCGACGCGCGACTCCAGCGCCGCGGCGATCTCCTCGTCGGCACCGAGTTCGAAGGGGAGCCCCTCGGCGACCCGCGCCTCGACGGCGGCCTCCAGCGCCGCGAGCAGCTCCTCGCGGGAGACCCGCACCGCGCCGTCGGCGAGCGCCCGGTTGACCAGCCGCCACGAGTCGCCCCACTCGGGGGAGGTGAGCCGGAGGTAGGGGCCGACGTCGATCCGGTAGCTGTCGGGGTCGCGGCCGGCCCCGCCGCCCGCCGCCGCACCCGCGCCGCGGGCGCCGGCGGGCGCGGTCGCGTCCGGTCGCACGGCGTCGGCGAGGTCGAACTCGGCGAGCAGGTCGTCGAGCCCGACCGTCGCGGTCGACACGGACCGCAGCTCGTCGTCGGTCTCCAAGTCGCGGCGGACCCGCTCCACGGCGGTCGCCGCCTCCGCGGCGGCGTACTTCTCGATGGCGGGGTCGGAGTCGAGCAGCGAGACGAGGATCCGCGCGATGGGGTACGAGAGCAGCTCCGCCTGGGCGTCGTACGCGGACTCGCCGGGGAACGCGCCGCTCTCCGAGGCGACGGTCCCCTCGAGGAGGGCGCGTTCGACGCGCTCGCGGGCGCGGTCGACCGCCGGGGCGTCGGTCGCGACGAGCTCCGGCAGCGACACCGCGGCCGACGCGACCGCCTCGCGGGCGCTCGCGAAGAACGGGTACTTGGCGTCGAGCGCGTCCATGTCGCTCAGAGGTAGTGAAGGCCGGCGAATAAGCGGTGCGGTCCGCGGTCGCGCCGCCGGCGGGGCGGCGGTCGGACCGCGGGCGCCTCGCCGCTGGACCGAGACCTACTCGTCCGGCTCCTCGACGGCCGCGCCCGGCGCGTTCGACTTGACGCTGGTGAGGCCCTGTTTCGCCTTCTGCTTGGAGGCGTACCCCTGTCCGCTGTCGGCGATGATGTTGCCGTTCTCGTGGCGGAGCCGCCAGCGGTACTCGTCGGCCTTGTCGCGGAACAGCTCGAACGCGGCGTCGCTGCCGCCCTCCTCGGGCGCCTCCTCGTCGCGCGAGACGTCGATCACGTGCGCGCCCGCCGCGTTCCGCTGGACGCTCTCGATCCCGGAGCTGGCGTCGCGCTTGTCGGCGTATCCCTCGCCGCCGTCGGCGATGATGTTGCCGTTCTCGTGGCGGAGCCGCCAGCGGTACTCGTCGGCCTTGTCACGGAACAGTTCGAACGTCGCCCTGCTCGCGCTCGCGTCCTCGTCGACGGCGACCTCTTCGTCGGGCCACTCCACCTCGATCTCGAAGCGGACCGTGCCGTCCTCCCGTTCGAGTTCGACCTCGACGTCGCCGGTCCCGGCCGCGTCGACCGTCACCGTCCCGCCTTCGTCGACCGGTACGGGTTCGCCGCGACCGAGCGCGCGGGCGATCCGGCGGAGGTACGTGGCCAGCCCCTGTCGGGTCCGCGACCGACTCGACTCGTGGATGGTGTCGTCGGGCATGCGCGAGAAGCGTCACCGCCGCCAAAGAAAAGTGTACGCCCGAAATCCGGGGTCTCGCGTGGTATCTCAGTCGATCGGTGTTCGACGGTCACGCCGCGGGGTCGGCCGCGTCCGGCCGCTCCGCGATGATCGTCTCGCCCGCGCGGACGCCGTCGCCCTCGGCGACGAGCAGGTCGTCGCGGCTCACGTCCGCGGGCAGCACCACGTCGGCGCGAGAGCCGAACGAGACGTGTCCGACGCGGTCGCCGCGCTCGACGCGGTCCCCCGGCTCGACCGACGGGTGGATCCGCCGGGCGAACCAGCCCGCGATGACGAGCAGCTCGTACTCCCCGAAGTCGATCGCGACCTGCTCGTTGCGGTCCGACTCCTTGTCGAACGCCGGGCGGTTCGCGCCGGGACGGTGGCGGACCTCGCGCACCTCGCCCGCGAGCGGCGCGCGGTTCACGTGCACGTCGGTGACGTTCATGAACACGCCGACGCGGAGCCGCGAGCCCTCCTCGCGGACCACGGAGACGGTGCCGTCGGCCGGGGAAACGACCGTCTCGTCGCCCCTCGGCGGGTCGCGCGCCGGGTCGCGGTGGAACCAAAGGACCACGACGGCGAGCGCGACGAGCGCGGCGCCGACGGGCGGGACGAACGGCAGCGCGACGGCGCCCGCGAGCGCGGGGACGAGCGCCAGGTCCCACGCGGCGTCGACGACCGGGAAGGGGAGCAGCCGCGAGAGCGGCGGGCGGCGGGTCACGGCGCCGCCTCCGCGTCCCGGAGACCGGGCGAGAGCTCGGTCCGCCCCGCCGCCCACGCCGCGAGCAGGTGGACGAGGTGGGTCGTGTCGTGGAGCCCGTCGGACAGGTCGAGGTCGGCCTCGCCCGCGAGCGCGTGGAGGCGCGCGAGGTCGTCGCCGCCGTACTCGGAGCCGGCGCGGGCGACGCGGAGCGTCTCGCGGAGCAGCTCCTGGCCGTCGTACCCCTCGTCGAGCAGGTCGTCGAGCGCCGAGCGGGCGTCCGCCAGGTCGCCGGCGCGGGCGTCGGCGAGCGCCGCGCGGATCGCGTCGTCGTCGCCCACGTCGCCGAGCGTCTCGTAGGCGGTCGACATGGTGATCTCGCCGCCCTCGACCGCGGTCGCCTGCGCCGAGAGGATCGCCTCCCGGAGGTCGCCGCCGGCCGCGCTGGCGACGAACTCCAGCCCGTCGCCGTCGTAGTCGACGCCCTCGCGCTCGCAGATCGCTTCCAGGACGTCGATCGCCTCGTCGGTGGTCGGCGATCGGACGCGGACCGGGAAGCAGCGCGACCGGATCGGGGCGATGAGCTTCGAGGGCTGGCGCGTCGCGATCACGAACTGGGTGGTGCGGTGGTGCTTCTCCATCACGCGGCGCAGCGCCTGCTGGAAGTCCTCGCGGATCGCCTCCGCGTTGTCCAACAGGACCGTCTTGTACTCACCGGACATCGGCGCGTACGACGCGGACTCCTTCAGCACGCGGTTTATCATGTCGCGTTTCGCCATCGAGCTTCGGCCCGCGAGGAACCCCTCGAACCGCGGGTCGGTCCGGATCTCCTTTTTTGTCCGCCCGAAGAAGTCGGCGACGTTGATCTCGATCAGGTCGGCATCCGGGTCGGCGTGCGACGCCGCCGCGAGCGCGCGCGCCGCCGCCGTCTTCCCGACTCCCGGCGGCCCCTGGACGACGAGGTTCATCGGCTCGTCGACGGCCCGACGCAGGCGGTCGCGGGCCTCGTCCTGCCGGATCTCGTCGAGGTCGGGCGCGTGCGCGTCTGTCCACAGCGGTCCGTCCATGTCGTGCGGATCCGGGCCGGGCGGTCAAGAATCGGTCGGTCGCGGCGCCGCGTCGTCGCCCTACCGTCGCCGGGCGCGCTCGACCGCGCGACCCCAGAGGTACGCGGCCACGAGGAGGCCGTACGCGAGGACGAACGTCCCGAACAGCGGCCCCGCGCGCGAGACGGTGAACAGCGCGCCGCCGACGCCGACGGCGACGACGAGCGCGGTGAAGCCGAGGGTCCACCCGAAGAAGTAGGCGGCGTGACCGGCGACCGGCCGGAGGGCGCTCGGGGAGAAGGC
This sequence comes from Halorubrum sp. ARQ200, assembly GCF_005435115.1. Taxonomy (NCBI): domain Archaea; kingdom Methanobacteriati; phylum Methanobacteriota; class Halobacteria; order Halobacteriales; family Haloferacaceae; genus Halorubrum; species Halorubrum sp. ARQ200. The sequence continues at coordinate 60,332 of NZ_SGTZ01000007.1, read as the reverse complement.
CCGGCGGAGCGACTCCTCCCGGCCGTAGGTGATCAGCGAGACGGGCGCGAGGTACGTGCCGAGGACGCCGACGAAGAGGACGGCCGTCGAGCCGGCGAGGATGCGGCCGACCGGCGCGTTCGCGCCGGGGTCGAGCGTGACGACGCCGTAGAGCGTCACGAGGAGGGCCGCGAACGGGACTCCGAGGAACACCAGACAGACGGCCGTCCCGCCGAGCGACCGGCGGAGGAGCGTCCGACCGTCGGCGAGGAAGGGCGGCATCGAGTCGCCCCGCTCGCTGGCGGTCAGCACGCGGACGAGGTAGCCGACGACCGGCAGCGCCGGGAGGACCGGGACGACGACGGCCAGCGCGAACAGCAGCCAGACGGCGAGGAGGGGCCGCTCCCGGGCGTCGCCGGCGACGGGATACGTGACGGCGGCGGTCGAGGGGCGCATGCGTACGCCCATCCGCCGGACCGTAGTATGCCCGTCGGTCCGTCGCCGTCCGACCGGACGTAAAGAACTCCGATTACGACTGTGGGTGACGCCGGATAGATACTTCGAAAATAGTTCTCAAAGAATGAGTAAGTATATATGGCAATCATCCATTGTGTATCGTGAAGTTCCATGACAGACCAAGACAAGCGGTTATCGCGGCGACACTTCGTCGGAGCGACGGGGGCGGCGACGCTCGCGGGGCTCGCCGGCTGTTCCGGCGGCGGCGACGGCGGCGACGGCGGCGACGGCGGCGACGGCGGAAGCGGCAACACGCTCGAAGTTCTTCACGCGTGGACCGGCGGCGACGGCGCCCGCGCGGCGGAGGCGCTCGTCACCGCCTTCGACGAGGAGCACCCGGACGTCGAACACGAGTTCAACCCGATCGGCGGCGGCGGGAACCAGAACCTCGACGCGGTCGTCGCGAACCGGCTCCAGAACGGCGACCCGCCGAGCTCGTTCGCGAACTGGCCCGGCCCGAACCTCCAGCGGTACGAGGGCGTGCTGGGCGAGGTCGGCGACATCTGGGAGTCCGAGGGCTTCGAGGACGTGATGGTACAGGAGGCGGTCGACCTCCACCAGTACAACGGCGCCTATCGGGGCGTCCCCCTCGGCTCGCACCGCCTGAACTGCCTGTTCTACAACACCTCGGTCGTCGAGGAGGCGGGGGTCGACCCCGACTCGCTGACGAGCGTGTCGGCGCTCATCGACGCGCTGGAGACGGTCCAGAGCGAGACCGACGCGATCCCGATGACGCACGGCGCGAGCGGTACCTGGACGACGACCCAGCTGTTCGCCTCGACGATGCTCGGGCAGGAAGGGTACGACGCGTACATGAGCTTCATCGAGGGGAGCCCGGACGAGGCGGCCGTCCGCGCGACCTTCGAGTCGCTCGCCGAGATCCTCGGGAACTACATCAACGAGGACGCCTCCTCGATCGGACTCACGGAGTCCAACCAGAACATCATCGAGGGGAACGCGGCGTTCATCCACCAGGGTAACTGGGCCGCCGGGGCCTACCGGAACGCCGAGGACTTCAGCTACAACGAGGACTGGGGCTTCAAGACGTACCCCGGCTCGGAGGACATGTACATGCTCCACTTCGACTCGTTCCTCTACCCGTCGGACAACCCGAGTCCGGAGGCGACCAAGACCTTCCTCTCGTTCGTCGGGAGCGAGGCGGCGCAGGTCGCGTTCAACCAGTACAAGGGCTCGATCCCGACGCGGACCGACGTCGACATGAGCGAGTTCGGGCCGTACCTCCAGGAGACGCAGGAAGACTTCGCCAGCGCCGAGCAGCGGCCGCCGAACCTACAGCACGGGCTCGGCGTCCCCTCGGAGACGATGACGGCGCTGAACGAAGTGATCTCCAGCGAGTTCTCCGGACCGTACAACGTCGACGCCGCCACGCAGGGCTTCGTCGACGCGGTCTCTAACTGACACCGGTCCTCGATGCGACCGGATTTTAGCGGTTTCGGCACACGACGACCCACATGACACGGAACACTGACACCGGCGACGAGAGTGGCGACGCGGTCACGGACGGCGGCGTCGCCGAGGAGCGCGGCGGGTCCGGGTTCAGTCCGATCGACGCGCTGAACGAGCGCTTCGGCAGCGACTTCGTCGAGTCCTCGCAGTTCTGGCTGCCGCCGTTCCTGCTGGTCGGCCTCTTCGTCTACGGGGCGATCATCTGGAACCTCCTGATCTCGCTGACGGACTTCAGCGGCTTCGGGACCCCGAACTACGGCGACCTGGACCTCGAGATGTACAGCCGCGCGCTGGCCGACAGCGGGTTCGTCGACGCCGCGATCAACACCTTCATCCTGCTCGTCGGGTTCACCCTAGTGACGCTCGCGATCGGGCTCGGACTGGCGATCCTGATAGACCGGAACATCCGGTTCGAGAACACGTTCCGGACGATCTACCTGTTGCCGATGAGCCTCTCGTTCGTGGTCACCGCCCAGTTCTGGGCGTGGATGTTCAACTTCAACAACGGGGTCATCAACATCGTCATCACGTCGCTCGGCTTCGGCCGAGTCAACTGGATCGGCAACCCAGACATCGTCCTCTGGGCGGTGATGTTCGCGCTGATGTGGCAGTTCGCGGGGTACGCGATGGTCGTGTTCCTCGCGGGCCTGCGGGCCATCCCGAACGAGCACTACGAGGCGGCGAAGGTGGACGGCGCCTCGACGGCGCGGATGTACTGGCGCGTGATCATCCCGCAGCTGAAGGGGTCGACCATCAGCGCCTCGGTCGTCCTGATGGTGTTCGCGCTGAAGGCGTTCGACTTCCTCTACTCGCTCGTCGGCGGCTACCGACCGCCCAACGGGTCCGACATCCTCGCGACGAAGATGGTCCGCGAGGCGTACGCGAACCTGAACTGGGCGTACGCGTCGGCGATCGCCATCACCCTGTTCGTGATGACGCTCGGGATCGTCGGCCCGTACCTCTACTACCAGTACAACCGGGGGAACCTATGAACGACGACGCACGAACGGACGGCGGCACGGCATCGGCGACGGACTCCGGCGCGTCCGCGGGGCCGCTCGCGGAGGTCGACGGGTACCGGGTCCTCCTGTACCTCGGGCTCCTCGGGATCCTGGCGTTCTTCATGATCCCGATCGAGTCCGGGCTCGTCACCTCGTTCAAGACGTCGAGCGGCGTCACCGGGTCGCTCCCGTTCGCGCCGCCCACGGGGAGCACGTTCACCTTAGAGAAGTGGCGCACGGCGTTCGACGCGCTCGGACGCGGCCTGATAAACAGCGCGCTGTACGCCATCCCGGCGACCGTCATCTCGGCGCTGCTCGGGAGCTTCGCGGCGTACGGCCTCACGCAGTCGGACTGGAAACAGCGGTACAAGGCGCCGGTCCTCGCGCTGTTCGTCGCGGGGATCTTCATCCCGTACCAGGCGGTGCTGGTGCCGCTCTCGCAGTTCTGGTCGATGATCCCGCTCCAGGACGCCCTCGGCTTCCTGTGGGCGCTCGGGATCAACAACGACTACACCGGGATATTCGAACTGATCGTCACGCACGTGGCCTACGGGCTCCCGATCTGTACGGTCCTGTTCAGGTCGTACTACAAGAACATGAGCGAGGAGATGATCGAGGCCGCGCGGCTGGACGGCGCGTCCATCCGCCGGATCTACCGCCGCATCGTGCTCCCGCTCTCGGGACCGATGTTCGCGGTGGTCCTGATCTACCAGTTCACGCAGATCTGGAACGACCTCCTGTTCACCCTCGTGTTGGTCCAGACCGAATCCAGCGCGGCGGCGCCGATCGTGTTGATCCTCGCCGGGCTGGGCACGTCGCTCGAAGGACAAGACTTCGCGCTCCGCATGGCGGGCGCGTTCATCGCCGCCCTCCCGACGCTCGCGGTCTACATCGCGTTCGGCGAGGAGTTCGCCGAGGGGGTGGCGACATGAACGGCGCCGCTCGCGGGCAGCAATCCATGACTCGACAGCAACCACGCAGCCGACCGAAGGTATCGCTCTCAAACCGCCGCGCCGTTCCGCGGGGGCGATAGCATGGGGACGCTCGAACTCGACGGCGTGAGCAAGGTGTTCCCGGACGGGGACGGCGAGGTCGTCGCCGTCGACGACGTCGACATCGAGATGCGCGACGGCGAGTTCCTCGTCGTGGTCGGCCCCTCGGGCTGCGGGAAGTCGACCACCCTCCGGATGGTCGCGGGGCTGGAGACGGTGACCAACGGCGAGATCCGACTCGCCGGGAGCGTCATCAACGACGTGAAACCCCAGCACCGCGACATCGCGATGGTGTTCCAGTCGTACGCGCTGTACCCGCACATGACGGTACAGGAGAACATGGCGTTCGGACTGGAGGAGTCGACGGACCTCTCGGACGACGAGATCGAGACGCGCGTCACCGACGCCGCGGGGACGATGGGGATCGGCGAGCTGCTGGACCGGAAACCGTCGGACCTCTCCGGCGGCCAGCAGCAGCGGGTCGCGCTCGGGCGGGCGATCGTCCGCGACCCCGAGGTGTTCCTCATGGACGAGCCGCTCAGCAACCTCGACGCCAAGCTCCGCTCGGAGATGCGGACGGAGCTCCAGCGGCTCCAGGCCGAACTGGACGTGACGACGATGTACGTCACGCACGACCAGACCGAAGCGATGACCATGGGCGACCGGATCGCGATCCTCAACGCCGGCGAGCTCCAGCAGGTCGCGACGCCGCTGGAGTGTTACCATGAGCCGGCCAACCGGTTCGTCGCCGGGTTCATCGGGGAGCCGTCGATGAACTTCTTCGATGTCGAGCGCGACGCCGACACCCTCCTCGGCGACGCCTTCGACTACCCGCTCTCCGAGCCCACCCTCGGCGACGTCGGCGACATCACCGACCTCACGCTCGGGATCCGGCCCGAGGACATCTCGCTGGCCGACGACCCGACCGGCGAGCACACCTTCTCGACGGTGGTCGAGGTCGTCGAGCCGATGGGCGACGAGAACACCGTCTACCTGCGGTTCGAGGACGCGCCGGAGGGCGAGACGTTCATCGCGACCGTCGGCGGCCTCCAGCAGATCTCGGTCGGCGACGAGGTCCACGTGGAGATCCCCGAGGAGACGATCCACCTCTTCGACGGGACCACCGGCGACGCGGTCCACAACCGCGAGATCGACGAGTAGTTCCGGAGGTCTCCCTCCGCGTCGGCGTCGACAGCTGTCCCGGCGCCGTCACTCCCGGATGCGGTCCACTTCTCGCCGGACGCTCTCTCGCACTCGGTCGGCGACGTCGCCGCCCGAGTCGGTGACGGTCTCGGCGTCTTCGGTCTCCAGGAGGCGGTCAAGCTTGCGCTCGAACTCCCGTTCGTCGATGTCGCCGCGCGCGTAGCGCTCGCGGAGGGCGTCGAGTGCGGGGTCGCCGGTGGCGTCCGCGCGGTCGTCGGCGTCGTCCTCGGGGACCGGCTTCGTGAGGACGTGGAAGACGGGCAGGACGATGACGAGCCCGAAGAACCACACGAGCGGGAGCCACCACCAGACGCCGGTGAGGAGCGGGGCGGCGACGCCGGCGCCGACGACGCAGAGGGCGAACACCCGCCGCCAGCGGTGGCGGAGGTTCCACGCGATCCGGCCGGGGAGTCCGGTCATGGTCGAGGCGACGCCGGCGAGGCCCAAAGCGGTTTCGTCGACCGACCTGGCGGCCGCGGCGGGGTCACTCCCGGTCGATCACGAGTCGGTCGCCGGGACCGACGCCGTGGCGCTCGCTCCACCCGCGCGGCACTTCGAGGACGTACCGCCCCGGCCCCTCGTAGCGGGTGAGCGGCGGCGACTCCGGCGCCGCCTCGTGGACCGTCGTGACGGTCCCGTCGGCGTCGGCGAAGACGATGTCGAGCGCGAACGCCATGTCGCGCATCACGTAGGCGCGCTCGGCCGTCTCGCCGTGGACGAACAGCATCCCCTCGCCGGCGGGGAGGTCGTCGGTCGCGGAGAGCCCGACGTAGCGTTTCACGAAGCCGTCGGCGACGCGGACCTCGACGGTCGCGAGCGTCTCGCCCGTCTCGCCGTCGACGGCCTCGACCGTGGCGGTGTCGTACCCGGTGATCAGGAGGGCCGGGTTCGCGGCGGCGGCGCCGACGGCGGCGAGGGCGATCAGCGCGAGCGCGGCCGCGACACCGACGAGGCGGCGATTCACGGTCGATCCTCGCGCCCGAGAAAGAAACCGTTTTCCGCTCCCGGCGGGTTCAGACGGGTGAGGGCTCGTGGTCTAGCTGGTTATGACGCGGCCTTTACAAGGCTGAGATCGGCGGTTCGAACCCGCCCGAGCCCACTATCGGCGCCGCGGACAGCGCCCGAGCCGGTCCGTCACAGGTCGGCCGCGTCGAACTTCAGGAGTCCGGCGAGCGGCGGGGCGAGCGTCCAGAACACCAACATCGCGGCCGCCGACAGCTGCTGGTTGGCGGTCTCGCCGCTGAACAGCCGCTCAGCGAGGAAGGCCCTCGACAGCGCCTCGACGGCGGTCGTCGGGTTCGAGGCCCGGAGGAACACGTCGACCTGCGTCGCGGACACTGGCAGGGCGTCGAGGGCGGGCCCGACGGCGCCGACGAGCTGGCCGGTGAGCGGGCCCCACAGCAGGACGAAGAGGACGTAGACCCCGACGCCGCCGATGAGCGCCCGCCGCTGGGTCGAGAACGCAGCCGAACAGCCGACGGAGATGGCGATGAACACGACGCCGAGCGCGGCCGCGAACACGGTGTAACCGAGGAACGCGCCGGCGTTGAACACGACCGGCGCCGCGATCAACACCAGCGCAGGCAGCAGGAACCCGGCGAACACCGCGAGCGCGAGCGCCGCGCCGCGCCCGGCGACCTTACCTAAGACCACGTCGGCCCGCGAGTGCGGCAGCGACAGGAGCAGCTTCAGCGAGCCGGACTCGCGCTCGCCGCTCACGGCGTTGTAGCCGACGACGACCCCGACGAGCGGGATCAGCGTCGTGACGAGGAAGCGGCCGACGAAGGCGCTCAACAGTAGCTCCGTGGCGAACTGCTCGCTCTCGCCGGTGGGCCGCACCGCGTACGCGAACGCCGCGACGAGCAGCGAGAACAGCACCACCAGCGCGATCATGCCGCGGGACCGGACGGTCTCGCGGAAGTCCTTCCGAGCGACGGCGGCGAGGCTCATCGGTCCACCTCCTCGGTCGCCGGACCGTCCTTGGGCGTCGGGTCGGGATCGGCCGTCGAGTCGGAATCGGCCGCCGAGTCGGCGGCGGCGGGTCCCGAGTCGGTCCCGTCGGGCGCCGAACCGGCCGCGTCGCCCTCGGTGTACGCCAAGAAGAGGTCCTCCAGCGAGGCCTCGCGGGTGTGGAAGTCGTCGACCGCGACCCCAGCGTCTTCCAGCGCCGCGATGACCCCCGTCTTCGCCTCGCTGGCGCAGTTCACCACCAGTTCGTCGCCGTCGCGGGAGACCCCGGAGACGCCGGCGACGGCGCGGACCGCCGCGACCGCGTCCCCGTCGGCGCCCGCGGCCGCGACTTCGAGCGTCTCCTCGCCGCCGACGGCCTCGCGGAGCCCCTCGACGGAGTCCTCGGCGACGAGTTCGCCGTCGCGGAGGATGCCGACGCGGTCGCAGACGGCGTCGACCTGTTCGAGGATGTGCGAGGAGAAGAAGACGGTGGCGCCGCGCTCGGCCTCGGCGCGGACGATCTCGCGCATCTCCTTCGCGCCGGCCGGGTCGAGGCCGGACGATGGCTCGTCGAGGATCAGCAGGTCTGGATCGCCGACGAGCGCCATCGCGAGGGCGAGCCGCTGGCGCATCCCCTTCGAGTACTCGCCGGCGGCGCGGTCGGCGGCGTCCGCGAGGCCGACGCGGTCGAGCAGCGCGTCCGGGTCGTCGGCGGCGTCCTTCGACTCGACGGCGAACTCGACGTGTTTTCGCCCGGAGAGCCGGTCGTACACCGAGAAGCCGTCCGGGAGCACGCCCGTCCGCCGCCGGATCTCGACGCCGTCCGTCGCGACCTCGGCGCCGAGCACGCGGACCGTCCCCGCGGTCGGGCGGACGAGGTCGAGGAGCATGTCGATCGTCGTGGACTTGCCCGCGCCGTTCGGCCCGAGGAACCCGTACACCTCGCCGTCTTCGACGGTGAGATCGAGGTCGCGAACGGCCGTGACCTCGTCGAACCGCTTGGTCACGCCCCGTAGCTCGATGGCGGTCATGCCTTCCGGTTCCGGCGTGAGTTGATAAAGGGTTGCGGGTCGGGGCGAGCGTCGCGCGGGCGTCGCGGCGCTCACGCGTCGCCTGCGGGCGGCCACGCCACGCCGCGCTCGGCGAGCAGGTCGGCGAACGCGTCCTCGTCGAGGACGGGGACGCCCTCGGCGTCGGCGTCGTCGCGCTTCGACCGACCCGGGCTCTCGCCCGCGACGAGGTAGTCGGTGTTCCCGGAGACGCTGGACGTGGCGTTCGCGCCGTGCGCCTCGACGTGCGCCTGCGCGTCGCCGCGGGGCACCGACAGCGACCCGGTGAACACGAAGGTGAGCCCGTCGAGCGCGTCGGTCGGGCCGGAGGCCGCGTCGGTCTCGAACGGCTCGGGGTCGACCCCGCGCTCGCGGAGCCCCGCGATCGCCGCGCGGTTCTCCTCGCGGTCGAGGAAAGACCGGATCGAGGCGGCCACCTCGGGGCCGACGTCGTCCACCTCGCGGAGCGCGTCCTCGTCCGCGTCGAGGAGCGCGTCGAGCGTCCCGAAGTGCGCGGCGAGCGCCCGGGCCGTCGTCGCGCCCACGTCCGGGATCCCGAGCCCGGCGAGGAAGTCGTCGAGGGGCGGGTTCCGCGTCGCGTCCAGTTCGGCGATCAGGTTCTCTGCGCTCCTCGAACCCCACCCCTCCAGTTCGGCGAGCTCCGCGGCGGTCAGGTCGTACAGGTCCGGCAGCGACTCGACGAGGCCGGCCTCGCGGAGCTGCTCGACGCGCTCCGGGCCGAGCCCCTCCACGTCGAGCGCGTCGCGGCGCGCCCAGTGCTCGACCGCGCGCTCCAGCTGCGCCGGACAGCCGAGCCCGCCGGTACAGAACGCGAGCGGGCCGTCGCGCTCGACCGCGGCCCCGCAGACCGGACACTCGTCGGGGAACTCGTAGGTCCCCTCGCTGCGCTTCTCGACGACCTCCGGGACGTAGGGGATCACGTCGCCGGCGCGGTAGATCCGGACGCGGTCGCCGACGTTCACGCCGAGGGCCTCGATCTCGGCGGGGTTGTGGAGCGTCGCGCGCGAGACGGTGACGCCGCCGACGTCGACGGGGTCCAGCTCGGCGACGGGCGTGAGCCGGCCGGTTCGGCCCACCTGGACCGTCACCCCTTCGACGGCCGTCGTCGCGGTCCGCGGCGGGAACTTGTGCGCGAACGCCCAGCGCGGCGCGCGCGACGTGCTCCCGAGCGCCTCGCGGTGCGCGAGGGCGTCGACCTTGATCACGACGCCGTCGACCGCGTAGTTCAGGTCGTCGCGCGCGGCGAGGATCTCGTCGCGGTACTCGATCGCGGCCTCGACGTCGTCGACGACCTCGACCCGGTCGTTCCGGCGGAGCCCGAGCGACCTGAACGCGTCGAGCGCGTCGCGGTGGCGCGCGGGGCGCTCCGGGCCGTCCTCGCCCGCCTCCCACGCGAGCACGTCGAAGAAGAAGACGTCGAGGGGGCGCTCGGCGACGACCGCGGGGTCGAGCTGGCGGAGCGTGCCGGCGGCGGCGTTGCGCGGGTTCGCGAACGGCTCCTCGCCGCGCTCGATCAGCTCCTCGTTGTACGCCTCGAAGGCGTCGCGGGGCATGTAGACCTCCCCCCGAACGGCGAGCCGGGCGGGGCGGTCGTCGCCGCGCAGGCGGCCGGGGACGGAGGGGATCGTCCGGACCTGCTCGGTGACGTCGTCGCCCTCGCGGCCGTCGCCGCGGGTGGCCGCGCGGACGTACTCGCCGTCCTCGTAGATCACCTCGATCGAGAGCCCGTCGAACTTCGGCTCGCAGACGTACGCGAGGTCGGCGGGGTCGAAATCGGTGAGGTCGCCGGCCTCGGCGGCGTCCGCGAGCCCCCCGCGGACGCGCTCGTCGAACTCGCGGACGGCCGCCGCGTCGGTCGCGTTGTCGATGGAGCGCATCGGCGCGACGTGCTCGACGGTCGCCAGTTCCTCGAGGGGCTCGCCGCCGACCCGCCGGGTCGGGGAGCCCTCCGTCGGGAGGTCGAAGGCGGCTTCGAGCTCCTCCAGCCGGGCGAACAGCGCGTCGTACGCCGCGTCCGAGATCAGGGGGTCGGCCGCGACGTAGTACCGGTGGTCGTGCTCGCGCACCGCCGCGCGGAGCAGTTCGGCCTGCTCTGCCGCCTCGTCGGCGGAGAGGTCGTCGACCGGGTCGAAGTCGGTCGGCGGGTCCTCGACGTACGGGTTCTCGGCCGGGTCCGCGTGCCGGGTCGACGGAGTCGTCATCGACCGGAGATGGGGCCGACTCGGGGTAAAAATGCCCGTTCCGGCGGCGGTGGGTGAGCGGGCGGTCCGGGGTCGGCCTCGGTCAGGCGACGCGGTCGCCGCGCGCGAACACGGCCGCGGGGTCCTGCCACGCCGTCACGTCCTCGGTCGGGTCGGCGTCGAGGACGACCAGGTCCGCCGCGTACCCCTCCGCGACGCGGCCGACGTCGTCGAGGCCGAGCAGGTCGGCCGCGTTGACCGTGGCGGCTTCGAGCGCCCGTTCCGGCGAGAGCCCGTAGTCGACCATGTACGCCAATTCCTGCGGGATGTCGGCGAAGAAGTTGAACGGCGTGCCGGCGTCGGTCCCCATCGCGATGGGAACGTCGGCCGCCAGGGCGTGGTCCCACGCGTCGTCGAAGCGGTCCACGGCGTCCTCGGCCTTCGCGACCGCGTCCTCGGGGATGCCGGCCTCCACGCCGTGGTCGGCGATGCCGCGGAGCGCGCTCGCGGTCGGGACCCAGTAGGTGCCGCGCTCGGCCATCATCTCGGCGGCCTCGCGGTCCATGAACGTCCCGTGTTCGACGCTGGAGATGCCGGCCTCGACGGCGTTTTTGATCCCCTCCTCGCCGTGGGCGTGGGCCGCGGTCGGCGTGTCGGTCGGCGCCGCCGCGTCGGTGAACGCGGCCAGCTCCTCGGGGGTCAGCTCCGGCGCGCCGGTCACCGCGCCCTCGGTGAGGACGCCGCCGGTGGCCATACACTTGAGCACGTCCGCGCCGGCCTTCAGCTGCTCGCGGGCCGCCTTCCGCACCTCGGCGGGGCCGTCCGCCTCGCGGCCGAACCAGTTCCCGTGGCCGCCGGTCATGATCACGTTGCGGCCGCACGCGAGGACGCGCGGGCCGTCGATCTCGCCCGCGGCGACCGCCTCGCCCGCGTCGAGCGCGAGCGTCCCGCGGCTGCCGAGGTCCCGGACGGTGGTGACGCCGGCCGAGAGGGCGGCGTCGAGGTTGCCCGCGGCCCGGTAGCTCGCCGTGTAGTCGCTCTCGGAGACCGCGGTCGAGACGTCCGGGCGGCCGTCCATCATCACGTGGACGTGCGCGTCGATCAGCCCGGGCGCGACCACGCGGCCGCTCGCGTCGACGCGTTCGAGGTCCGCGTCCGGAACGTCGTCGACCGCGCGCTCGACCGCCTCGGGGTCGCCGACCGCCGCGATATCGCCGTCCACGACCGCCACGTCGGCCAGCCGCGTTCCCTCTGCGTCCGCGACTCGACCCCCGGTGAACAGGTGTGCGCCGCTGTGTGCCATGCCGATCAGAGAGGGAGACGCGAAGGTAAAGGGTCGGGTCGCGGTAGGAGGGGCGGACGGTGCCCGGGACGCCGACCGCGTCAGGTCGCCGCCAAGAGCTTCAGCCGCAGGTCGCGCTCGTCGACCTCGTACTTGAACGCCGGGGTGCCGTCGACGAGGACGTACGGGACGCGCTCGCCGTACTCGTCGGCGAGCTCGGGGTCGGCGTCCACGTCGACCACGTCGAGGGCGACCGTCACGCCGTCGAGGTCGGCCGCGACCGACTCGATCGCCTCGCGGGCGACGACGCACAGCGAGCAGTCCTCGCGGGTGTAGAGGGTGACCGGGACGGTCGTCGCGTCCGCGGCGTCCTCGCGTCCGGCCGGGTCGCCGGCGTCGTCCCCGCTCACGGCTCGCCGTCGTCGGAGAGCAGCTCCTCGGCGACCGTCGCGGCGCCCAGCAGGTCGGGGTCGACCGCGAGGTCGGCGACCGTCGCGACGAACTCCGGCAGCGACCGGCTCGCGTAGGTGACGACGCGGACCTCGGGGTTCAGCTCCTTGGCGACCGGGATGCCGGTCGCCTCCTCGACGTCGGTGAGGACGAAGTAGGCGGCGTCGGCGACGCCGGCGTCCTCGAGCTTCGGCGCCGTGACGAGCCCCTCGACCCGACGGACCTCGACGCCGAGCGCGGCGAGCTCCTCGCCGAGGCCGTGCCGGTCGGGGCCGGCGACGACCGCGAGTCGGCCCTCTGTGCGGCCGCCGTCGGGGCGGGCGGGGGTCCCCGCCATCACTCGTACTCGATCGTCGCGGGCGGCTTGTGGGTCACGTCGTACACCACGCGCGCCACGTTCTCGTTCTCGCCGGTGATCCGGCTCTGGATCCGCTGGAGCGTGCTCCAGTCCAGCTCCTGTGCCCGGGCGGTCATCCCGTCGCGGCTCTCGACGGAGCGCACCGCGACCACCCAGCCGTGGACCCGATTGTCGCCCTTGACCCCCGTCGCCTTGCCGAGGACCGCGGCGAACGCCTGCCACGGGTCGTACTCCGCCAGTTCCTCCTCGACGACGTGGGTCGCCTCGCGGGCGACCTCGGCCTTCTCGGGCGTGACCTCGCCGACGATCCGGACCGCGAGACCGGGCCCGGGGAACGGCATTCGCTCGGAGATGATCGCTTCGAGGCCGAGCGCGCGGGCGACTTCGCGGACCTCGTCCTTGTAGAGGTCGCGCACGGGCTCGACGATCCCCTCGAAGTCGACGACCTCGGGGAGCCCGCCGACGTTGTGGTGCGACTTGATGTTCCCCTCCGACTCGATGCGGTCGGGGTAGATCGTCCCCTGGACGAGGTAGTCGGCGTCCACGTCGCGCGCGACCGTCTCGAACTCGTCGATGAACCCCTCGCCGATGACGTGGCGCTTCTCCTCGGGGTCGGTGACGCCCGCGAGCCGGTCGAAGAAGCGGTCCTGCGCCTCGATCACTCGCAGCGACTCCATAAACTCGAACGTGTCGCGGATCTCGTCGGTCTCGCCCTTCCGCATCAGCCCCGTGTCGACGTAGACGGGGGTGAGCTGGTCGCCGACCGCCTCGTACGCGAGCGTCGCCGCGACCGAGGAGTCGACCCCGCCGGACAGGGCGATCACGGCGTTCGCGTCGCCGATCGCCTCCCGGATCTCCGCTTTCGCCTCCGCGATGAAGTCCTCCGTCTCGACCATCTATAGCCTCACGTCCGCGTTCCGCTCGGTTGTGTCCGTCGATCCCAGCGCCGCCTCGACGAGGGAGACGAACGGCGGGCTCGCGCGGTCCGGACGCGACCGGAACTCGGGGTGCGCCTGCGTGCCGAAGAAGAACGGGTGGTCGGCGCGTTCGAGGATCTCCATCCGGTTGTCCGCGCGGCCGGAGAAGACGAGGCCGTCGGCCTCCAGGGCGTCGATGTACTCGGGGTTCACCTCGTAGCGGTGGCGGTGGCGCTCCGTACAGGCGTCAGCGCCGTACACCTCGGCCGCGAGGGTGTCGGGCTCGATGTCGGTCTCGTGGGCGCCGAGCCGCATCGTCCCGCCCATGTCCTCCGTCTCGTACTGCTCGGGGAGGAGGTCGATGACGGGGTGGGGCGTGTCGGGGTCGATCTCCGCGGAGTGGGCGCCGTCGAGCCCGAGGACGTGCCGCGCGTGTTCGACGACGGCCATCTGGAAGCCCAGGCAGAGCCCGAGGAACGGCACGTCGTTCTCGCGTGCGTAGCGGACCGCCTCGATCTTCCCGTCGGTGCCGCGGGAGCCGAACCCGCCGGGGACGACGACCGCGTCGGCCGTCGCGAGCCGCTGCTCGTGTTCCGCCCGGGTCTCGTCGGCGTCGACCCACAGCACGTTCACCTCGGTGCCGGTCTGGATGCCGGCGTGCTTCAGCGCCTCGTGGATCGACATGTAGGCGTCTTCGAGGGCGTACTTGCCGACGAGCGCCACGTCGATCTCCTCGTCGCGGTCGCGGGTGACGAGGTCCCGCCACTCGGTCGAGCGCTCCGCCTTCGGGAACGCCTCGTCGGCGAGGCCGAGCTGCTCCATCACGTACTCGTCTAACCCCTCGTCTTCGACCATCAGCGGGACGTGATAGATGTCCTCCACGTCGGGGTTCGAGAAGACGGCGTCCGTGGGCACGTCGCAGAACAGGGCGATCTTCTCTTTGGTCTCCGGGTCGAGCCGGTCCTCGGAGCGCCCGACGAGGACGTCCGGCTGGAGCCCGATCGAGCGCAGTTCCTTCACGGAGTGCTGGGTCGGCTTCGTCTTCTGCTCGCCGTTCTTCGAGTACGGGACCAGGGTGACGTGCGTGAAGAGGATGTCCTCGTCGTCCTCCTCGTGGGCGAACTGACGGAGCGCCTCGAGGAACGGCATCGACTCGATGTCGCCGACGGTCCCGCCGATCTCGACGAGGCAGACGTCGGAGCCCTCGGCGGCCTCGCGGATCCGCCGCTTGATGTCGTCGGTGACGTGCGGGATGATCTGGACCGTCTTCCCGAGGTAGTCGCCGGCGCGCTCGCGCTCGATGACGTGCTCGTACGTCTTCCCCGTGGTGACGTTGTGGTCGAACGTCATGTCGGTGCCGAGGAAGCGCTCGTAGTTGCCCAGGTCGAGGTCGACCTCGCCGCCGTCCTTGAGCACGTACACCTCGCCGTGCTCGTACGGGTTCATCGTCCCGGCGTCGACGTTGAGGTACGGGTCCACCTTGACGGCGGTCACGTCGAAGCCCGCGTTGGCGAGAAGGCGCCCGGTGCTGGCGGCCGTGATGCCCTTGCCCAGCCCGGACATCACTCCGCCCGTGACGAACACGAACTTCCGACCCAGCGAGGGGTCGTACCCCGTGTCGGGATCTGCTGGCATATCGACCGTCCGGCAGGCCGGGGCAAAACCGTTTCGGACCCCGCGTTTCGCTGGACGTTCGTGGCTATCTGCCGAGGCTCCGCCCGACCGTTCGACGGCGGTGCGGCCGACTCACTCCGGCGCGGCGAGCCGGTAGCACATGCCGGGCTCGTCGGTGTCCTCCGGCGCGCGCTCGGTGTAGTAGACCCCGTCGTCGGTGACGAACGGGGCGCTGGTCACCTCGCCGTTGCCCTCGACCGCCCAGGTCACCGAGCCGTCCCCGCGGTCGAGCGCGTAGAGGTGGTGGTCGTACGAGCCGACGAGGACGTGCCCGTTCGTCACGGTCACGTTCCCGGTGATCCACCCGTCCGTCGGGGTCGACCACAGCTCCTCGCCGGTCGCCAAGTCGATCGCGTAGACGTTCGTGTCGTGGCTCCCGACGTACACCGTCCCGTCGTGGACCGCCGGCGCGCACATGACGCCGCCCGTGCGGATCGGGTCGGGATCGCCCGACGGCGACACGGACTCGTCCGTCTCGAACGCCCAGAGCCCGGAGCCGTCGGCGATGTCGACGGCGGTGACGGTGCCGGCCCACGACGGCACCACCGCGATCCCGCGGCTGACCGCGATCGGGGCCTTGACGTCGCCGCCGGTGTCGAAGGTCCACGCGCGCTCGCGGTCGGAGACGGACCACGCGTAGACGCGACCGTCGTTGGCGCCGAACAGGAAGCGGTCGCGGTCGAGGTCGACCGCGATCGTCGAGTGGGGGTGGTCGGTCGGCCGGCCGTCGCGCCACACCTCCTCGCCGCTCTCGGCGTCCAGCGCGACGGCGGCGCCGCTCGGCGGCGTGAACTCGACGGCGAGGTACAGCGTCCCGTCGTGGTACGTCGGGCTGGCGGCGGCCGCGTCGCCGACGTCGGTCTGCCACTCGATATCGCCGGTCGCGACCGAGACCGCGGAGACGACGCCGTCGTAGGTGCCGACGTACGCCGACCCCTCGGCGACCGCGGGGGTGCCGTGGCTCCCCCACTTAGCGTCGGAGAGGTCCGTCGCCCAGTTCGTCGTCCCGTCGACCGCGATCGACTGGATCCGGCCCGTGTCGTCGGCGACGAGGACGTCGCCCGCCGGCGTCGGCATCGGGCTGCCCTTCGAGGCGGAGTGCTCGCCGCGGTTCGCCGGCACCGACCACCGCACCTCGACGCTCTCGGGTATCGTCGCGTCGATGTGGCCGTGGTTCCGGAGCCCCTGTCGGAACTGCGACGTGAGCCCGTCCGACGACTGCGGCCGGGCGGTAAGATCCAGGGGCAGGTCGACTCCGTCGAATCCCGACCCGGCGCCGGCGGCGGGCGAGTCGCCGTCGCCCGGCGAGTCGCCGCCGATCGAGCTACACCCGGCGAGGCCGGCGACGCCGACGCCGCCGGCGACGCGGAGCCAGTCGCGGCGCGTGCGATCTCTCATAGGGACCGGTTCGGGGGTGAGGATAAAAATCCACCTCGCTCGGAGCGAGGTGGGTCGCGGGACGCGACGCGGCCGCGGCTGGTCGAGGCAGCGGTCCGAGTGAAGTTTTGCGAGGGAAGAGCGCTCCGAGAGCGTCTTCCGCATCACGGGGGGTGGACCCCGGCGATGCGAGGGGAGGGATTTGAACCCACGGACCTCTACAGGAGCGGATCTTGAGTCCGCCGCCGTTTCCGGGCTTGGCTACCCTCGCACGCGGGCTGGCGTTAGATGGGCGCCTCCTTTACGCCGTCGGTTCCGCGCCGACCAGCGTCGCGCGGAACCCGCCCGCGGCGGACTCGTCGATTTCGAGCGTCCAGTCGTGCGCGGCCGCCACGCGCTGGACGATGGCGAGCCCGATCCCGGTCCCGCCCCCGGGGGAGACGCCGAAGTCGGTCAGCGCCGCGCGCGCCTGCTCGTCGTCCGGCAGCCCCGGGCCGTCGTCGGCCACGTACACCCCCCGGTCGTCGACGCCGACGCGGACCGTGGGGGCGTCCCCGCCGTACTCGAAGGCGTTGCCGATGAGGTTGCCGATGGCGCGCCGGAGCAGCGTCGGGTCGCCGGTGACGGGACCGGCCTCGTCGACGACGAGGTCGGCGTCGGGGGGGCAGTCGCCGAAGTCGCCCGACTCCAAGCAGTCGGCCGCAAGCTCAGCGAGGTCGACCGCGGCGTCCTCGGTCTCGATCGCTTCGGGCTCGCGGGCCATCACGAGCGCCTCGTCGATCATCGTCTCGATCCGGTCGAGCGCGTCCTCGGCCGCCGCCAGCCCCTCCGTCTCGTCGGTCTCGCGCGCGAGGTCGACGTAGCCGCGGGCGACCGACAGCGGGTTCCGGAGGTCGTGCGAGAGGAAGCCGGCGAGGCGTTCGAGCCGCTCGTTGAGCCGCTTCAGCTCGCGCTCGCGTTCGACCCGCTCGGTCACGTCGCGGATGACCCCGACCGCGCCGACGATCGACCCGTCGTTCTCGATCGGCGTCAGCCGCGTCTCGGTGGTGACGTCGCTGCCGTCCGCGAGCGTCGTCGTGAGCTGGACGCGCTCGTCGTCCGCCTCGCCGTCGAGGACCCGTTCGACCGCCGCCCGGTAGCGGCCCCCCGTCTCCGCGCTCCAGTACCCCGCCTCCACGAGCCGCTCCGGGTGCCTCCCGTGGAGGACGGCCTCGTCGAACCCGGTCACCTCGCGGAGGCGCTCGTTGACGAACACCCGGGTCCGGTCGGCGTCGAGGACGTAGGCCCCGTCGCCGAGGGCGTTCACGATCGACTCGGCGTGGTCGATCGGACTCGACTCCGACGGGGGTTCCATGCGGTCGCTACGGGGCGAGCCGTAAAGTCCTCTCGGGTGACCGACGGCGCGCCCGGCGAGTCACCCGGCTATCATGGCGACGCCGACCACCGCGAGGACGGCCGCGACGAGCCGGAGCCGGAAGTGGCGCTCGCCGAGCAGCACGCCGCCGAGGACGACCGCGACGATAGCCTGCGTGTTGATCACGGGCGAGGCGACGCTCGCGGGCAGCGCCGCGAACGCGACCGTGGTCAGGTGCTCGCCGACGGCGACGAGCGCGCCGGCCGCGAGGAACTTCGGAACGTCTTCGCGGCTCGCGTCGATCGGGGTTCGCACCGCCGCCGGGAGCAACACGACGGCGACGCCGGCGAGCAGCAGCGGCACCCAGAGCGTGCCGGGGATCGCGAGCTCCTGGAGCGCGACCCGCTTGCCCACGTCGCCGACGGCGTAGCAGGCCGCGCTCGCGAGCGCCAGCTGGGCGGGCCGCGAGCGGGCGGCCCGCGCGAGCGGCGCGAAGAAGCTGCCCGGCTCGTAGTTCGCGACGTACACCGCGAGCGTGGTGACGACGACGCCGGCGACCTGGATCGGCGCCAACACCTGACCGAGCAGCCCGACCTCCAGCGGGAGGACGAACATCGGGACCACCTTGTTGATCGGCGCGACGTACGAGACCGCCCCGTCCTCGATGGCCCGCAGGAAGAGGACGAAGGCCGCGGCCGTCGCGACGCACGTGCCGGCGACGACGGCGAACCGCCGGGGGACGGCGATCCCGGCCAGCCCGGCCGCGGCGTCGCCGAACCCGACCGTGAGCCCGGTGCCCGCGAGGAACCACCCGAGCGCCGCGGCGTTAACCGCCACCGTCAGCGCCGCCGGGGGATAGTCGGCGAAGGCGCGCTTCAGGACGAAGAGGTACGTCCCCCAGACGACGGCGGCGGCGACGGCGAAGAGGAGCCCGGCGTCCATTCGTTCGCCCCGAGCGCGACCGGCGGAAAGAGTGGTTCGATCCGGGGCCGCCGGGCGCCGGGCCTCGCGAAACGGTTAGGTCGCTGCCGCGAGAACGCCGCGCACATGGACGACCACACCCGCGACCCGGGCGTCGCTCCGCCGCTCGGGAACCCGACCGGGTGGCACGCGGGCGGCGAGCCGTCCGGCGACGGGGAGGCGTCGGCGGAGGGCGCGGCCGACGCGGGGGCCGTCGGGGGGTACTGGGAGCACGCGACGCTGCGGCGCGCGACCGAACACGGGGTCCGGCTGTTCAACGACGGCGCCTACCACGAGAGCCACGACTGCTTCGAGGACGAGTGGTACAACTACGGGAGCGGCACGGCGGAGAGCGCCTTCCTCCACGGGATGGTCCAGGTCGCGGCCGGCGCGTACAAGCGCGTCGACTTCGAGAACGACGCCGGGATGCGGTCGCTGTTCGAGACGGCCCTCCAGTACCTCGACGGCGTCCCGAGCGACTTCTACGGCGTCGACGTCGCGGACGTCCGAGAGACGCTCCGCGCCGCGCTCGACGACCCGAGCGCGGTCGACGGCTGGCAGATCACGCTCGACGGCGCGCGGCCCCCGGCGTACCCCGCGGACTACGAGTACGCGGAGCGGGTCGACGAGAGGCACTGAGGGCGGGCCGACGACGCGGGCGAGGGCTCGCGGCCGCCGCCGATCCGAACGCCACTTATCAGCCGCCCGCCTGGAAGTCGTATGGAGATTCACGACCTTGGCGACGGGGAGCCCGAGGTCGCCGTGGTCGGCGCGATCCACGGCGACGAGCCCTGCGGCGCCCGCGCCGTCGAGCGCCTGCTCGACGCCGACCTCGCCCCCGAGCGTCCGGTGCGGCTGATCGTCGCCAACGAGGCGGCGCTCGACGCCGGCGAGCGGTACCTCGACGCCGACCTCAACCGGGCGTTTCCGGGCAACCCCGACGCGGCGGCCCACGAGGTGCGGCTGGCGGCCGACCTCGTCGACGCGCTGGCGGGGTGTACCACCCTCGCGATCCACTCGACGCAGTCGTACGCCGAGCCGTTCGCCGTCATCGACTCGATGGACGAGGTGACCCGCGCGGTCGCGCCGCACCTCCCCGTCGACGCCGTGATCCAGACCGACGCGTTCACCGAGGGCCGGCTCATCGAGCACCCGCACACGCTCGAAGTGGAGGCCGGGCTCCAGGGCTCCGAGGGCGCCGCCGACAACGCCTACTGGCTCGCCCGCGCGTTCCTCGCGGCGACCGGCGCAATCACCGCGCCCGGCGCGGACGACGTCCTCGACGCCGGGGGCCGCGAGGACGTGTCCGTGTTCCGGCTCCGCGAGCGGATCCCGAAGCCCGACGCCGAGGCGTACGAGGTGTTCGCGCGCAACTTCGAGCGCGTCGAGTCCGGCGAGCGGTTCGCGGCCGCGGACGGCGAGCCGCTGCTCGCCGACGAGCCCTTCTACCCCGTGCTGCTGTCGCCGAACGGCTACCGCGACCAGTTCGGCTACGTCGCCGACCGGGTCGGCACGCTGGAGTAGCCTACTCGACGAGCTCGATGGCGTCGTCGCCGTTGGGCACGGCGCAGATGAACGCGCCCGGCTCGTCGCCCGCGTTCCGGTACCAGTGTTCGACGCCCGCGGGGATGAGGAGGGCGTTGCCCGGCGACACCCGATGCTCCTCGTCGCCGACGCCGACGACGTACTCGCCGGAAAGGACGTACTGCTCGTGTTCGACCGCGTTGGTGTGGCGCGGGACCTCGGCGCCCGGCGCGAGTTCGAACCGGCGCATCGCGAAGTTCGGGGCGCCGTCGGACTCGTCGAGGAGGACGGCCTTCGAGAGCCCCTCGGCGGCGTCGACCGGCTCGGACGCGACCGCGTCGGCGCGTTTCACGACCGCTCCGGGATCGGCTGTGTCGCTCATAGGCGTCCGTGACGGGCGGGAGGTACTTAACCGATCACCGCACTGACCCGGTGACTTAACCGATCACCGGCCGAACCGGAGGGTATGCGTGGAATCAAGGTCGGGAGCGCGTTCGGTATTCCGATCCGCCTCAACTGGACGTTCTTGCTCGTCTTGCCGCTGTTCGCGTACCTCATCGGCGGAGAAGTGAGCACCATCGCGGAGGTGATGAACGAGGTCGCCGGGCTCGGCATCGACACGGCCGCGGTCGCGACCGGGACCACGCCGTGGATCCTCGGCCTGTCGGCCGCGGTGGGGCTGTTCGCCGGCGTGCTGCTCCACGAGTTCGGGCACTCGCTCGTCGCCATGCGGTACGGCTACGAGATCGAGTCGATCACGCTGTGGCTGCTCGGCGGCCTCGCCAGCTTCGCCGAGTTCCCCGAGGACTGGAGACACGAGTTCTGGATCGCGATCGCCGGCCCGCTCGTCAGCGTCGCGGTCGGGGCGGCCTGCTACGCCGTCGTCCTCGTCGCGCCGATGGGCTCGAACGCGGTCCTCTTCGTCTTCGGCTACCTCGCGCTGTTGAACGTCGTGCTCGCGGTGTTCAACATGCTCCCCGCGTTCCCGATGGACGGCGGCCGCGTCCTCCGGGCGCTGCTCGCGCGGAACCAGCCGCACGCGCAGGCGACCCAGCGGGCCGCCGCCGTGGGGAAGGTGTTCGCGTTCCTGATGGGGATCATCGGCCTGTTCACCTTCCAGCTGCTGCTCATCGTCCTCGCCTTCTTCGTCTACATCGCCGCCTCCGGCGAGGCCCAGCAGACGACCCTGAAGGCCGCCTTCGAGGGCGTCAGCGTCACCGACGTGATGACGCCCCGCGAGGACCTCCACACGGTGACTGAAGACACCTCCGTCGCCGACCTGATGAGCCGGATGTTCGAGGAGCGCCACACGGGCTACCCGGTCCTCGACGGCGACGACCTCGTCGGGATGGTGACGCTCGAAGACGCGCGGTCGGTCCGCGAGGTGGAGCGCGACGCCTACCGCGTCGACGACGTGATGGCGACCGACCTCGTCGCCGCCGACCCGAACGCCGACGCCCTGACCGCGCTCCAGACCATGCAGGAGCACGGCGTCGGGCGCCTCCCGGTCGTCGACGCCGACGGCGCGCTCGTCGGGCTCATCTCGCGGTCGGACCTGATGACCGCGTTCAACATCATCCAGACCGGCGGCACGCCGGGCGTCATCAGCGGCCGACGACAGGGGGCCGGCGACGAGTCGCGGATCCTCTGACCGCTCGCGCCCCGGCGACGGCCGGCCGCACCCCCCGGCGTGGGGTATATACGCGGCAACGACCTACCTCGGTACGTGACAACCCGGACCATCCGCGCCCGCGACCGGCCGGTGTTCGGCGTCGACGTCCACAGCGGCGACGTCCGCGGCGACAGCCCCTCCTACGCGCTCGTCATCCTCGACCCCGTCGACGAGGACGACCCGGACGCCCCGGACGCGGACGGGCCGATGGCTCGGGTCACCCGCGACGTGGTCTCCTTCCGGAAGCTCTGCCGGCTGATCGACGACCGCGAGCCCCTCTACGTCGCCACCGACAACGCCTACGAGCTGGCGGCCGACAAGAACGAGCTGGTCGGCTTCCTCCGGTCGCTGCCGGACGGGACGCGGCTGGTCCAGGTGACCGGCGCCGAGCGCCCGGAGCCGCTCTCGCGGGTCGCTTCCCGGCACGGGATCCCCTACGGGAAGGAGCCGATGAAGGAGGCGGAGGCGGCCGCGCGGCTCGCCGCGGCCAACGTCGGCCACGAGGTGACCGCCTTCACCGACGAGACGACGGTGAAGGTGTCCCGCGGCCGCTCGACGGGCAAGGGCGGGTGGAGCCAGGACCGCTACACCCGGCGGATCCACGGCAACGTCCGGAAGCGGACGCGGCAGGTCCAGTCGAAGCTGAACGAGGCGAACCTCGACTTCGAGCGCGACGTGACCGAGAAGTACGGCGGCTACGCGAACGCGACGTTCACGGTCGCGGCGCGCCCGGAGGACATCCCCGTCTCGGACTCGCGGGCCGGCGACGTGCGCGTCGAGGTCGAGCGCGAGCGCCGCGACGGCATCGAGTACGAGCCGCTGGTGAAGCGGCGCGACCGCGTCATCGTCGGCATCGACCCCGGCACCACCACCGCGGCCGCGGTCGTCGGCCTCGACGGCACCGTCCACGCGCTCTACTCCTCGCGTACCGGCGACACGGCCGAGGTGACCGAGTGGATCGTCGAGCAGGGACGACCGATCATCGTCGCCGCCGACGTGGAGCCGATGCCGGAGACCGTCGAGAAGTTCCGGCGCTCGTTCGACGCGGCCGGGTGGCGCCCCACGACGGACCTCCCGGTCGACGAGAAGCTCCACCGCACCCGCGAGGCGAGCTACGACAACGACCACGAGCGCGACGCGCTCGCCGCCGCGCTGTACGCCTACGACGACCACGAGGACCAGTTCGAGCGGATCGCGGCGAAGACGCCGCCGCGGCTCGACCGCGAGACGGTGATCGCCGGCGTCGTCGCCGGCGGCTCGTCGGTCGAGGCCGTCGTCGAGGACCTGAGCGAGGACGACGGCGACGGCGACGACGGGGGCGACGAGGCGGAGGCGGACCCGACGGAGCCGGAGCGCACCGAGGAGGAGGAGACGATCCGCCGGCTCCGCGAGCGCGTCGACCGGCTGGAGTCCCACGCCGAGTCGCTGGAGGAAGACCTCGACGAGCGCGACGACCGGATCGCGGAGCTGGAGTCCGAGTTGGAGGAGGCGAAACGCGAGGAGCGCATCGAGGCCCGCACGCGGCGGGCGGTCTCGCGGCTCGAACGCGAGACGGACCGACTGGAGCGCGAGCGCGACGAGGCCCGCGAGCGCGTCGAGGACCTCGAACGGAAGGTGGAGACGTTAAAGGAGCTGTGGCGGCTCGACCACTCGAACTTCGGCGACGTCGCCGAGGGGCAGGGCCTCGTGAGCGTGAAGGTCGTCGAGCAGTTCACGCTCGACGCGCTCGACGCCGCCGACGAGGCGTACGGGCTCGTGGCCGGCGACGTGGTGTTCCTCCGGGACGCCTCCGGGGCGGGCCGCCGGACCGCGGAGCGGCTCGCCGAGGCGGAGCCCCGCGCGGTGATCCGCGGCGAGGGGAACCTCTCGGACGTGGCCGACGAGGTGCTGTTCGAGCGGGCGGTTCCGGTGGTGCCCGCGGACGCGGTGCCGGTCCGCGAGGTGGACGAGCTGGCGGTCGCGAGCGAGGAGGCCCTCGTCGAGGCCGTCGACGAGTGGGAGGAGCGCGCCGAGCAGCGCCGCCGCGACGAGAAGGCCGAGCGGATCGACCGGATCATCTCCGAGCACCGCGCGGGGCGGACGCTGCCCGAGACCGAGGAGTGACCCCGACCCGGTCGCCTCGAAACCGAGAAACCGGCGGTCGACGGCCGCGCTGGCGGCGCTCCCCGTGAGTCGTCGGCACGCATCCAGAAGTCATATGTCCGGGAACGCACACTCGGAGGTATGGACGCTCACGAGCTGATCACCCGGAACGCGGCCGAGGTGGTCACCGAGGCGGAGATCGAGGCGCTGGCCGACGACCCCGAGGGCAAGCGGGCGTACGTCGGCTACGAGCCCTCGGGCGTGCTCCACATCGGTCACATGCTCACCGCGAACAAGCTCATCGACCTCCAGGAGGCGGGCTTCGAGGTCACCGTGCTGCTGGCCGACGTACACGCCTACCTCAACGACAAGGGATCGTTCGAGGAGATCCGCCACACCGCCGAGCGCATGCGCGACCAGTTCATCGCCTACGGGCTCGACGAGTCGAACACGCAGTTCGTGCTCGGCTCCGACTTCCAGCTCGACGACGACTACACGCTCGACCTCCACGCCCTCGAACTGGAGACCACCCTCTCCCGCGCCGAGCGCGCGATGGCGGAGATCAGCTCGGGCGACTCGGTGAAGGTGTCGCAGGCCGTCTACCCGCTGATGCAGGCGCTCGACATCCCGTACCTCGGCGTCGACCTCGCGGTCGGCGGGATGGAGCAGCGCAAGGTCCACATGCTCGCGCGCGACGTGCTCCCGAGCATCGACCGCGAGCCGCCGACGAGCCTCCACACGCCGCTTATCGCCGACCTCGGCACCGGCCGCGGGAAGATGTCCTCCAGCGAGGGCGTCACCATCTCGATGGAGGACTCCCGCGAGGACATCGAGTCGAAGGTGAACGACGCCTACTGCCCGCCGACGGCCGACCCCGAGCCGACCGACGACGGCGCCGAGCGCGAGAACCCCGTCCTCCAGGTGTTCGAGTACCACGTCTTCCCGCGGTTCGACGCGGTGACCGTCGAGCGCCCCGAGGAGTACGGCGGGAACCTGGAGTACGACGCCTACGACGACCTGGAGGGCGACCTGGAGTCCGGCGAACTCCACCCCGCGGACGCGAAGGGCGCGCTCGCGGAGTACCTCGACCGCCTCATCGCGCCGGGGCGCCAGCAGCTCGCGGAGTAGGTCGGTCGTTCCGCGGCGCCCTCACTCGGCGTCCGCCTCGTTTCTCGCCGCGCGACCGTCGAGCGCGCAGGTCCCGTCCAGACAGCCGAGCCCCGCCGCGGTCTCGAAGACGGGGAGCCCGCAGTCGCACTCGTCGACGACGACCCCGGCCGGGAACGAGAAGGTCGTCTCGCAGTCGGGGTAGTTCTCGCAGCCGAGGTAGACGCGGCCGGGCGCGGAGCGGACCCGGAGGTCGCCGTCGCAGTCCGGGCAGTCCCAGACGCCGTCGAAGCGGTCGCTGACTGCCTCCGCCATGGGGTCGCAGCCCGGGTCGAGACAGAGGTGGAACGGCTCGCCGCGCTCGACGCGAATCTTCGGGAGCCCGCAGTCGTCGCAGGTGGCGTCCGTGACGCTGGCGCCCGCCGGCAGCCCCCGCCGCTCCTCGCAGTCCAGGCAGACCACGTCGCCGCGCGAGCGCACGAGCGGCCCGCCGTCGTCCGGGCAGGTCCCGACCGGGACGCCGGCCTCGGTGACGGGGAGGACCCGGCTCGCGGTCGCCTCCGCCGCGACGACGCGGAGTCGCCGGGAGCCGTCGCGGGCGGTGACGGTGAACCCGTCGCCGTCGCCCTCGACGACGACGCTCTCGGGGCGGGTGAGCCACGCGACGGGCTGGTAGCCGTCGGCGTCGTGGACGAGCGTCGTGTCGTCGGGTTTGATCAGGACGACGACCCGTCCCCGGTGGGTGCGGGTGCGGTCGCCGCGGTCGGTTACCTCGCAGTCGCCGGCCAGCACGCGGAGTCGCTGCGGCATGGGGCGACTGGCCGCGGAATGGCTGAAAAGCGCTCGTGACGGGGTTTATCCGGGATGCGGAGCGCCGGTAGCGGGCGGGGCGACGCCGTCACTCCACCCGGACCGTCCGCGTCGCGGTGACGGGGAGGAGCGGGAGGTCGGGGAAGACGACCTCGACGACGAACTCCAGCTCGTCGGCGTCTGGGGGGCCGAACACGCCGACCGGGACCGTTGCCGTCCCGTCGAGGTACGTCGTCGTCGCGGTCATCTCCACGTCGTTGACCGTGACGCGGATCCCCGCGCGGGCGCTTCCGGAGACGGCCTCGACGGCGACCTCGCACATCTCGTTGTCGCCGACCGCGATGGCCTCGGGGAAGTCCCCCCAGTCGACGTCGACGCGGGGGCAGTCGCGCGCGGCGTCGACGATCCGCTCCGCGACGGAGTCGCTCATGCCGGCGCGTTCGAGGTCCGCCGCGCCGGCGTCGACCACGTCGACCGGGGAGGCGAGGCCGGCGTCCGCGAGGCGCTCGGCGCGCCCGGAGCCGACCCCCTCGATCGCCGTGAGCGCGACCGCCTCGCGGGAGACGCCGTGCTCGACGCGCGCCTCGACGCGACGGGCGAGGTTGGCGGCGCGCGGGCCGGCGAAGCGGTCGAGGAACTCCGCGAGGGCGGCGAGCAGGCGGAGCGCGTTCTGCCGGATCACCCACGCGTCGGACCGGAGGTCCGAGGGGATCGAGTCCGCCATGCCGGCGAGCAGGATGGCGAACACCTTGCGGTGGCCGTCCTCCAGGTCGGTGTCGCGCCCGTCGAGGACCCGGTCGATCGCGTCCGACTCGGCGGACCGCGCCGAGACGGAGTCGAACTCGCCGGCCGACGCGACGGTCTCCAGCACGGAATCGACCGTCAGCGTCTCGCGGTCGGCGAGGCGGCGGAAGCGGCGGGCGGTGTCGAGCCGGAGGTAGTACTTGGAGGCGAGCCGTCCGAGGGCGGTCGGCTCGATCGCGAGGTCGTCGTCGGCCGCGACGAACCCGTCGTCGACGAGCGATTCGAGGTGGTCGCGCACGCGGTCGCGGAGCGTCGGGAAGTCGTACTGCTCCGGTTGCGACCGCGCGCGGACGTAGTAGAAGGTGGTCTCCAGCCACGCCATCACGTCCTCGAGCCCGCGGATCGTCCCCATCGCGATCTCGGCGTTGAGGTGCGACTCGAGGTCGGCGGCGAGCCGCGACTCGATCTCCTTGCCGTCGCGCAACAGTTTGCGGTACCTGTCAGCGTCCCCGCGGTCGCAGACCACCCAGCCGTACCCCACGTCGTCGTACTCCGGCCGGCCGGCGCGCCCGAGCATCTGGAGCACGTCCAGCGGCGAGATGTCGGTCTCACCCTCCAGCGGGTCGTGGTACTTGGTGTCGCGGATCACGACGCAGCGCGCGGGGAGGTTCACCCCCCACGCCAGCGTCGACGTCGAGAAGAGGACCTTGATCTTCCCCTGCTTGAACCACTCCTCGACGCGGTCGCGGTCGTCCTTCCCGAGGCCGGCGTGATGGAAGCCGACGCCGTCCGTGACCGACTGGCGGAGCGTGTCGTTGGTGAGCTCTTTGGCTTCGTTGTGGAAGTCGTAGTCGTCGCGTGAGTCGATCGGGATGTCCCGCTCGGTTATCTCGTCGCGCGCCTTCTTGGCGGCCTGAACCGTGTCCTGCCGAGAGGAGACGAACACCAGCGCCTGCCCGTCCTCGCGGACGTGCGGCTCGGCCAGGTCGAGCGCGCGGTAGAGCCGCCGGTACTTGTCGGCGAAGGCGTTCGAGCCGTGCGAGTACGTCTTCACGCCCGTTTCGAGGTCGACCGGGCGGTACTCGTCGCCGAAGGCGTAGGTCGTCTCCGCGGGCGCGTCCAGCCACTCGGCGACGTCGTCGATGTTCGGCATCGTCGCCGACAGCGCCACGACGCGGGGGTCCTGGAGCCGGCGGAGCCGCGAGACGGTCACCTCCAGCACCGCGCCGCGCTTCTCGGAGTCGAGCAGGTGGACCTCGTCGATGACGACGCAGTCCACGTCGGTGATAAAGGAGTAGCGCGCGGAGTCGTGCTTCCGGGTCGCGCTGTCGGCCTTCTCGGGCGTCGTCACCAGCACGTCGGCGCGCTCGGCGCGGCGCGGGTTGAGGTTCCGCTCGCCGGAGACGACGTAGACGGAGTAGCCCAGCTCCTCGAAGCGCTCCCACTCGCTCTCCTTCTCGTTGGTGAGCGCGCGCAGCGGCGCGACGAAGAGGGCCGTCCCGCCCGCGTCGAGCGTCTTACAGATGGCGAGCTCGGCGAGCGCCGTCTTCCCGGAGGCCGTCGGCGCCGACGCGACCACGTTGTGGTCGGTCTCTAAGATGCCCGGCAGCGCCTCCCGCTGCATCCGGTTGAACTCGTCGAAGCCGAAGGCGTCGGCGAACTCCGGCACCGCGTCCGCGACCTTCACGGCACACCACACCCGTGCACGAGTCGTCGGGATCCGCGGCTGTGTCGCATTCGGATCGAGAGGGGGGCTTCGAGGGCAAAGGCGTTTCTCATGCGCCCGCGGGGAAGCCGAGGCGGTCGAGGGAGACACAGGCGAGGTGATCAGTCCCGCGGCGCCGCGTACCCACACCGTTTAGGTGACCGCGGCCGACCGCCCGGGTATGATTCCAACGTCGCCGCTCGTCGTCGGTATCGCCGTGGCGGTCGCGCTGCTCGCGCTGTTCGTGCTCGCCCGCCGGCTCCGCGGGCCGTCGAGCGAGGCGCGCGAGTCGAAACGCGCCCACGAGGCGGCACAGGAGCGCGAGCCGCCGGTCGAGATCGGCGAGACCTACGAGTTCGGCGTCACCGAGCTCACCGACCACCACTCCGGCGACGAGGTCGCCGTCGGGAAGGTCGAGGGGTTCGTCGTCTTCACCGAGGAGATCCCGAGCGGGCTCGAACCGGGCGACGTGATCCGCGCGAAGGTGCTCTCCTTCAACGAGGGCCGCACCTCCGCCGACGCGACGTTCGTCGAACGCGCGTAGCCGAGGGCGGACCGGCAGAGCGAGACGGCGGCCGAGACCACGTCCGCTCCGAACCGGAGGTTCATACGTGATGCCGACGAAGTGGTGTCGCAATGGCTCAGGCCGGCACCCAGGACCTCACGGAGCGGTTCATCCAGTTCTATCGCAACTACTACCGTGAGGAGATCGGACAGCTCGCCCAGCGGTACCCCAACGAGCAGCGCTCGCTGTACGTCTCCTACGACGACCTCTTCCAGTTCGACCGCGACCTCGCCGAGGACTTCCTGAACAAGCCGGAACAGATGCGCGAGTACGCCGAGGAGGCGCTGCGGCTCTACGACCTCCCCGCCGACGTGAGCCTCGGCCGCGCGCACGTCCGCATCGAGGACCTCCCCGAGAGCGTCGACATCCGCGGCATTCGGGTCCACGACGACCACATCGGCAAACTCGTCTCGATCCAGGGCATCGTCCGCAAGGCCACGGACGTCCGCCCCAAGGTGACCGAGGCCGCCTTCGAGTGCCAGCGCTGCGGCACGATGACGTACATCCCCCAGTCCGACGGTGGCTTCCAGGAGCCTCACGAGTGTCAGGGCTGCGAGCGACAGGGCCCGTTCCGGGTCAACTTCGACCAGTCCGAGTTCGTCGACTCCCAGAAGCTCCGCATCCAGGAGTCGCCCGAGGGCCTCCGCGGCGGCGAGACCCCCCAGTCGCTCGACGTCGACATCATCGACGACATCACCGGCGAGGTGAGCCCCGGCGACCACGTCACCTGCGTCGGCGTCCTCCACATCGAACAGGTCGAGCAGGGCAACGAGAAGTCCGCCATCTTCGACCTGTACATGGACGGCGTCTCCATCGCCATCGAGGACGAGGAGTTCGAGGACATGGACATCACCGACGCCGACAAACGCGACATCATCGAGCTCTCCGAGCGCGACGACATCTACGAGGCGATGGTCGGCTCCATCGCGCCCGCCATCTACGGCTACGAGGAGGAGAAGCTCGCGATGATCCTCCAGCTGTTCTCCGGCGTCACGAAGCACCTCCCCGACGGCTCGCGGATCCGCGGCGACCTCCATATGCTCCTTATTGGCGACCCTGGTACCGGGAAGTGTCAAAAATACGACACTAAAGTGACACTTGCTGACGGGACAGAACGGGCCATCGGAGATATAGTAGAGTCAAATCTCGAAGACCCGATAGAAGTCGACGACGGGGTGTACGAACCGGTAAATGTCGACGTTCAAACAGTAACGGAATCGGGAGCCGTCGAGACTGGGACCGCGACAAAAGTCTGGAAACGGGAAGCGCCGGATAGGATGTACAGAATTTCGATGGCATCGGGGCGCGAAGTAGAGGTAACACCGTCGCACCCGTTGTTCAAACAGTTGAACAGAGGGTTGTCCCCCCAACGGGCAGACCAATTAAGCGAGGGTGATCTCATTGCTGTTCCCGGTAACATCGACGCGGATTGGGACGATTCGCTTGACGTTTCGTTCCAGCAGGTCGAAGCCTACAACGCGAATTCGTTCACGCCGCCCACTCGAATCGATCCCACTCTGGCTCGACTCCTCGGTTATATCATCGCTGAGGGTCACACCTATCTCTCAGGATCGAGTGCCGCTACCGAGGTTACGAACGTCG
The DNA here is from genome assembly GCF_005435115.1 of Halorubrum sp. ARQ200. Lineage (NCBI taxonomy): Archaea > Methanobacteriati > Methanobacteriota > Halobacteria > Halobacteriales > Haloferacaceae > Halorubrum > Halorubrum sp. ARQ200. The sequence continues at coordinate 29,791 of NZ_SGTZ01000007.1, read as the reverse complement.
ACGACGAGATACTAGCGGACGTGGAGAACTGCTTCCGCGAGTTGGGCGTTCGATGGTCCCGCCTAGAGAAGCGAGATCACGAGACTGCCGAAATCGTCCGCTGTTCCTCGTTGGAGTTCGTCCGGTTCCTCAGAGGAATCGAACCGGCAATCCTCAAAAACTCTGAGGATCAACTCGTCCCTGATTGTCTCAAACGGGCGAGTCCCGAGAATAAGAAGGGATTCCTACAGGCGTACGTTGACAGCGAGGGGACGGTCTCAGCCAAAGAACGCGAGATCACAGTTTCTTCGATGAGTAGAGAACTGCTGGCCGGGGTACAGACGTTACTCCTCGCCTTCGGGATCCGGAGCCATCTTCGAGAACGACACAACGATAGCTATCGACTGCGCATCAGTGGACGGGATTTCGTCAAGTACGTCGACGAAATTGGATTCGTTACCAATCGTAAAGCGACGGCCTCGAACGCGTTCGATGACGTTCCAGAGAACACAAACACCGACGTGATTCCCGGACTGAGTGACGACCTCCGGCGGATCCGAGAGGCGCTCGCGTTGTCGCAATTCGGTATCGGACTGCCGCGTCCGACGTATCAACACTACGAACGTGGCGACAGAAACCCGAGTAGATCGAGTCTGAGAGCGGTTGTCGACGCGTTCGAAACTCGGCTGAACTGGCTTCGCGAGAAGCGTGGAGAACTGCTGGACGGTAACTGGCAGGCAGTCGAGACGCTGCGGGAGGAACTGAACATCTCTCAGAAGATGCTCTCAGAGGGAATGGACGTCTCTCAAACGGCGATCAGCTACTACGAGCGGAACGACGTTGCTCCCGACGGTGGACAGGTCGCGGACGCAAAGGGCGTGATTTTGGATCGTCTCGATGAGGCCTTATCGGTCGCGCAAGATGTCTCCGAACTCGATCGTCTGTGTGCGAACGACGTTCACTGGGACCGGATCGAGTCGATCGAATCGGTCGATCCAAGTTATGAGTGGGTCTACGATCTTGAGGTCGCAGACACCCACACGTATCTCGGAAACGGCGTCGTCTCGCACAACTCACAGATGATTTCGTACGTAGAAAACATCGCTCCCCGCTCGGTATACACCTCCGGGAAGGGGTCGTCTGCGGCGGGCCTCACGGCCGCGGCCGTCCGCGACGACTTCGGCGACGGCCAGCAGTGGTCGCTCGAGGCCGGCGCGCTCGTGCTCGCGGACAAGGGAATTGCGGCAGTCGACGAACTGGACAAGATGGACTGCGTCACCGGCGACGCGCTGGTTTCTCTCGCCGACGGGCGCGTCGAGCGCATCGGAGAGCTGGCGCGGGAAGCGACCGAGGACGGCGAGGTCAAGGAGCTTTCGAACGGGCGACGTATCCGCGACGTCGACCTCGATGTCTGGTCGATGAACGAGGACGGAAACCTCGTCGAGCGGTCGGTTTCGGCGGTCCACGAGTACGACGTGCCGTCGGAACTGACCCGAGTGACGACGGAGACGGGCGAGTCGCTGACCGCGACCGCCGACCACCCGTTCTTCGTCCTCGACGACGGCGAGCGCGTCGAGCGCGAGGCGGCCGCGCTGAACGACGGCGACTGGGTGTACGTCCCGCGCGAGATCCCGACGAGGGCGGCGGACGGCGGAGCGGTGGCCGCGAGCGGGGGAGGGGGGCCGGCGACCGAGCACGGCGACGGCCCGACGGTCGACGCTGACGGGGTCGACCCCGCCACGGCGAGCGTCCTCGGGTACCTCTCCGGCGACGGCAACGTCTACTACGACCGCGACGAGGGCGTCTACGGCGTCCGGTTCACGAACACGGACGACGGACTCCTCGACGACTTCGAGCGCGCGGCGCGGGCGGCGTTCGACGCGGAGCCGGTGCGGCCGCCGAGCGAACGGCGCGACGACGGCGTCGAGACGGTCCGGGTCGCCGGGAAGGAGCACGCCGACGCCGTCCTCGACGCGGGGATGAACCTCGGTCGGTACGACGAGAAGTGCTTCCCGACCGCCGTGACGGCGGGGAGCCGCGCGGCGAAGGCCGCGTTCGTCCGCGCGCTGGCCGACAGCGAGGGCCACGTCGACGAGTCGGCGGGCAACGTTCGGATAGCGTCGGCGAGCCGAGACCTCCTCCGCGGCACCAAGAACCTCCTCTTACAGTTCGGCGTGTCGAGCCAGCTCCAGCACCGCGAGCGAGACGGCGGGCGCGACGTGTACTACCTCACGGTGACCGACGCGGACTCGCTCGCGGCGTTCCGGCGGTACGTCGGGTTCACGGCCACGCGGAAGGCCGAAGCCCTCGACCGCGTCGTCGACGCCGCCGACGGCGACCGCACGATTCTCGACGTGGTCCCGGAGGTCGACGACGTGCTGGCGCGGTGTCGCGAGTCGCTCCGACTTCACCAGAGCGAGTGCGGCATCGGCGCCGTCACGTACCACGACTTCGAGACCGGGAGCGCGAACGTCTCGCTCCACCGCGCGGAGCGGATACTCGCGGCGTTCGAGGGGCGGCGCGAACGCGCGGCCGACGACCGCGGCGCGCTCGACGCGACGCCGACGTGGGAGACGCTCTCGGAGCTTCGGAGTCGATACCACGTCTCGCAGTCCGAGTTAGCCGAGGGGACGACGCTGTCCCAGCAGCAGGTCTCCCGCGAGTGGGGGGAGAGCGACGAGGTCCGTCGGACGGTGGCCGCGCGACTCCGGGAGGTACTCACCGACGTCGCGGAGACCGACCTCGACGACCTCCGGGAGTTCGTCCGCGGCGAGGTGAAGTGGCGTCGGGTCGAGTCGGTCGAGACGGTCCCGCCCGAGTCGGTCGAGCACCGCGGCGAGGTCCTCCGGCAGCGCCTCGTCGACGTCATCGGCGGGCCGGTCGACACGGCGGAAGCGCGCGCTCGCGAACTGCTCGACCGCGGTCCGGTCGGCGAGACGCGAGCGGCGCTGTCGGCGGCGCTCGACGCTCACGGCGTCAGTCAGGCGGACGTGGCGTCGGGGCTCGACGTGAGTCAGGCGACCGTGTCGCGCTGGCTGTCCGGCGCGGTCGAGACGGACCGGTTCGACGACCTGCGCGAGGCCGTCGTTGAGGAGGTCGGCGCCGTGAAGGCGGAACTGCGGTCGATCCTCTCCCGGATCGACGACGGCGAGCGACCGAGGGTGTACGACCTGACCGTCGAGGGGACGCACAACTTCGTCGCGAACGGGCTCGTCGTCCACAACTCCTCGGACCGCTCCGCCATGCACGAGGGCCTCGAACAGCAGAAGATCTCGGTCTCGAAGGCGGGGATCAACGCCACTCTCAAGGCGCGGTGTTCGCTGCTCGGCGCCGCGAACCCCAAGTACGGTCGGTTCGACCAGTACGAGCCGATCGGCGAGCAGATCGACTTAGAGCCCGCGCTCATCTCGCGGTTCGACCTCATCTTCACCGTGACGGACAGCCCGGACCCGGAGCACGACTCCCGGCTGGCCCAGCACATCCTCAAGACCAACTACGCGGGCGAGTTGAACACCCAGCGGGCGGAGGTGCCCTCCTCGGAGTTCACGGCCGAGGAGGTCGACAGCGTCACGGAGGAGGTGGCGCCGGAGATCGACGCGGAGCTGTTACGGAAGTACATCGCCCACGCGAAGCGGAACTGCTACCCGACGATGACCGACGAGGCGAAGGACATCATCGAGGAGTTCTACGTCGACCTCCGGTCGAAGGGCGCCGACGAGGACGCGCCGGTGCCGGTCACCGCGCGAAAGCTGGAGGCGCTGGTGCGCCTCTCGGAGGCGAGCGCGCGGGTCCGCCTGTCGGACACGGTCGAGCGGGAGGACGCCGACCGCGCGACCGACATCGTCGAGTCGTGTCTCAAGGACATCGGCGTCGACCCGGAGACGGGGCAGTTCGACGCCGACGTGGTCGAGACGGGCACCTCGAAGAGCCAGCGCGACCGCATCAAGAACATCAAGGGGCTCATCGCGGACATCGAGGAGGAGTACGAGGAGGGCGCGCCGGTCGACGAGGTGCTCGACCGCGCCGACGAGATCGGGATGGACCCGGGGAAGGCCGACCAGGAGATCGAGAAGCTCCGGACGAAGGGCGAGGTGTACGAGCCCAAGCAGGGCCACCTCCGGACAACGTAGATGGACCGCATCTCAGCGATACGGAACGTCGAGGACGCGCTTCGCGAGTTCGAGGACGGCGAGGCCGACCTCGCGGCCACGGAGCGGCGCGTCGCGGCCGTCCTCCGCACGTACGCAACCGAGTTCGACGGCGACGGCGACGTGTTCCGCGCGGTCGGCGACGAGCCCGTCGACGGCACCGTCGTCGTCGCGCCCTCGGAGCCGGCGGCCCGGGAGCGCGTCCTCGCCGCCAGCGGCGTCGACGGCGAGCGCGACCCGGACGGCGGGGACGGGCCGGCGTTCGACGTCGAGCGCTTCTGAGGACCGGCCTCGAAGGCGGGAGCGTCGGCCGGGAGGGCGGTCGCTGAAGCCGACTGAAACGTTCCGGTCCGGAACGGATAAATTGGAAAATCGACCACCCGCGGGCGTGCTGCTGGTCGTGACGTATTCGGCGGCCGCCCGAACCGGCCTCCGGAACCTGTGTCGCCGCCACGAGGGGGTCGTCGCCCGGCGGTTCGGTCGCGCCGCGCTGCTCGACGAGACGGTGTACGCCGCGTTCCTCGCGCTGCGGCTCCGCGAGTCGCACGGCGGGGACGTCCAGATCGAGCGCACCGAGCCGTTCAACGAGTTCGTCGCCGTCGACGAGCCGGTCCGAGAGGCCGCCGCGGCCTACGCGGACCGGAGCGCGGAGTCGACGCCGTACGCGGCGTTCGCGGCGGGGACGGACCACCCGGACCCGGACGCCATGCGCGGCAGAGAGCTGTGACCGAGACGAGACCGACACCGCGGGGGCCGGACCGGAAAGGGGAGGCCGACGGCAACGAGGACGAGTCGGCCGCGGTCGAGGGACCGTCGGAGCCGAGCGCGGTGCTCCGGCGGCTCCCCACCGACGCGGGACTCCGTCGGCAGCTCGCGGCGGCCGCGCGCTCGCGGGGACGGACCGCGTCGGTCGCGGCGGAGATCGACGAGATCGAGGCGGAGCTCGCGGCGATCGAAGTCGAACCGGTGGACCTGACCGCGGCGCGGCGGCGGGTCGCCGAGACGAGCGGCGAGATAGAGCGCCTGAAAGAGCGGGTGGCGGCGCTGCGCGGCGACGCCCGGGCGCGCCGCGCGGTCGACGCCGAAGCGGACGACGCGCTCGACGACCTGGAGGCGGCGGCGGAGCTGTCGGCCGCGCAGACGGAGGCGATCGCCGCCGAGCAGGCGCTCGAACGCGCGCGGGCGGAGGCGGCCCGGAACCGCGACGAGCGGCGACGGCGCCTGCGGCTCCGCGACCGGCTCCGGAACCGCCGCCGCGCCGCCCGCCGCGAACTCGCCGAGGGGATCTATCCGGCGTTTCGGCGCGCGCTCGCGGTCGTCCCGGGCGGCGATCCCGGGGCCGCCGGCGCGGCCCCCGACGCGTACGACGGCGACCCGGTCGCGGCGTCGCTCGCGGCGGTTAGGGTGGCGGCGCTCGACGGCGCCGTCGAACTGCGAGGGGACGCGGCCCGGAGGGTCGCGGCCGCCGACCGAGCGGCGAGGTCGCTGCTCCGGACCCCCGATGTCCGCGCGGCGTCCGACCCCGACGGTTAAATACGATTCCGCGGGAGTCGGCGCATGGAACTCGACTGGTCCGTCGACCGCGAGGGGGAGGCGTCGCTCGTGGGTGTCCGGGTTCGCAACGACGGGGCGGTCCCGCGGCGGGTCCGGATCGAGAGCCGGCTGGACGGTCCCGTCCTGCCGCCGCGTCGCGGCGGTGTTCCCGAACGCGGATGGGACGCGACCGGCGTCACCGCGGTGATCGACCCGGGCGAGCGCGCGGCGTTCGGGTTCGCGGCGGTGGCGGAGCCGGTCGACCCGCCGGTCGAAATCGCGGGGGTCGAGCCCGCGACCGCGGAGCCGAACGGGGATGACGCGGCGACCGGAGGCGACGCGGTCCGCGTGCGGGAAGCGGTCCGCGACCTCGACTCCCATCGTCCTCCGCGGCAGGTGGTCGACGGTGCGGGGGCGGTCAACGGTGACGGAAACGTGAGCGACGGCGACGAATCCGGGAGCGCGAGAGCGAGCGACTCGGACGAGACCGAGCGGGCGCGAAGCGGGGGCGACCCGGGAACCGACGACGACGCGGACGCGAGCGGGGGGGCCGCCGAGGGCGACGCGGAGCGGTCGGCGACAGCCGAATCACCGCCGACTGCGACGGCGGCCGACGGGGTCGACGCGTGGTTCGCGGCCGTCGAGGACCGGGTCGAGCGGGCGGAGCGGCTGAGCGGCGCCGACCTCGAAACGGCGACCGCGGTCGTCGAGGAGGCCGGCGGCCTCGACGCGGTCGCGTCTCTCGACGAGCGCGTCGCGGCAGACGCCGAGCGGCTGCGGGCGGTCCGCGACCGCGCCGCGGCGCTGGCCGAGCGGGCGGAAGCGAGCGAGGTGCCGACCGCTGCGCTGGAGGATCTGGCGTGATCCTCGCGGTCGCCGGCGGGAAGGGCGGCGTGGGGAAGACGACGCTGGCGTACAACGTCGCCGCCGCGCTCGGCGGGATCGTCGTCGACGCGGACCTCGGGATGGCCGACCTGCCGGACGGCCGCGGCCCCGACCTCCACGACGTGCTGGGCGGCGCGGCGGACCCTGTCGATGCGGTGCGGCCGGGACCGGTCGACATCGTCCCGTGCGGCCGGACGCTGGCAGGGGCGCGGGCGGCCGACCTGACGCGGTTGGAGGGGGCGGTCGCCGCGGTCGAACGGGAGTTCGGGACCGTCGTCCTCGACTGTCCCGCGGGGCGCCGCGCCGACGCCGGCGTGCCGCTCGCGGTCGCGGACGCCTGCCTCCTCGTCGTCTCGCCCCGGGCGTTCGCGCTGGCCGACGCGATCCGCACCCGAGAGCTCGCCCGCGAACTCGACGCCGGGCTGGTCGGCTGCGCGGTCAACCGCGTGACAGAGCCGCCGCCGGTCGAAGCGATCGGCGACGCGCTCGGCGCGCCGGTCGAGGTGATCCCGGCCGATCCCCGCGTCGGCCGGTCCGTCGCCGGGGAGCGGCCGGTCGTCGGCGCCGCGCCCGACAGCGAGGCCGCGGCGGCGGTCCGGGCGCTCGCTCGCCGCGTTCCGGAGTGACCGGCGGAGGCGGTGACCTGGCGGCACGTCGCGACACCGCGCCTTTTTACTCCGGGCGTCCCGTCAGCGAGAGCGATGATCAGGGTCGCGCTCGTCGTCGGCGTCGCCGTCGTCGCCGCGCTCGCCGTCGCCGTCGGACCGCTGTACGCGGCCGACCGCTTCCGGGACCTCCGGGAGCCGACGGACGCCGAGCGGGCGCAGATCGCGGCGCTTGCGGACCCCGGCGGGCTCGGCGTCGACCGGATCGCGATCGAGTCCGTCGACGAGGAAAACGCGGCGGGCGTCGACGGCGCCTCGGCGGCCGCCGGCCCCGCGGAGGTGTCGGTCCGGGGACCGCCCGGCCGACGAGTGTTGTTCCTCACGGAGGACGTGCTGACCGACCTCGGCGAGGACGCCGCGATCGGCCTGTTCGCGGCGGAGGCGGGGCGGGTCGCGACGTACTACGCCGAGTTCCGCGCGGTCGCGGTCGGGGCGGTGCTGGCGGCGCTTTCGGCCGTCGTCACGGCGCTCGTCCCGTTCGAGTCCGGCTTCGCCGCCCTCGTCGCCGTCGGGCTCGTCTCCTTCTGGGCCGGGCGGCGCGTCCAGTACGCGGCGGACGGCCGCGCCGCGGACGCCGTCGGCGCCGCGCGCGTCGCGGACGCGTTCGAGCGGGTCGCGGCGCGCCGCGGCGCCGAGCCTGAGACCGGCGACTGGTCGACGTGGTTCGAGGTTCAGCCGCCGCTCGGGGACCGGATCGCGCGGCTCCGCGAACGGGCGGCGGAAGGTGAGTAACGGCGGCGTTCGGAACCGATTCCCGAGTTAGTTCCGCGCCCGGCGAGCGACCGCGGAGTCGGGGCCGACGCGGACGTCGTAGCCCGCGACCGTGAGCGAGACGTCGACGTCCGCGCCGGAGCGACCGGCGACGAGCGCGTTCAGCGCGTCGGGATCGACGTGGTCGTACAGCACGACGCCCTCCTCGGGGAGTTCGGTCGGGTCGACGCCGGCGAGTTCGGCGATCGCCTCGACGACGGCGAGGCTCGGCGCGGGGCCGTCGCCGCCGTGACTGACGCGCGCCGTCTCCGGGACCGGTCCGGAATCGCTCGATTCGGCCGTTACGCTGCTCATACCCACTCTACTCGCATATACTATATAACTCAGTCGTTCAACTTATCAGAAATGATTATCGAAGGTCGCGGTCCGGTCCCGGAACCGTTACCAACCAGCCGCCCGCGTGTAGGGATAACTCGAATGCGACTCCCGGAACGACAGCTCGCGGTCCTCGAGGCCGCGAGCGCGACGGACGAACGAACGGTGGCGGAGATAGCCGACGGGACAGACCTCAGGCCGGAGACGGTCGCCGGCGCCGCCTTCGACCTGGCCGACGAGGGGCTCGTGGAGGTCGGCTCGGCGACCGACGAGACGCTCGATCTCACCGACGAGGGGCGGCGCTACGTCAAGGCGGGGCTGCCGGAGACGCGGCTCTACCGGGCCGGGCTCGACGCGGGCGCCGACGCCGAGCCGGCCGCGATGGGCGCGGTCATCGGCGAGGCGGACCTGGACGGTCCCGAGGTCGACATCGCGCTCGCGAACTTCGCGCGGAAGGGCCTCGGGAGCGTCGACGGCGGCGAGCTCTCGGTCGACCCGGACGCCGACCCGGACGCCGACCCCGAGGCGGCGGCGCTCGCGGCGCTCGCGGACACCGGCGGCGAGGGGCTCGACGCGGACGCCCTCGGCGTCGACGGCGCCGTGATCGAGCAGCTCGACTCGCGCGGGCTCGTGGCGGTCGGCGAGTCGGTCACCCGGACGGTGACGCTGACCGACGACGGCGTCGACGCGCTGATGACCGGCGTGGAGGCGACCGAGACGGTCGGCGCGCTCACGCCCGAGCTCCTCGCGAGCGGCGACTGGCGTGACGCCGAGTTCGCCGAGTACAACGTCGAGGCCGAGGCGGAGACGGCCCGCGGCGGCCGCAAACACGTCCTCCGCCGGACCGCCGACCGCGTGAAGGACGTGCTGGTCGGCATGGGGTTCCAGGAGATGGAGGGCCCCCACGCCGACGCCGACTTCTGGATCAACGACTGCCTGTTCATGCCCCAGGACCACCCGGCGCGGACCCACTGGGACCGGTTCGCGCTCGACGTGGACCCGATGGACTCGATCCCGGACGAGCTGATGGCCCGGGTCGAGGCCGCCCACCGCGACGGGTGGGGGCTCGACGGCGACGGCTACCACTCGCCGTGGTCGGCCGACTTCGCCCGCGAGGTGGCGCTCCGCGGCCACACCACGTCGCTGTCGATGCGCTACCTCTCCGGGGTCGCGGGCGCCGAGCTGGAGCCCCCCCAGCGCTACTTCTCCGTCGAGAAGGTGTACCGCAACGACACGCTCGACCCGACGCACCTCCTGGAGTTCTTCCAGATCGAGGGGTGGGTGATGGCCGAGGACCTCTCGGTGCGCGACCTGATGGGCACCTTCGAGGAGTTCTACCGGCAGTTCGGCATCACCGACATCCGGTTCAAGCCGCACTACAACCCCTACACCGAGCCCTCCTTCGAGCTGTTCGGCGAGCACCCGGAGACGGGCGAGGAGATCGAGATCGGGAACTCCGGCGTCTTCCGCGAGGAGGTCACCGGCCCGCTCGGCGTCGACTGCGACGTGATGGCGTGGGGGCTCGCCCTCGAACGCCTCGCGATGTTAACCACCGGCGCGGAGGACATCCGCGACCTCCACGGCACCCTCGCCGACATCGACTTCCTGCGGAACGCGGAGGTGAGCTACTGATGCCCGTCGTCGACGTCGACCCCGACGAGCTGCGCGAGCTCACCGGCCACGACGAGAAGGGCGACGCGGAGCTGAAAGACGACCTGTTCGGGCTCGGCTTAGAGTTCGAGGGCGAGACCGACGACGGCATGTTCCAGTTCGAGTTCGCGCCCGACCGCCTCGACCGGCTCTCCGTCGAGGGGGTCGCGCGCTCGCTGCGCTACCACTACGGCGACGCGCGCGGCGTCTACGTGCCGAGCGCGAACGACCCCGAGTGGACCATCGAGGTCGACGAGTCGGTGCCCGACGAGCGGCCGTTCGTCACCGGCGCCGTGGTCCGCGGCGTCGACCTCGACGAGGCGGCGCTGGAGTCGCTGATCCAGCTCCAGGAGAAGCTCCACGCGACGATGGGCCGCGGCCGCGCGAAGGGCGCCATCGGGATCCACGACCTCGCGATGGTGAAGGGCGCGCCGCTCCAGGAGGGCGCGGAGCCGTCGATCACCTACCGCGGCGTCGACCCCGAGGGCGACGCGTTCGTCCCGCTCGACGCGAACGACGAGCTGACGCCCGCCGAGGTCCTGGCGGAACACGACACGGGGACGACCTACGCGGACCTCGTCGAGGACCTCGACCGCTACCCGGCGATCTACGACGAGCTCGGTCTCTTCTCGTTCCCGCCCGTCATCAACGGGAAGCGGACCGAGGTGACGACCGGCTCGCGCGAGCTGTTCGTCGAGCTCACCGGCACCGACCAGTGGACGATCGACCGGATGTGCAACATCATCTGTTACGCGCTGTCGGCTCGCGGCGCGACGATCGAGGAGGTCGAGGTGAACTACGCCGACGGCGCGACGCACCCGAGCGAGTACGGGGCCGAGCTGGTCCGCCCGAACCTCGACACCGACGAGAAGAGCGTCTCGCACGACCGGATCGAGACGCTGCTCGGCGTCGACTTCGAGCCCGAGGAGGTCGTCGACTGCTTCGAGCGCGCCGGCCTCGGCGCCTCCTACACGCTCGGCGACGACGTCCGGTACGACGTGGAGATCCCGCCGTACCGCGTCGACGTGCTCCACCCGCTCGACCTCGTCGACGACGTGGGGCGGGCGTACGGCTTCGACGAGCTGGAGCCGCGCTACCCCGACGTCGGCACCGTCGGCGGGCGCCACGAGCGCTCCCGGCTGGAGGACGCGGTCCGAACGAGCCTCGTGGGGCTCGGCTTCGAGGACCTGCTGAACTTCCACATGACGAGCGGGACCGAGAACTACGACCGGATGCGGATCGAGCCGGGCACCGGCGGCGCCGCGGTCAACGGGGACGGCGTCTTCGGCGGCGGCGAGCCGGTCGAGATCACGGAGCCGTACAGCGAGGAGTACACCCAGCTCCGCACCTGGGCGCTCCCGTCGCTCGTGATGCTCTTAGAGCGGAACACCCACAACGCCTACCCGCAGGACGTCGCCGAGGTCGGCTTCGTCGCCGAGCGCGACGAAGACGCGGACACGAACGTCGCCGAGTCGCGCCGCGTCGCGGGCGCGGTCGCCCGCCGCGACGCCTCCTACGAGGCCGCGAAGGGACGGCTCCAGGCGCTCTGTGACGACTTCGACGCCGACTTGGCGACCCCGCGGACCGAACACCCCTCGTTCATCGAGGGGCGCGCCGCCGCCGTCGCGATCGACGGCGAGCGCGTCGGCGTCATCGGCGAGCTCCACCCCGCGGTGCTCGTCGAGCACGACCTGGAGGTCCCGGTCGCGGCCTTCGAGTTCGACCTCGACGCGCTGCGCTGAGCGGCCGGGAGGCTCGATCGGAGGACGACGGAACTTCCGGTTCGGCGGTTCCGTCACGAATTATCACGAGTCCGATCCGGAGCAGAAGACATATATTCGTCTTGCCGTACTCGCCGGGCATGAACTGCGACAGATGCGGCGTCGACGCCTCGCTCGCGCACCGGGACGTCGACGGCTTCGCGTACTACCTGTGTGACGCCTGTATCAACGGGTGGGACGCGGTCCGCGGTTCGTCGCCCGAGGCCGGCGACGAGACGCGCTCGACCGCGCAGTAGCGCGCGTCGCCCGCGACGGCGACGCCGAAGCCGGAGCGTCGGCGCGCGGAGCGGCCGCTCCCGGCGCGCCGGAGAGCGGAGCGGTCACTCGCGGGCCGCCGCGACGGCTTCGACCACCGCGCGCGCGTTCGCCCGGACCGCGTCGAAGTCGCCGGCGGCGATCGCCTCGCCGTCGGCGATCGAACTGCCGACGCCGACCGCGGCCGCGCCCGCGTCGATGTACTCGCCGGCGTCGTCCGCGCCGACGCCGCCGGTCGGCACGAGCGGGATCTGACCGAGCGGGCCGCCGATCGCCGCGACGTGGTCCGGGCCGCCGGTCGCCGCGGGGAACACCTTCACGAGGTCGGCGCCCGCCTCGAAGGCGTCGAGCGCCTCGGTCGGCGTGTACGCCCCGACCGCGATCGGCGTCCCGTAGCGGTTCGCGGTGCGGATCGCGCCGCGGTTCACCGTCGGCGTCACGAGGAACTCGGCGCCGGCGAACTGCGCCGCGCGCGCGGTCTCCGCGTCGAGGACGGTGCCGGCGCCGACGACCGCGTCGTCGACGCGGTCGGCGATCGCCGCGATTGACGCCGTCGCGTCCGGCGTGTCCGCCGTCACCTCCAGCGCCGTCACGCCGGCGTCGACGACCGCGTCCGCGACTCGCACGGCGTCGTCGCGCTCGACGCCGCGGAGGATCGCGATCACGCCGCCGTCCGTGATCCGGCCGAGTCGGTCGGTTCGCATGCGTGGTACCTGCCCGCGGGGGGGCTTAAATCGGCCGTGTGGGGATCGGGCGCGGACGACCGCACCCGCCCGCTATTTAACCGGCGGACGGGCAAGTACGACCGAGGCGACAGACCGGTCCGCGTCGGACGGCGACGGCGACGGACGACGCCCGAGTCCCGCGGCCGTCGGACCGGTCCGGAGACCCCAACACACCATGCACATCACCGACTACGAGCTGTTCGAAGTGCCGCCCCGCTGGCTGTTCCTGAAGCTCACGACGAGCGACGGGACCGTCGGCTGGGGGGAACCGATCGTGGAGGGGCGGTCCCACACGGTCGTCGCGGCCGTCGAGGAGCTGCTCGACGACTACCTGCTCGGCGAGGACCCGGCGCGGATCGAGGACCACTGGCAGGCGATGTACCGCGGCGGCTTCTACCGCGGCGGGCCGGTCCTGATGAGCGCCATCGCCGGCGTCGACCAGGCGCTGTGGGACATCAAGGGGAAGGGGATCGGGGCGCCCGTCCACGAGCTGCTCGGCGGTCGCGCGCGCGACCGGGTCCGCGTCTACCAGTGGATCGGCGGCGACCGGCCGGCGGACGTGGGCGAGGCCGCCCGCGAGAAGGTCGACGCCGGCTTCTCCGCGCTGAAGATGAACGCCACCCCGGAGCTGGAGTCGATCGACTCGCCGGCCGCGGTCGACGCCGCGGCCGACCGGATCGCGGCCGTCCGGGAGGCGGTGGGCGACGAGGTCGACGTCGGCGTCGACTTCCACGGCCGGGTGGCGAAGCCGATGGCCCGCCGGCTCGCGGCCGCGCTGGAGCCGTACGACCCGATGTTCATCGAGGAGCCGGTGCTGCCCGAGAACAACGACGCGCTGCCGGCGATCCGGGCGTCGACGACGATCCCGATCGCGACCGGCGAGCGGATGTACTCGCGGTGGGACTTCAAGGAGGTGTTGGAGGCGGACGCGGTGGACCTGATCCAGCCGGACGTCTCCCACGCCGGGGGGATCACCGAGCTGAAGAAGATCGCCTCGATGGCCGAGGCGTACGACGTGTCGGTCGCGCCGCACTGCCCGCTCGGCCCGATCGCGCTCGCGTCCTGCATCCAGGTCGACGCCTGCACGCCGAACGCGCTCATCCAGGAGCAGTCGCTCGACATCCACTACAACGAGACGAGCGACGTTTTGGACTACCTCGCCGACCCCTCGGTGTTCGAGTACCGCGACGGGTTCGTGGAGGTCCCCGACGGCGACGGGCTCGGGATCGAGGTCGACGAGGCGCACGTGCGCGAGCAGGCCGAGGAGGCGGTCGACTGGCACAACCCCGTCTGGCGCCACGACGACGGGTCGGTCGCGGAGTGGTGATCCCGATGGCGATCGACCCGCGGCGACGGGGGGAGAGCCGATGACCCGTCGACCGGAGTCGCCGACCGAGGGCGCGGTCCCGGGCCGGTTCGCCGGCGAGACCGCGGTCGTGACGGGGTCGACTCGGGGCATCGGCGCCGGCGTCGCGGAGCGGCTGGCCGCCGAGGGGGCGAACGTCGTGGTCAGCGGGCGCTCGGAGGCGGCCGGCGAGGCCGTCGTCGAGCGGATCGCGGCGGGAGGCGAGCGAGGAGACGCGACGTTCGTCCGCGCCGACATGCGCGACCCGGACGACGTGGCCGCGCTGGCGGAGGCGGCCGCCGAGCGCTACGGCTCGGTCGACGTGCTCGTGAACAACGCCGGGGTCCAGACGGAGACGGCCGCCGACGAGGCGACGCTCGACGACTGGGCGTTCGTCGTCGAGACTGACTTCCGGGCGTACTGGCTGGCGGCGCGGGCCGCCCTCGAACACATGGACCGCGGCGCGATCGTGAACGTCTCGTCGAACCACGCGTACGCGACGATGCCGGCACACTTCCCGTACAACGCGGTCAAGGCGGGCATCAACGGCATGACGCGGTCGCTCGCGGTCGACTTCGGCCCCCAGGTTAGGGTGAACACGGTCGTCCCCGGCTGGGTGGAGGTCGAGCGGACGCGCGAGGAGCTCCCCGAGGGGCGGCTGGAGGAGGTCGAGGCGATCCACCCGGCCGGGCGGATCGGGACGCCGGCCGACGTCGCCGGCGCCGTCTCCTTCCTCGCGAGCGATGACGCCGCCTTCGTCACTGGGGCGGCGCTGCTCGTCGACGGCGGCCGCGGCGCGGTGATGCAGGACGACACCCTCCCGGACTACCGGGCGCGAGAGGACGCGGAGTAGGCGGGGACCGCGCGGTTGAGACTGGGAGGCTGGGCACCGCGAGGGCTCCCGTCACACTCACTGTTCGTATATGATTGTGCCCCGCCCGGCACTCAGAAGTGACTCGCGAATCTCTAACGGGAGAATTAGTACGTCCCGAAAATTAATACCCAAACTATATTATTAACGCTCGCAAATTAAGAGTATGAGCGAATCAAGGTCAAAAGACGAGACTGAATCAGGCGGTGAGGACACCTCAGCGACGGTGTCTGTATCGTCGTCGGGACAAGCAACGATTCCGAAAAAGTTCCGTGACAAGCTCGGTATTGACGCTCCGGGACAGGTGACGTTCCGCGAGACCGATGACGGTGAGGTGGTGATCGAACGCGTCCGGTCCGCGCAGGAGATGGCTGGATTCGCGGCTCGCTCTGGTGAGCCGTCGACAGACAATCCAGCGAGCGAAATGCTCCGTGAGAAGCGAGAAGCCGACAAAGCCGAGCGTGATTCCGAGTGAGCGGTCGCGAAGTCTACTCGCCGCCGCCCGAGATCGTCTTCGACGCCGAGCCGTTGGTGGCGCACGCGGATGAAGAACCGGGCTATGAGAAGGTTGCCGCATACCTCGATGCTGTTGCGGACGGGGTTTCACAAGGGTATTTGAACCGGGTGAACGCGACCGAAGTACGCTACATCCTCGGCCGAAAATACGGCGAATCCGTCGCTGACGAATACTTCGAGTGGCTCGGCACGATCGGTATCCATCCCACTCAAGGGCAACGCGTTTGGGAGACTGCTTCCGACTACATCCTCGACTACAACCCCGCACTCGGTGACGCATACGCACTCGCAACTGCTGACCGCCTTGGAGCGACGCTACTGATCGGTGGGGACGACGATTACAATGAGATAATTGGTGATGCCGACGCGTGCCTGTCCATCGAACGATTCCGGCACGGAAGCGCATACCCGGAGACCCACTGAGAGCGTGGGCCCGATACTTCTCATATACTGTGAGGGCTACTGACGCACCCGACACTCGTCGGTCGACGGCGATCACCCCCTCTTATAATCGGCCGAGAGTAGCACCCAATATGAACCCGTCCGAGACCTGCGCCGCGGGGTGGCGCCGATGACCGACCTCGTCACGTTCGGCGAGACGATGCTCCGGCTGTCGCCGCCGCGCGGCGAGCGGCTGGAGACGACGCGCGAGTTCACCGTCCAGGCCGGCGGGGCGGAGAGCAACGTCGCGGTCGGGGCCGCGCGGCTCGGCGCCGACGCCCGCTGGCTCTCGAAGCTCCCCGACTCGCCGCTCGGCCGGCGGATCGCGACCGAACTGCAGAGCCACGGCGTCACTCCGAGCGTCGCGTGGGCGGACCCGGACGAGAGCCGCGTGGGGACCTACTACCTCGAACACGGCGGCGAGCCGCGCGGGACGAACGTGATCTACGACCGCGCCGACGCGGCGATCACGACCGTCGAGCCCGACGAGCTCCCCACCGACGCGGTCGCGGAAGCGGACTGGTTCCACACGACGGGGATCACGCCCGCGCTCTCCGAGGCGACCGCCGAGACGACGGGCGCGCTGTTGCGGACCGCCGGCGAGGCGGGGACGACGCGCTCGTTCGACCTGAACTACCGGGCGAAGCTCTGGGACCCGGAGACCGCGCGGGCGGCCTACGAAGACCTGTTCGAGGACGTCGACACGCTGTTCGTCCCGCGGCGAGACGCCCGGGAGGTGCTCGACCGCGAGGGGGGCGCCGTCGAGATAGCCCACGGGCTCGCCACGGAGTTCGGCTTCGACACGGTGGTCGTCACCCGCGGGCTGGAGGGGGCGGTCGCGCTCCACGACGGCTCGGTGTACGAACAGGACGTGTACGAGGCGGAGACGTTCGACGCGATCGGCACCGGCGACGCGTTCGTCGCCGGCTTCGTCGCCGAGCGGCTGCGCGGCGGCGACCTCTCCGCGGCGCTCCGGTGGGGGTCGGCGACCGCGGCGCTGAAACGCACCACCGACGGCGACCTCGCGGTGACGACCCGGGCGGAGGTCCGCGGCGTCATCGACGGCGAGGGCGGGATCGACCGGTGAGCCGGGCGGCGCCGAGCGGAGACTGACGGACTCTCGGGGCGCTGCGCCGGCGCCCGGCGAGGGCGGGTCGGGCCCGGTTCCGGCGGTCAGAGGTCGACCGGGCCGCCGTCGGCGGCGCTCTCGGCGAGCGCGTCGATGACCGCCATGTTGGCGACCGCCTCCTCGCCGCCGGTCAGGGGGGCGCTCCCGTCGGCGACGCGCTCGGCGAAGTGCTCGACCTGGAGCCGGTACTGGTCGACGGCGGGGAACGTCTCGACGCCGTGCCGGCCGTCGATCTCGTACGTCAGTTCGACGGGCTCGTCGGTCGGCGCGTCGAACGCGCGCTCGACTTCGACCCAGCCGTTCGTCGCGTCGACGCGGTACCGCTGGACCAGCTGCGTGTCGAACCCGGACGCGACCCGCGCCGAGCGGCCGTCGTCGTACGAGAGCACCCCCGCGAGCTCCGTGTCGACCCCGGCGCCGCGGGTGTCGCCGGCGTGGGCGTAGGCGCGGTCGGGCTCGCCGAGTATCGTCCGCGCGATCGAGACGGGGTAACAGCCCACGTCCATCAGCGACCCGCCCGCGAGGTCGGCGTCGAGCCGCACGTCGTTCGGGCGGTCGTACAGCGGGAAGCGGAAGGTGGCCGTCACCGTGCGCACGTCGTCGAGGTCGTCCGCCGCGAGCGCGACGGCGCGCTCGGTGGGGGGGTGATAGCGGTACATGAACGCCTCCATCAGCGTGACGCCCCGCTCGTCGCAGCGGGCGACCACGTCGCGCGCCTCGTCGGCGTCTGCGGCCAGCGGCTTCTCGCAGAGGACGTCCAGCCCGGCGTCGGCCGCGCGTTTCGTCCACTCGGCGTGGCTTCCGTTCGGGAGCGGGACGTACACGGCGTCGAGCGCGTCGTCGTCGAGCAGAGCCCCGTAGGAGCCGTAGCTGCGTGGGATTCCGTTCTCGGTCGCGAACCGCTTCGCGCGGGCGGCGTCGCGGGACGCCACCGCGCCGACGGCGTGGCCGCTGGCGGCGATCGCCGGGATCACCGCTTTACCGGCGATCGACGCGGTGCCGAGGACGCCGAATTCGAGGCTCGTCGAGCCGGCCGATGAATCGGACATGGCCGGGGCGACGCGCCCCCCGGGCAAGTCGGTTGGGGTCGGTGAGCGCGACGGCGGTCGGGTCCCAAGTCAATCGAGCCGGTCAGTCGCCTCGGCCCATCGCGTAGAACTCGTCGTTGGGGCGCATGTCGGCCACGGTCGCCATGCGGTTAGAGAGGTTGAAGAAGGCAGCCACAGCGGCCACGTCCCACACTTCCTCTTGTGAGAATCCGGCGTCGCGGAGTCGCTGGATATCTTCGGCGGCCACGCTCTCGGGGGAGTTCGTGAGTGTGACGGCGAAGTCCACCATCGCCATGTGGCGGTCCGAGATGTCCGCCTGTCGGTGGTTCGTCGCGAGCTGGTCGGCGAGTTTCGGTGCTCCGGCGTAGATACGACAGAGCGCCCCGTGACCGACCACGCAGTAGAGACAGTCGTTCGCGCCCGACACCGCCACCACGATCATCTCGACTTCCTCACGCGCGAGCGGCGTGTCTGTCACGAGCGCGTCGTAGTACGCGAAGAACGCGCGGAAGTGACTGGGCTTGTAAGCGAACGCCGAGAACACGTTGGGAGTGAATCCAGCGTCCTCGGTCTCCTCGTCAATCCTGTTGCGGAGGTCCTCCGGGAGGTCCTCGTACTCAGGCACTGGGAACCGTCGCATCGCGTCATCGTTCATGATCGCAGGGCCACGCTGAGACAACATAGCCGTTCCCCCTACCGATTCCGCGCCCGTCCGTCCGGAAGCGCGAACGCCTGCGCTCGCGGAACCTCCGGGAGGGCGCGACGTGACAGTTCCCGACGACACGCTTTTTGTTCACCGGTGACCCCCCGGCTGGGCGTTCTCGCGCCGTCGGCCTCGCTATCAGCCGCGCCTACGGCGGAACGCTCGCCGCCGACGACTGCCGAACCGACGAATCCCTCACCGTCGAGGCGACGAGTCATCGAGCGCGCTCGCTCGAAGAGCGTCGACCCGGCCCGAACGACTCCACGCAGGCGGCCTCGGTAGTCGGAGGTCTGCCGGCGGTGAATATGCACTACCGTGATAAACGGAACTCCGGCAGAGGTCACTCATACTCTGTCCGAAGCCGATTCCGTGCTCCGTCGCGCGTTTTGAAGTATCGCCGTTCGCCCTCCGCCGTTCGAACAGCCCAATCGTACGTCTCGCTATCAGGACGGTACCAGTGGTCAGCGTACACGTCGAACGCAGACGCGTCTCCGCCGTCCGAGTAGGTCTGTTCGTCGTCGGTATCGGAGGAGGCTTCGTTCGACCCTTCGGGGCTAGCGTCTGTCTCGGTCTCCGCCGCATCCTCGACGAGGAGCTCCTCCTCGACCAGATCCGTATCGACGATCATCCCCGGACCGTAGCCGTTGTCAAGCGCTGCTTCCGTGGCCGTCATCAGAATCTCTTGGATGTCTCGCACCGATTCGTCGTCGGAAGAGACCGGCTCGTAGGTCCCGTCGCTTTGCATCAGCCATCGACGGCGGTTGTCCGTTAGCGACGCCTCCAAGATGAACCGGAGCTGTTCGCGCAGTTGCGTGTCTTCGACCGGCGTGACCGCTTCCACTCGATAGTCGAGATTCCGGGTCATCCAATCGGCGGACCCGATGTACCACTCGGGGCTGCCCCCGTTCTCGAAATAGAATATCCGCGCGTGTTCGAGGAATCGACCGACGATCGAGTGGACGGTGATGTTCTCACTCAGTCCGTCGATACCGGGACGGAGTCGGCAGATGTCCCGGACGATCAAGTCGATCTCGACGCCGGCCATCGAGGCACGGTAGAGTTCCTCGACCATCGACGGGTCCTCGAGCCCGTTTACCTTGACCACCATCCGTGCCCGTCGACCGGCGCGAGCGTGCTCGGCCTCGCGTCTGACCATCTCCGTGAACCGCTCACGCATCGTGACGGGCGCGATCAGGAGCTTCCGGAAGCGATCGTCGATCGTCGGTCCGGTAAAGAAGTTGAACACTTTCGTGAGATCGAACCCGATGTCCCGGTCGGCCGTCAACAGCCCCAAGTCGGAGTACCCTTTCGCGGTCCCGGAATGGTAGTTTCCGGTCCCGATGTGCGAGTAGAGCTGAACGCCGTCGTCTTCCTGGCGCACGACGAGTGCCGTCTTCGTGTGCGTCTTCAGTCCCACAGTGCCGTACGCGACGTGGATCCCTTCCTCCTCAAGTTGCCGTACCCATTCGAGGTTGTTCTTCTCGTCGAAGCGAGCCTTGAGTTCGACCATCACCGCGACCTGCTTCCCGTTGTCGGCGGCGTTGATGAGACTCTGAATGACCTTCGAGTCGCTCGCCGTTCGATAGATTGCCGCCTTCACCGCCAACACGTCGGGGTCGGTCGCCGCCGCGTTGAGGAACCGCTGAACGGTACCCTCGAACGAGTGATACGGATGATGCGCCAGGATGTCGCCGTTCTTGATCTCGTCGAATATCCGCGCCGTCTCGTCGCTGGCCTCGCTCGTCACCGAACCCAGTCGCGGATGCGGCTTGGGTGACCACGCCGGGAGTTTGAGGTCGGGCCGGTCGTGGTCGATGAGTTCGAAGAAGTCCTCGAAGTCGATCGGCCCCTCGCGGTGGAACACCTCCCGGTCGGCGACCTCGAGTTGATCTTTGAGAATCGCCAGCGACTCGTCGGGCATGTCGGCGTCGACCTCCAGCCGGACCACCGTCGCGAAGCGTCGCTGTTCGATAACGTCTTCGACCATATCGACGAGGTCTTCGGCGACCTCTTCGTTCCGCCGCACCTCTGCGTTCCTCGTCACCTTGAACTTCGAGACGTCACGGATGTCGAGGTCCGGAAGTAGCAGATCGAGATTCCGTTCGATGAGGTCCTCGATGAGAACGTACCGGTCTGCCTCACCGGGGACGGTGATGAAGCGGGGTTGGTTCGGCGGGACCTTGATGCGAGTGAACGTCGGCTCGTCGCTCCCGGTCGACGAGAGAACGGCGAGCGAAAGCGAGAGGTTGGAGATGAACGGGAACGGGTGAGCGGGGTCGAACGCGAGCGGCGTCAGCGTCGGTAGGATGGACTCCTCGAAGTGCGTCCGTAGCTGTGCTTGATTCTCGTCGGAGAGTTCGGCAGGGGTACAGATCTCGATCCCGTTGTCAGCGAGCGTCGGCTTGAGAACGGACTGCCAGTACGCTGACTGTTGTGTGAACAGTGGTCGCGCGGCGTCGAGCACCTCGACCCACTGCTCTTTCGGTGTGCGTCCGTCGGGCGTCGTCTTCGTCACGCCGGCGTCGATCTGCTGTTTGAGTCCGCCGACGCGCTTCATGAAAAACTCGTCAGTGTTCTTCGTGAAGAACGCGAGAAACCGGAGCCGTTCGAGCGGCGGATTCCGATCGTCCATTCCCTCTCGGAGAACTCGCTTTTGAAACGCCAACTCGGAGAGTTCTCTGTTGAGGTAGTACTCCGAGTCCGTGAGGTCTCTCTCGGTCACGGCATCACCCGCGCGGAGAGCGTCGATACCGCGGAGCGACTCCGGAACGTGTGAGATGTGAGCTGCCGTGCCGCCGCTGACACGGTGACGGCGGCTCCATCTGGACGAGTGAGCGGCGCTCGGTCGGTGAATCCACCTGAGCGTGGACGGTTACGCCTCAACATCGAACTAGAGAGACGAAACCTCGACGGAAGAGGTTGACGCTGACTGGGACCGTTCGCCGCCGGACAGTGCGCCGTCCGGGAGCCATGTGTCGTCGCGGCCGGTCCACTCTTTGGTCGGGAGTCGACGGTGGCTCTCCGAGGGCACCACAATTTCGGTCGCGTCCGAAACGATCCCGTACTTCCGGATTGCCACCTTGGGTTCATCGAGATCGTGGCCGCGCAAGTGAGTCTCCGCCTGCGAGGACAGTTTCTGTTTCGAGTACTCGTTTCGTCGGCCTCCAAGCGCGCGGACAGCGTCACAGATCGGACACCGAAGGACCACGGCCGGTTTCATAGCCAATCGGTGAACTGCTAGCTATAAGAATCCCTATTAATAGGTCTATATATAAATATGACATATGTAACAATATACGGTCTAGCTCTCGGTCGAGGCCCAACGTTCGAAACGATCCTCGTGTGAACCGCTGTGCGTGTGTGATAGTGCTACGGACGATATTCGCCTTGGTAGCCTCGTTGGAGGACCCATGTCTTGATAGCTAATGCTGGCGGAGCTCCGACGCGTCGGCGATCGTCTGAAACTGCGTCGGATCTCGGAGGAACCCCCGTCCTGCGTCGGCGATCGCCGACCGATCGATGTACTCGATGCCGTCGCCATACACCGCCAGGACCGGCTCGTCTCGGAAGTCGCCGATCGGGCGAGACGTGGTACACTCCACTGCGACGTACGTGTCTCCCGGCAGCGTCGGCGCGTCAGCGTACGCTCCCGGGAGGTCGTCTTGGTGAACGGCCGCCAGCATGTGACCGGGGAGGACCCCCACCGCGGTTCGATAGCCGAACGCCGGCTGGGAGAGCATTCCGGCCAGCAGGTACGTGAGGTCCTCACAGTCACCACGGCCGTCGACTAGGGTCTCCTCGACGGTTCGAATGTAGTCCGGCAGTCCCGTCGATTCCGCGTCGGTCACGTACTCGAGCGAGTGGACGAGTCCGATCGCTCCTTCAAACCGAACCGACTCGGGGAGCGACCGGTGAGCGCGGTCATCCGTCACGCTCGCGTCCGCGAGCAGGTCCGTGAGCCGCTCGGCGTGACCGCTCGCCTTCGCCGCCTCGAAGCCGCTCAGGTATCCGTGCGTCTCGTCGACCGCCTGTCTGTACGCGGACCGCTCGAGTCGAAACTCCAGACGCCACTCTCGCCCCGCCCGGTCCGTCCACTCGTACGTCATCGCGTAGCCGTCCGCAGTCCGTTCTCGGGAGGCCGCACCGCCCTCGTCGACGGGTGCTGGCCGCGTCGGTTCGGCAGAGAAGAGAGACGACGCCACGGACCGCAGATCGGACGGGTCGACCACAGAGGAGACGACGGCCCCGAACGCGACTCGATCCAGCGCGGAGCCAAGGAGTTCCCGTCGTTTCAGACCCACCGAGGGATCACCTCAACCTCACCCGTTACCGGGGAAGGCACCTGGGTACTCGTCGGCCGGGGCGGTGGACCTGTCCCGGGCGAACTGCGTCGAACCCCTCGCCCTTCTCTCCGGCCGCGCTCGGGGTGTGTTCGGGCGGTTACCGGAAGCATTCGGGCTCGATGACGGAGTCGAGATCAACCGTCACCCACGCCGACATCCGCTCGTCGTCAGTCGCGTCAGCCGGGAACACCGTGACCCGGTCGGGGCCCGACGAGCGCCTGTCGACCTGATGAACCAGATCTGTGTACGGGGGGGTCGTCGATTTCGGTCCGGTCGTCTCGGGGGTCGTCGGCGTCCGATTAGTGTCTGTTGTCATCCGTTACTCGGTCGGGGGATTCGGCGGCCGGTGCTTGAACCCTTATAATAGGTGACCGAACGCGTCGGCATCTGACCAGTGGACTATATACTCGTCGTGACCGGTCCGTTACGCTCGGTCTCGCTCGGCGAAGACGACCTCATTCTGAGTGTTAACTACGACTGCCTTCGGTCAAAGTAACACGCCGATGTCGCGGTCTCGGACGTGGTCCGGAACGGTGTCCTTGAGCCACCCGCGAACGCGCTCGGGAGGGCGGTCGAGCGCGCGACCGACGCGGGCCCGTCCGGCGTCCGGTGTTCGGCAGCGTACCCGCGAACACGGCGGTAATGGAGAACCTTCTCCCACGGGCCCTGGATACACGCGATCGCCGTGAGTTCGAGCAGGAACTTTCGCCGTAGGGTCCAGAGAAATTAACACACATCAACAATTTTGACTCTCTCCGTCCAATTTTCTGCGCTGATACTCATGCCAATAAGTACATAAGGCAGTTAGATGAATGGGTGTACAACCAGCAACCGATCCGAACGAAGACAGAGACAGACAGGCGTCGGCGGCGGCGCTTACGTCTCCGAGATCTCGTTCGTCGGTGGCCGCTGGGTTCAAACAATGAAACCAAGCAACCAATCCAACGCGGACGACAGGGCAGTGAGTCCCGTCGTCGGCGTCATCCTCATGGTCGCAATCACTGTCATCCTGGCGGCCGTTATCGGGACGTTCGTGCTCGGACTCGGCGATCAGTTAGGAGATACCGCTCCGCAGGCGAGTTTCGATGTGGATAGTGCCGGCGATAATGCTGCCGGCGATACTACACTCAACATTACCAAAACTGGAGGACAGGATATTCCGACCAGTGATCTCGTTTTGTCGATTGACGGGGTAAGGTATGATAATGCCACGGTCAGTGGTAGCGGCGACTGGCAAACTGGTGAGACAAGGACCTACACTGAAGCCAGCGCAGACGACTTCCCGTCCGGAGAAGCTACGGTTCAGATTGTTCACGACCCGAGTGGGAACGTGATCTTCGAAGCAACAGCCGACTTCAGTACGTAACCGGGCTGTTAGTCCCTCGATCGGCTTTCTATTATTGTTCGATACCGCAATCCGAGTACATCGGTGTTGAACTTCTGGATCGTGAATACATCCGCGTCGGACCCCACGGGGTCGCGTCAAGAACCCACTTCCGCGAGGTTTCACGCTCGCACCAAGAGTTCGAGTAGCGTCTGCAGTTCACCGTTCTCGGGGAAGGGCACCAGGTACGAGCGCTCCCCCCGCAGATCCGCACCCACGAGTCGTACTCGGGACACCGGTGAGCACGGTCCTTGTCGTCGCCGTGAACTCGACCGAACCGCGACAGGAGGTGCGACCCGCACTTCCGACGGACCCCGGACTCGTCCGACTCGATCCGGAGGTCCATCATCCGGAGATCGCCCCGACGTTGGTCGGGTCGATCGGCCGACGCGAAGGGGTCGCGATCGGTGCCGCATTCAACCCGATTTCAGGACCGGGTGTCGAAGAAGGCGATTCGTCTGCTTCAGTGGCTTAGCGAGTCGCTGTGGCGGAATTGGTGTTAGTCGTGAAGCGGTTCGTGAGGAAGCGGGCGCGACGGGATTTGAACCCGCGGCATCTTGGTCCGGAACCAAGTGCTCTGTCCGCTGAGCTACGCGCCCTCACGAGGCGATACCCGCGGCGCGCGTTTAATCCTTCTGACTCGGATCCTCGGCGGGCGGCCACGGGTCAGTCTGCCACTCGAAGGCGTCGGCGTCGACCGCCGCGTCAGTACCGCCGTCGGTCCGGGCGCGGTCAGTCGCGTCGCCCTCGGCGTCGACGTCTCGGTGCCGCTCCCGCCAAGTATGTTCGACCATGTCCGCGCCGCCGTCAGAGAGGTGTGGGCCTCGCAGCGGCGACGTCTCACGATCCGCGAGGCTTCGTCGGACACCAACGGTGGCACGCGGCCGGGATCCATCGGCTGCGCGACAGTCAATTATCAATTCTGATTCCGACGGCGCGCAGTTTTATGCTATCGTAGTCGTACTATCTAGCAGAACTGACTGTGACCCTCCGGCCATCCGACACGTCGACGCCGGGCCGCGGCGCCGACGAGGGCGACGCTTCGAACACCGACACCGCATCGGCGGTCGACGCCCCCCGCACCGACACCGCATCGGCGTCGGCCGGCACGGACGCGACGCCCGCCGAGAGCCGGTCCCGGGTCACCGAGGCGGACCGGTTCCTGCTGGCCGTGGCCGTCGGCGGCGAAGTCCTGTTCGCGGGGCCGTCGGCGCCGGACGTCGTCGGCGTGGACCGCGGCGAACTCGTGGGCAGCGACCTCCTCGACCGCGTCCACCCGAGCGACCGCGAGCCGGTCGCCGACGCGCTGTCCGCGGTCGCGACGAGCCGGACGGTCACCCACCGCATCCGCCGCGCGAGCGGCGGGTACGCGTGGGTCGAGTCCGTCGTCGACGAGGAGCTCGCCCCGCAGTTCGCCGGGCGGATCGTCACAGTCCGGCGCGTCGACGTCGACCGCACCTTCCCGGAGCGCTACCGCGCCTTCCTGGAGTACGGCAGCGACCTCGTCACAGTCGTCGACGGAGACGGGGTCGTCGTCTACGAGAGCCCCTCCGTCGCGGAGGTGCTCGGCTACGAGCAGGGGTCGACCGTCGGGCGCTCGCCGCTCGGCTACGTCCATCCGGACGATCGCGAGCGCGTGACGGAGCGGTTCTATCGCGCGCTCGACGAGCCGGACGCGTCCCCGACGCTGGAGTACCGCTACCGCACCGCCGACGGCGACTGGGTCTGGCTGGAGTCGCGGACCCGCTCGCTGCC
This sequence comes from Halorubrum sp. ARQ200, assembly GCF_005435115.1. Lineage (NCBI taxonomy): Archaea > Methanobacteriati > Methanobacteriota > Halobacteria > Halobacteriales > Haloferacaceae > Halorubrum > Halorubrum sp. ARQ200. Next base: position 3,548 of record NZ_SGTZ01000007.1, on the reverse strand, counting down.
GGCCGACAGCCCAGTGGGCGAACTGCTCATCAACTCCCGGGACGTGAGCGCTCGGAAGGCGCGCGAGCGGCGGCTCACGGACCGGAACGAGCGGCTCGACCGCTTCGCGAGCATCGTCTCGCACGACCTTCGGAACCCGCTGTCGGTGATCCGGGGGTCGATCGAGATGGCGCGGCTGCGCGGCGAGACGGAGCCCCTCGAACGCGGCGAGCGCGCCGTCGACCGGATCGACCAGCTCGTCTCGGAGCTGCTCACCCTCGCGCGACAGGGGACCGGCATGGACCAACCGACGGAGTTCGCGCTCGCGAGCGTCGCCCGCGACGCCTGGGAGACCGCCACCGAGGGCGAGGAGAACGCGGAGTTGGTCGTCGCCCGCGACGCCCGGGTGTACGGCGACCGCGGTCGGGTGCGACAGGCCTTAGAGAACCTGTTCCGCAACGCGACCGAACACGCGAATCCGGACGCAAACGAGTCTGAGGCACCCGAATCGGGGGAAGACGTGCCCGAGTCCGGCGGCGACGCAGACGACCTCACCGTCCTCGTCACCGCCACCGACGAGGGGTTCCTCGTCGCCGACGACGGGACCGGCATCGACCCCGACGACCGGGAGTCCGTGTTCGACTCCGGGTACACGACGCGAGCGGACGGGACGGGCTACGGGCTCGACATCGTCCGCGAGGTGGTCGAGTCGCACGGGTGGCGCGTCGACCTTCGGACGACCGCGGACGGCCCCGTCGGCCTCGCCGACGGCCGTCGGCTCCGGCCGCCGGACGGCGCCTGCTTCGAGGTGTGCGCGCCCGACCCCGCCGACGCCGACCCGGGCGAGCCCTGGATCGAGGCGTGAGCGAGGCGGCGCGCCGCCGCCCCGGTCGACCCGGCGCGTTTATTCCCCGCGGGCCGCAAACTGACCCGTGAGCGCCGCCGACGTCACGATCCGAGGCGCCGAGTCCGCCGACCTCCTCGCGGTGGTCCGGATCGAGCGGGCCTGCTTCTCGGACCCGTGGCCGCACGACGCCTTCGAGCGGCTGCTCGACGAGCCGGCGTTCCTCGTGGCGGAGCGGGCGGGCGCGGTCGTCGGGTTCGTCGTCGCCGACCGGACCCCGAACCACGGCCGCGACATCGGCCACGTCAAGGACCTCGCCGTTCACCCCGACGCCCGCGGCGAGGGGGTCGGCCGAACCCTCCTCCGGTCGGCGCTGGCCCGCCTCCGTGCGACCGGCGTGGCCGTCGTCCGGCTCGAAGTGCGCGAGGGGAACGACCCGGCGCGGTCGCTGTACGCCGACGAGGGGTTCGAGCCGATCCGCCGGGTCGGCGGCTACTACCGCGACGGCGAGGACGCGCTCGTGCTCGTCGTCGACCTCGCGGCGTGGGCCGAGGGCGATGAAAGCGGCGGACGGGGCGAGCCGCGTTGACACGCCACGGGTGGTTCCGGTTCGCACGCATATCGGTCCGCCGCGCGGGGTTTGACAAGGCTTAGTGTGCGGGAGGCCGACCCGAACGGTATGAGTTCGGTTCCCGAGCGGTCCGAGATCGACACCGAGTACAAGTGGGACCTCGACGGCATCTACGCCGACGACGAGGCGTGGGAGTCGGCCTACGAGACGGTCGCCGACCGGGTCGACGAGCTGGCCGCCTACGAGGGGCGGGCGGTCGAGGACGCCGCCACCCTCCTCGAACTGCTCGAACTGCGCGAGGAGATATTCCGCGAGCTCCAGCAGGTGATGACGTACGCCCGCCTGCGCAGCGCCGAGGACACGCGGAACCAGGAGTACCAGGCGATGTCCGCGCGGGCGTCGTCGCTCGGCTCCGAGGCGTCGAGCGCGGTCTCGTACCTCGAACCGGAGATCCAGTCGCTCACGGAGTCGGACGTCGAGGCGTTCGTCGACGACGAGCCCGCCCTCGCCGAGTACGAGCACTACCTCGACGACGTCCTGCGAAAGAAGCCGCACACGCGGTCGAGCGAGGTCGAGGAGGTGCTGGCGGACCTCTCGGAGGTCACCGACGCGCCGAGCGAGATCTACTCGATGCTGACGAACGCCGACATGACCTACGGCGTCGTCGAGGACCCGGACGGCGAGGAGGTCGAGATCACGCAGGCGAACTTCACGAAGCTCCAGACGAACCCGGACCGCGGGTTCCGCGAGCGCGTCCACGAGACGTTCTACGACGAGTGGGCCGACGTGCGCAACACGGTCGGCACCTCCTTGGAGAAGGCCGTCCGCGAGCACGTCACGAGCGCCGAGATCCGCGACTACGACTCGGCGCGGGCCGCCGCGCTCGACGACTCGAACGTCCCGGTCGAGGTGTACGACACCCTCGTCGACACCGTCGACGACAACCTCGACGTGCTCCACCGCCACGCGGAGCTGAAGGCGGCGGCGCTCGGCGTCGACCAGCTCCAGAGCCACGACCTCTACATGTCGCTGACGGGCGACCAAGGCCCCGACGTGGAGTACGAGCAGGCCCGCGAGTGGGTGATCGAGGCGGTCGCGCCGCTCGGCGACGCCTACCAAGAGCGGCTGGCCGAGGGGCTCGACTCGCGCTGGGTCGACGTGTACGAGAACCGCGGGAAGCGCTCGGGCGCGTTCTCCTCGGGCACGTACGACACCCAGCCGTACATCATGATGAACTACCAGGACGACATCGCGTCGATGTACACGCTGGCCCACGAGCTGGGCCACTCGATGCACTCCGAGCTCGCCGGCGACGCGCAGCCGTGGCACGACGCGAGCTACGAGATCTTCGTCGCGGAGATCGCCTCGACGGTCAACGAGACGCTGCTCACCCACCACCTGCTCGACACCGTCGAGGACGACGAACTCCGGACGCACGTCCTCGACGAGTACCTCGAACGCTTCCGCTCGACCCTCTTCCGCCAGACGATGTTCGCGACGTTCGAACAGCGGATCCACGAGCGCGTGGAGGCCGGCGACGCGCTCACGCCCGACGCCTTCGACGAGATGTACGGCGACCTGAAGAGCGACTACTACGCGCCCGCCGAGCTGACCGGCGGCATCGAGCGCGAGTGGCAGCGCATCCCGCACTTCTACTACGACTTCTACGTCTACCAGTACGCGACCGGCATCTCCGCCGCGGCCGCCATCGTCGAGCGCGTCCTCGACGAGGGCGAGTCCGCGGCCGCCGACTACCGCGAGATGCTGAAGGCGGGCGGCTCCGAGTACCCGCTCGACGTGGTCGAACTCGCCGGCATCGACATGGCCTCGCCCGACCCGATCGAGTCCGCGGTCGGCGTCTACGACGACTACCTCGACGAGATCGCGGCGCTGCTCGACCTCGAATAGTCGGCTCGGCGCGATCTGACGGACGCTCTCATTTATAAATAAACGGCTCCGTTGAAATCCCATTGGTCAGACGTGTTCTCGTCTGAATCAACCGGTCGATGAGGACTGCGTGTGTAGCAGGTCGCGTTAAGTTTGGCGTGAATTGTGGTAGACGGCGAAGGCTTCGAGCCAGTTTTGAGCTGTCTCTAGCGCGACATTGCTGAAACTATTCGCAAATGATGATGTTCGTCGTTCTATCTCCCAAAA
>NZ_SGTZ01000071.1:0-246 GCF_005435115.1 Halorubrum sp. ARQ200 | reverse complement strand
GTGTCCGCTCTCGCTCCACAAACTCCAAGTCGATCCACTCGGTACACTCGGTGAGGCGGGCGGTTTTCGGCATAGAGCACTGAATCCTCGTCCCGCCTCTTCCTTAACTTAACACCGCGCGCCGATCCGTCGTGTTAACTTAAGCATGATTCCACCAGACGGCGTGGGCTTGCAACCACGTTTCCGCGGTCGGTGGATCGACGTGGCTAAAACAGTTTGAAAACGAAGAGGTTCGTCGTTCTACTT
>NZ_SGTZ01000070.1:0-253 GCF_005435115.1 Halorubrum sp. ARQ200 | reverse complement strand
GAAACACGATGTCGAAGACGCGCTGTTTCTCGTCGATGACGCAGACGATCTGATCGGTGGGCTTCGCCGCGAAAACTACAGCTACCGCGTCGAACAACACGGCTTCAGAAATTCTGTCGAACGTGTCTTTCGAGAAGTAGAACGACGAACCTCTTCGTTTTCAAACTGTTTTAGCCACGTCGATCCACCGACCGCGGAAACGTGGTTGCAAGCCCACGCCGTCTGGTGGAATCATGCTTAAGTTAACACGACG
>NZ_SGTZ01000069.1:0-433 GCF_005435115.1 Halorubrum sp. ARQ200 | reverse complement strand
GCCGTCGAGAGCGCCGCCGAGAACCTCGCCGACGGCCTCGTCGCCCCGTTGCTCGCGTTTATGCTCTTCGCGGCCGTCTCGCTCCCGCTCGCGGTCGGCGCGGCCGCGTGGGTGAAGGGCGTCAACACGCTCGACTCGATGCTCGGCTACCGACACAAGCCGGTCGGTCGCGTTCCGGCCCGCCTCGACGACGCGGTGATGTGGCTCCCGGCGCGCGTCTCGGCCGTCTTACTGGCCGTCGTCGCCGGCGCGCCGGCCACGGTGGCCCGGGTCGGCGAGCTGGCGCGCCGCCCGTCGTCGCCCAACTCGGGGTGGCCGATGGCGACCCTCGCGGTCCTGCTGGAAACGCGACTCGAAAAGCCCGGCCACTACCTGCTCGACGGGGGTCCCGAGGCACCCGACGCGGCGACGGCCGCGCGGGGCGTCCGACTCG
>NZ_SGTZ01000068.1:0-434 GCF_005435115.1 Halorubrum sp. ARQ200 | reverse complement strand
GACCGCGCAGATGCCCGAGCGGCTCCGCGAGCTCGACGACTGGGGGATGGCGTACTCCCGCACCGACGACGGCGCGATCGACCAGCGGTTCTTCGGCGCGCAGTCGTTCCGCCGGACCGCCTTCGCCGGCGACCACACCGGCGAGTCGCTGCTGAACACGCTCGTCGACCGCGCGCAGGCGCTGTCGGTCCCCTACCGCGAGAACGTGATGATCACGAAGCTGGTCTCCGACGGCGAGGCCGTCCACGGTGCGGTCGGCTTCGACATGGACGACGGCGAGTTCGTGCTGTTCAACGCGGGCACCGTCGTTCTCGCCGCCGGCGGCCACGCGGCGATCTACAACCGGCACACCTCCCGCGACGACGAGAACAACGGCGACGGCGCGGCGCTGGCCTTCGACGCCGGCGCGTCGCTGATGGACATGGAGTTCATGC
>NZ_SGTZ01000067.1:0-437 GCF_005435115.1 Halorubrum sp. ARQ200 | reverse complement strand
ACGCTGTTTCGCTCAGCCAGCAAAGCCAAGTGATCGATAAAATGAATCAGAAGATGGCATCTGAGCCCTATTTTGATAGCGCTAAAGTTGATCAGATCAAACAAGCGATATCAAACGGCTCTTATAAAGTGGATCCTGACAAGCTTGCCGCAAACATGATGCGTTTCGAGAACGATCTCAACGACAGCTAAGCTGATTGGAGTGGTTATGACCCCTACTGCGCCTTTAACAACCTTGGTTGAACAGCAACTCGAGCGAGTCCAAGCGCTACAAAGCGTGCTCGAGCAAGAAGCCGGTGTCATTGCCAGCCGTGCCTCCGAAGATATCGAAGCAATCGCCAAACAAAAACAATCACTTATCAACGAAATTCAACGCAATGACGCGCAAATCAGTCGTCACCCTGAACGTGATTTGCTTAACCATGATCAGGCGTTAAT
>NZ_SGTZ01000066.1:0-438 GCF_005435115.1 Halorubrum sp. ARQ200 | reverse complement strand
AGTTTACCTGTATCCTGTATAGCTTCAAGACTTAGGCGAGTCTGAGAGCTTAAATTGGCCAATTAATCCTTCTAACTGCTCAACCAGTTGCTCAAGATTCGCGCTAATCGCTTTGACTTCATTCGCATTGCTGGCGGTGTCATTCGCGTGGCTTTGGATTCGACCCACTTGAGAGAGGAGGGCATCGGTCATTTGCGCTTGGTGCTCGCTTTGCTGGCTAATGTCGTCCGCGTTGTTATTCACCGTAGTGACTTGATCGGCGATGTTGCCTAGCGCCTCAGAGAGCGCCATGACGGTTTCGCCGCGCTGATTCGCACTGTCACTGGTCGCTTCCACTGCTTGTGCCGAGGCTTCGCTACCTGCACACAGGTTCTCGATAATAGTCTGGATTTCTCCAGTGGCATCATGACTGCGGCTAGCAAGGTTACGCACTTCTTC
>NZ_SGTZ01000065.1:0-438 GCF_005435115.1 Halorubrum sp. ARQ200 | reverse complement strand
GTCAGCCACCGCTCACCACCCCCGCGAGCGCGCGGTTGGATCGCGATGGGTGCCGCATCAGTCTTCGTCCTCGTTCTCCTCGGTCACGCCGAGCGGGAGTCCCGGGATGTCCGGCGCGTCGCCGAGTCCTGGGATCGGCAGCGTGTCGCTCGTCTCCGACTGTTCGAGGAACTGCGTGATCATCCAGAACGCACCCAGCACCAACACGACGCCGACGAGGATCGCGAACGGTCCGAACTGCGAGGCTGTCGCCGTCGCCGACGCCTCCGCCGTCGTCCCGATGATCCCCAGCGGCGCGAGGATCGCCGAGTCGACAAACTGCGTCACCGACGACGCCAGCGCGTCGAGCGGCGCGATCACCAGCCCGAACGCGCTATGGATCAAGTTCACGCCGCCGGTCGCGAAGGAGACGAGCGTGCCGAAGATCGCCCCCTGTAG
>NZ_SGTZ01000064.1:0-444 GCF_005435115.1 Halorubrum sp. ARQ200 | reverse complement strand
GCCCGGCCACGTCGCTGTCGGCGGCGACGATGGCGACCGCGTCGTTCGGCCCGGCGTCGACGGCCTCGCGAAGCGCATCGACCTCGTCGTCGGTCACGCCGTAGGCCGGCAGTTCGTCGGTGTGGAAGATGCCGCCCGCACCGGCGCGCTTGGCGTGGTCGGAGAGCTCGGTGCCGAGCCGGCGGTCGGGCTGGAGTTCGCGGCCGACGAGCCCGTCGAAGCCGTACAGCGGGACCGCGAGCACCTCGCCGCCCGAATCGAGCGCGCCGCGGATCACGCCCGAGTCGGTGTCCGCGAACGTCTCGCTCACGTCGACGACGTCGCCCACGGCGGCGTCCCGGGCTTCGAGTTCGTCGCGGATCTCGAGCAGTTCGACCTGCCGGTCGACTTCGCCGGCGACGATGTCGCGGATGTCGCCCAGCGCCTGGACGCCCTTTATCTCGA
>NZ_SGTZ01000063.1:0-448 GCF_005435115.1 Halorubrum sp. ARQ200 | reverse complement strand
CTTTCACATGTGTCTAATTTATTATGCACAATAGATTGCGGTAACTATCTAATTTATAGATGATAAGTAAATATAAGCTATTTTTTACTCACTCCTCTTACCTTTTTATCCCACAAGCAGGCCCAACGAACGCTTAACGTTCTGGCATGTTTGGTTTGTCTGTATACTCGCCTTTTGTTGCCCATCTTTTAGGACATCTAGCAAGTGATCAGGGGCGTTCATTAATGCTTTTCGCCGTTCTCGAATGGGTGATATCAGGGAGACTAAGCTATCGGTCAGCACGTTTTTCACTGTCATATCCCCCAGACCTCCGCGCTGATAATGTGCTTTGAGTTCGGCGACGTGTTGAGCGTCAGGGTGGAAAGCATCCAAGTAGGTAAAAACGACATTGCCTTCGACTCGGCCCGGATCGGAGACGCGTAGGTGTTGAGGGTCTGTGTACATGGAT
>NZ_SGTZ01000006.1:0-128321 GCF_005435115.1 Halorubrum sp. ARQ200 | reverse complement strand
CGATGACTCCGAGCTCGATCAACTGCCGAAACATCCCGCCAAACGCTGGCTGAGTGGAAGACATATCTCCAGATTAGAGCCGTCTGAGTGTAATTATACGCGCTTTCCACGTTTCTACATAAGAGCGTCTCGTGTTAACCAACACGACCCACGAAACAATAGTTTTGTTGGTTAAGATGATGGGGGCAGAGCTCGCGACCGCTGTCTGTAACACTACTTGAAACTTTTTTATATAGTAGTTTCGTACTATATTACATTGTGCTCCGGCGCATCGAACTCGAGGTCCTCGCCACCGTCGACCGTGGCGACATAATCTCCGAGCTCGCGATGAAGCTCGATCACAGCGAGAGCTACCTCTCACGTGGCGTCGGCGATCTCGCCGAGAAGAGACTCGTCTACACAGAACGCGACGGTCGCCGAAAGCGGGTTGTCCCATCAGATGCCCGCGCCGTAGAACGCTACCAGGACCTCGTTCGCCAGTACCCCCATATCGACTTTCCCGAGCTGCTGACCGGCAAGGCACTCGAGGTGCTATACTACCTCGACCAGCCACGAACCGTCGCCGAGATTGCCGACCAGAGCGACAACTACCGTAATACCGTCAACCGTGTCCTCAAGCGGTTTCGCGATCGTGGCCTCGTCGGGGCAGACAACGGTCGCTATGACTTCAACGCCGACTTCGACCGCCTCCACGAGTTCGCCCGTCAACTTACACACCATCTCCATCGCCAACGCCTCGAAACTGTCGCCCAAAAGGGGACAATTCTCTGGGAAGACTACGATGAGTTCCTCGCTCAAACCGAGACCGAGATCGACATAGAGGCGTTCCACGAAACCGGCCTCGCTCAGTTCGCGGCGTTCGACCTCCAATTTCTGCTCACCGACCACCGCTACTACTTCTATTCCGAGGAACTCGATATCCTCTCCCCAGCGGACCTCTGCTGTCACACGTTACTGATCGACGACAGCAGCCGCTACCGTTCGTACTGTCTCCTCTTGCTCAGACTGGTTGACGTCGACGAGGACGACCTCCGAGAGCAGGCGGCGAAGTATGGCCTTGAAGACGAGATCGACGCCTTGCTCCGCTACCTCGAGACCCACGGCGATGTTACGGACGATCGCCTCCTTGAGTGGGACGAGTTCCAGAAGCTGGCGGCCGAATACGAAATCGAAACGTAACCGGGAGCTGTAAGCAAGCCGATTCCGAAGTCACGCGTCGTCCGGGCGAGGGGCGTTCTCGTACTTGACCATCTTCTCGGGCTTGTTGGAGATGGTCTCGTAGATCTGTTGGAGGGTTTCCTCCGCGGCGAGGAGATTGTGTTCGTCGAGAAAGGTCCGACCCTCCGCTGTGAGGCCGTAGAACTTCCAGGGATAGCCCTGCCGGCGCTGATCGTCGTCGAGTGGGACTTCCCTGACGATGCCAGCGTCGATCAGCTTCTGGATGTGTTTGTAGACGGTGGCCTCGCTCACGCTAGGGTTGAGTTCCTCGAGTTCGTACATCGAGGGGAGCTGTTTGGGGTGCTGGAGGATGTTGTTGATCAGCGCGAACCGCGTCTGCTGCGTTACGAAGTGGACGAGTTCGCGGGAGTCCATCCCCCCAGCAGTTCCCAGGTCGGTGCTCATACGACACAGTACACACCCAGACGGCAAGTAGTTTACCCTTGAGTAAACCACTCTAGAGTAATCTACACACGATTGACTCGGTGATTTACTCCATAAACCATATCGTAGGGCGTTGAGAGATCCTACGTATGTCCGACGAGGAGCCGCCCGTCCCCAACTTACTACTGTATCTCAATCGATCTGGTACATGATGCCCTCCAGACGGTGGTCGCTTCCTGTTCAGATGGCCGCTACGATCGTGGGAATGTTGGCTGTTACTATCACCTTCCTCTGTGGCGTCTGGGCAGTTCTCTACGGTGTTCTTTTGTTTTTTGACGTCTCACCGGCGTCTTCGATCGCAGCCGGACTTACTGCGCTGACTGTGGTGTCTATCGGTTACCTCGAATACAGACAGATCGATACGATAGAGCGGCTCGCTGATGCCGACTGCGTCGACGAAGCAACCGAGCCCGAACTGTACGAGTTGGTGACTCGCGTCGCAGCACAGCTTGATGTTCCCGTACCGACGGTCGCTCTCTCAGACCGCCAGACGCCTGAAGCTCTCGCTGTTGGATTCCGTCCACACAACGTCCATCTCGTCCTTTCTCGTGGGACGCTCAATACGATCGATGAGCGTGCAGAATTGGAAGCCGTCATCGCCCACGAGCTTTCTCATGTAAAAAACAGGGATGCGATGGTGATGACTGCCTTGTCTCTCCCTGTCATCCTTGCTCGTGGGCTTGGCACGAGACTTGCAGACATCGAAAAACCTGGAGCGGCTGTGGTTGCCATTGTTCCACTCGGGCTCCTCTCGACGCTTGTCTGGGGAACGGGGAAAGCGATGACTGCCCGACTCTCTAGGGCACGAGAACAGGCCGCAGACCGAGCTGCCGTCGCAGTTACCGGTTCACCGACAGTTCTCGCGACTGCGCTAACGAAGCTCGATCAGAGCATTTCAGAAACACCAAACCGGGACTTGCGCGAGGCATCTGGCATCTCGTCGCTGTCGATCCTCCCGCTTGAACCCGATGAATTAGAAAAAGTGATGCTTGGTCCGGACGGGAACAGAGAGCCCTCGTACTGGGGGCTTCGAAAACGACTCAATCGGTTCGAGCGTTGGCTGTTCCGGACGCATCCTCCGACAAATGAACGGATCGAACAACTCGCAGCATACGAGCGACAGCAGGAACGACGTTCACCGTCTTGAAGACAGATCACGATGAGACGGCAACATATTTGTCAGATGAACGGGACTGTCTCCATACCTTAGAATGGCCGTTCTAGACGATCTCTCTGGGTTTGAGTTTGAGGATCTGATCGAGGATGTCTTTCGGAACCTCGGCTACGAGAACGTCCGTCAGGCTGAGAAGACGGCAGACGAGGGCCGAGATGTCATCATGGAGGAGGTCGTCGACGGCACCCGACGCGCGGTCATCGTCGAATGTAAACACACGGCGACGGTTGGGCGGCCAGTCGTTCAGAAGCTCCATTCGGCGATCTCGACGTTCGACTTTGACGGTCCCAAACGCGGGATGGTTGTCACGACCGGGCGGTTCACGAGTCCCGCTAAGGAGTATGCCGACCGCCTCCAACAGAACGACGATCCGTATCCGATCGAGTTGCTTGACGGCCAAGACCTTCGGGAGATAGCCGATCAGATCGGCCTGGATCTCTACAATGGTCGCATCGAAATCCTCTGTGACGAAACCCTACGGCCGTACGACCCAGCGGCAGACGTCGTCGCGCCCGTTGTGGAGGCATTCCGCGATATCGAGAATATCGAGGCAGCCGACCTCCCAGACCCATATTCGGCGGTGACGTTTCGACCGGTCGTAGCAGTCACTGCGGACACAAACGCCGTCTTCGAGACATCGGTCGGTGTCATCCATCGGATCAACGATCGGACGCAGTTCGTGGTTCACGCTGAACGTGGACACCCACAGGTCGTCGACGAGGATGTCGCGACACTGGTCACCGAGAATCTCCATACGAAGATCGAACTCGACTCTGAACAATTTGGTGAGGTGTTCGACGACGTCGAGGAGCGCCGATTCGGGCAGACCCAAACCGAGTACAAGGGGTGGGCTGTCGAGCGGCTCCAGCAGCACCACACGACGACGGTTACCTACACCGGCGACAACAACGTCACGTACAACAAGACCTGCGAGCCGAACCGCTCGGACATCTCCGTCCAGTCGATCGAGCCAGTCTACCTCCCCGAGGTTCGGCACACGACCGACATTCAGGAGTACACCTACCCCTACGAGTACTACGCAGCGGGCCCCTCCCGGGTCACCACCGAGGACGGCATCCACCGGTGCGTCCACTGCGAGACCGCCGGCGTCGACGAGCCGTACACGTACTGCCCCAACTGCGGGGCAATCGCCTGCGACAGCCATATCAAAACTGAACGGCTTGAGCAGGAGCCGGTTTGTACAGGCTGTGCGGTTACCGAGCGGTTCGCGCTGAAGACGAAGTACTTCTACGACGAGGAGAACTTGGAGGCGTTCCGCGAGGAGTACGCCGCTATGCCGCTCCACGAGAAGGCGATGGAGAACACGCTTCTCGCTGGTGGTGGCGTCGTCGCGATGCTGCTGCTCGTCATTGGACTACTCGTTATTGGCGGCATCATTTAGATCGGGAACGAAAAGGGGGTCGCCGGCTCATCAAGCACGCACTGGAACTCTACTCCGACGTCAAAGCCGCTCGCGAACGGGTGTTTGACTCCAGCAGTTTTCGCCGACAGTAGAGGCGATTCGCTAGGAGGGTGAAAGACCGGTATTGGCTGAATGAGCGGGTAATTGATAGAACCCGCAGCTCGGAGGTAGTCCTACTCAGTCGCGAGCTCGTCGTAGATTTCCTCGTGCTCGTCGAGGTCTTGGCGTCCGAGGAACCGAATGAGATACTGCCGTGCCTCCTCGGGGGACATCTCATCGGGAATCTCCGGCTGCTCACTTTCAGCGGCCATGCTTACTCCTCACTATGGTGTTCGTCGTCATAATCGTTCGGTTCGTTAGGCTCCTGATTGCCTGTGTAGTTCTCTGTCGATACTTGGTCTGTGCCCTCAATACGTGCCAGCCACAAGCTGATGGTCGCCTCGTACTCCGGGGCAAGCGGTTCTGTATGCGCTCGCAAATACTCAATTACATCGTCCTCATCGACACTCCCCTCATCTGTCGCAAGCGCTTTCAGAATATTTTTGATTTCTCGGTCGTAGTCAAAGCGACATCCATTCAACGCGTAGAAAATTCGGGTCGACATGAGCGCCGTTCGCTTGTTACCGTCGACGAATGGATGATTCGCCGCAATGAGCCGCAGCAGCTGAAATGCCTTCGCATGGAGCGATTCAGGAACCTGACCGAAATGTCCTTCTTGTATATGTTCGACGGTATATTCGATATCACCTGCCGAAGAGATGCCCACCGTTGTATCCGTATTTGACTCCACGATCAATTCGTGGATGTCACGGATATCATCAGCCGACAAATAGCTGATTGACTCCGGTTCCTCGTCCATTATGGATGCCCTCTGTTACAACGCTTATCTAACCTCTGCTTCTACTATTGGTGTTCTCTACTCCGTGGTAACTATTGTCTGATATAGTATTGTAACGATCGCGTTTCTCTCGTTTCACTACATGACTGAAACGAGTGAAACGATCGAAACGACGGAGTTTATTGAGCTAGTGTATCTCCCCGAGGCTCGACACACGACTGACCTCGACAAGTACACCTATCCATACGAGTACTTCGCAGCGGGCCCCTCTCGGGTTACCATCGAGGACAGTATCTACCGGTGCGTCCACTGTGAGACCAACGTCGTCAACGAGACGTACACGTGCTGTCCCAACTGCGGTGCGATCACCTGCGACAGCCACCCAAGACCGAACGGCTCAGGCAGGAATTCGTCTGTATGGGCTATGTAACCATCGAGCAGTTCGCACTGAAGCCGAAGTACTTCTACGGCGAGTAGAACCTCGAGATCTTCCGCGAGAATACACCGCTATGCTTCCACGAGAAGGCGATGGAGAACAAGGTCCTCGCGGGTGGGAGCGTGGTCGCGACGCTGCTAGTTGTCGTCGGGGTACTCGTCATTGGATACGATTCTCTACCGCTACCTAACGGTAGGGAAATACGACCGGAAGTGGAATGTACACGCACTCTCAATACCATTTCGATTCTCATTGAAATGGTTATTTGACCGGGACGCAAACGTTCAGACACCATGTCCCGGCCCGACGCCGCCTCACTCAGCCAAGCTGAGAAGACGGGCGGCCTCAATCCGATCACAGCGTTGAGTGTCCTCGACGACACGACCCGCGCGAACATCATCGGGGCGATCGTCGGTCATCCCAAAGGCGCTCCTTCGAAGAAGGAACTCGAATACTACAACCCGAGCGTCGCGGCGTCGACGATCACCGACCACCTCATCCGGCTGGAGGAGGCGGGACTGGTCGAGGCTATCGAACGAGATCGTGAAGGTCTCGAACGGGGCCAGCCATACCGGTTCTTTCAGCTCACCGACGCCGCCCGCGAGTTGTTCGATCGGAACAACCTCTTCGAGCCCGACGCATACCGAGAGCTATTCGCCGAAGTCGAGAAAACAGACGAGATCGAGGCCGCCGAAGCCGTCGACCGTCCATACAAGCGAAACTGAAACCCACCTCAAGCCGTACGTATAGCCGGATGGAGAGCTCGGTATTCGGAAAATTCCGGAGATGTATCCTCCTCTAGTGTGTATTTTCGAAAGCTACGATGAGGAGCTCCCCAAGGTGGCTGGAGAATACCTCTTCGTTGCTGGTGTTGCCGCCACGACGCTGGTGGGCCTTTGCCCTCTTTCCTCAGAGACACTATCCAATCTGCTCTGTGCTTTTGATATTGGTACCAAGTCTGCTCAGCTATCCTCATGTCTGACATAGTATTATAACGATCGCGTTTCTCTCGTTTCACTATATGACTGAAACGGCTGAAACGATCGAAACGCTCCCGGCAATCGTGGCGATGCTCAACCAGAAAGGGGGGGTTGGAAAAACGACGCTCACAATCCACGTTGCCGGCGCACTCGCCGACCGTGGGCTTGATGTCCTCGTGGTCGACCTTGCTCCTGAGGGGGCACTCACGTCGATCCTCGGCTACGACGAGGCGTACAGCGACCTTGACCGGGAGGTGTCGCTCCACGAGTTGCTGCTCGATCCCAGCAGCGCAGACGACGTCGACGACATCATCATCACCGGCGAGGAGTTTGATCTCCTTCCCGCGAACGAGCGGATGGTCGACCGCACTGGCGGCGAACTCAATGGCGAACCTCGCGCTCGAGAACGGCTGAAGATGGTTCTCGACGAGCTCGCAACCGGGTATGATGTCGTTCTCGTCGACAACATGCCGAGCATCAACGTGCTCACGGACAATGCGTTGGTTGCCAGCGATGGTGTGTTGATTCCTGCCTACGCAGAGGCCCTCTCTGTCCAGGGCCTTGATCGACTCCAGAAACAGATCGACAGCGTCCGGGAGTACTTCGGTACGGTACGGATTCTTGGTATCATCGCGAACCGCGTCGAACACAACAAGCAGGCCGACGCCATGCTCGAGCAGTTACATTCCGAGTTTGAAGACGGACTCGAGATTCCAGTGTTCGACGTGTACAAGCGAGTCGATCTTCAGCGGGCGATCGCCGCCCAGGAGCGCTCCATCTTTGCGGCCGATGAACTCGACAGCGACATGGCCGAAATCCTCGCGGACGTTGCGGCACTCGTCGAGACAGAACTCGTGAGGGAAGCAAATGAGTGACGACAACGACGACGCCAGCGAGGAGCTGGGCAAGACCGGCGAGAAGATGGGTGGTATCGCCGACCGTTTCGGTGCGACGACTGAGGCGACTGACACAACCGACACGACTGAAACGGACGAAACGACTGACACAACTGAAACAGCCGAAACGACTGAAACGATCGACACGACTGAAAAGAGCCCCGCGCCATCATCTGAAATGATTGAAACGACTGAGGCGACAACAACGACTGAAACGGCTGAAACGATCGAAACGCCAGAAACGACTGACACGCTCGGGCCTGGCGATGAGGGATTCGTGCTGCGCGAAGACTGGAATGGGCGGACGATCTATCTTCCCGATGACGTCGTCGACAATCTCGACATCCGGTACTCAGAGGTCAACGTTGAATGGCAGCGTGAGCACGGTGAGCAGCTTCCGAAGAATGAGCGGTTCTACCCGGCGTTGGTGCGGGCAGCGATCAACGAGACGACTATTGAGGCAGAGCTCGGTCTCGACTGATACGGTCTTTCGAACTATTGCTTTTCTGTACGCCTCACTCTAGATTCCTTCAGAACCCGCAGGCATGGTTGAGACTTCCTCTGTGGACCCCCGTTTGCGGGATCGCCTATTGCGTACAGCAGATCCAGAACTGCCGGGAAACTGCTCCGTCACCGATTCGCCTTAGCGCACTGTTCGGTGTGGTAAGCATAGAGAAATCGACTCAGAGTTCTGGTAAAAACATACCGGTGGGGTGGTGGTTTCAGAATATTGAATTTTAACCTCTAGCTGTAGTGGCACCCCCCAAAAAAGCTATAGATAGGTCGTGTGGAATCTCTATAATGAGCCAAGACGACAAGCACCGGGAAGGCGATACTCCAGCACCTGGAGAACCGCCCGGCACAGACGAACCATCGGTTGAACAGGAAGAAACGCCCACACCAGAGGTAGTTGACGGCGACTTCGACATCTTCGACGCCGCGTTAGATGAGGACACGGAAGAAGACGAAAAGACGATTACTATCTCTGCGGACTACGAACCTTCAGTCGATCCATCTCTCAGTGGGGCGCTCAGCGACGACGAAGCCGAGAACTTCATCGAAGAGATCGAATCCGAACAGGAGTACATCCAGATCACACCCGTCCGTGAGGAGGTGAACTCAGAGACCGTCAAACGCGAACTGTACGGCCTCCACCGATACGGAAACGGACGCAAACTCCCGCTCGATATGGATCTCCATATCCCTGGTATCGAATCCTCTCCAAATTTCGAATTCATCATCTACAAGCCCGAGGACGAAGCACAGTTCAAGTTCTTCATCGGACCTGGCGGACGCAGCGATGTCACCTGCGATCGCCTCGAAAGTACCACGCGCTCGCAGTATCCAGACGACTTCGAGGTCGGCCGGACAAACTTCGACATTACAGATGTCTTCGAGGATGTCCCCGAGATGGTCCGCTGGGAGGGTGTCGAAGAGAAGCGGCACGACTGGATGACGACACTCTCGTCGTACGACAACGAAGCCATCGACCGCTCACCTCTTTCGAACCTCCTCGAGACGATCATCCAATCGGACGACGCAGTCGTCTTTCAGAGTGTCTTCGAGCCACGCGCGGACTGGTCTTCGAAAGCGGAACGGCAGAAAAGAAACCTCAAGCAGGGCGTCCACACGACCGGCGGGCTCTTCTTCCAAACCCTCCTTGACGGTATCCTTGGCGTCTCTGACGAAGAAAAGCAGGAACGTCACCGGAGTGATACGCCGCATGAGATCGGTGGGTCAATCCACGATTCACAGACCGGCGGCTACCGCTCAGGGACTAGCCGGATGGGGCAGATCGACCTGAAAGACCCCTCGCACACGTACAACGTCTCACTACGGGCCGCAGCATCCAACGCGGAGACGGCACGTAATCTCCAAGACGCGCTCAACCAGATCAGTGGGAAGTTCTACTCGATCGAGGGGAACTACCTCGGGACGAACGACGCTGAGTACGAGCGGATGCTCAACCACGGGATCACCTACCCGAACGGGCTGGAGTCATGGACGCGACGAAAACCGCTGCTCGTCTGTAACATCGAAGAGCTCTCAAACTTCATCACGGTCCCGTCCATCGACTCGTTGCCGAAAGCAAGTCGCGGTGGGACCGGCGGGATGCCCACGGCTCAGTCGCCGCTCACCTCCCCGAATGAGGAGGTGTTCAAGGAATTCTCCAAGGGGATGACCATCGGTCACGCGGTCACCGCACTCCGAGATCACAGCGACAAGCCCGACGATATCAGCACCATCGAGACGAAAAACGAGTGGTGGGGACACCTCGGGCAACGAGATGCGCTGTCGTTATCTGCGGACCATCTCACCCAGCATTACATCCGAGCTGCGACGACTGGCAGCGGGAAGACGGTCGCAACGATCAACGATATGCTGACCACACACAACGACCTCGAGGGGCCAACAGTCCTCATCGACCCCAAAGACGGCGAGATGTGTGAGAATTATCTGCGGTGTCACCGCACACTGTTCGGCAACGTCGACGACGTCGAGTACATCCAGATCCCCGAAGCAGACGGCATGGTTCCGGGGATGCCGTTCTTCGATCTCCGGCCGCTCACAGAGGGAGCTGGACGGACTCGCGAGACGGCCAAACAGGATATCATCGACCACTATTTCCAGATTCTCAGATTCGTTCTCGGGAAGAAGACGGTCGAACAGGCGTTCGTCGCGAACGAAATCCTCACCAATCTCATCAAGGCGCTATTCGACAGCGACCACGGGAAGGACTACTTCTCCATCGGTGAGCTCATGCAAGCCGCACAGGAGTTCCAGAAGTACGGCAAGCAGGTCGAGGACCTCGACAAAGACTACGACAAAGTCCGCAAAGCAATCCCGCGAACGGCCGACACGCAGGTCACGTCCATCCTCGAGTCTCACCTTGAGAAGGACGCACGGCAGTTCATGAACACGACAGACGCGGTCCTGAATCGAATTCGGAAGCTGAAGGAGCGCGACTTCATCTGGGATATGCTGTCGTACACAGTCGAAGACAAATACTGGAACGACGAGACCAACTGGTACAGCAAGGAGATCCCGATGCTCGATATGAAGAGCATCCTCAACTCGAACAAGGTCGTTCTCATCGACACGGGAAGTCTCCGCGGGGCCAGTAGTGAAGTGTTCACCGTGCTGTTCCTCTCGCATCTGTGGACGTCGGCACAGTCCATCTGGACGCCGGACGACGACGAATACATCACGAACGTCATCATCGAAGAGTCCGCAAACATCGCTCGCAACGAGATCGTCTACCGCGAACTGCTCCCGAAAGGGCGGGAATTCAATCTCTCGCTGGGGCTCATCATGCAGTACCCTGAGCAAGTGCTTGGAGACAATCCTAACGACAACCGGCGGGCGTACAAGGAGATCCTCAACAACATCAACACGAAGATCATCGGCAACGTCGCGACCGATGACCTCCTCGCGGAGTCGCTCTTCCACGAGGATCTGGACAACGACGAGATCAAAGACCGCATCTCCGGGCTGCGGCGCGGCGAGTGGATCGTCCAGCTGCCGTCGACGGGCTTTCACAAACAGAAGCCAGAAATCCTCACGCTCCGGCCGCTTCCCATCCCGCCGGGACACAACGCAGGGCCGTTCAACGTCAACTCGCTCGCGGAATCTGTACGTGAGCGGAGCCGGTATCGCCACTGCGTCAACCGCGAACACGACGCGATCGACATGGACAGTGGCGTGAAAGCTCACAGTGACGAAGACGATGACGACGACGATGCTGAGAATTCTCCAGCGGACAGCGACGAGTTCACAGACGAACACGAGATGTTCCTGCGGATGGTCTACGACGCGCTCACCGATGGGGTAAACGGCTACCACATCAAGGACTCGATGAAGGAGCTTCCCTACAGCGAGACGGCCGACGACCTCTGTGAGTGGGGCTACCTCGAGAAGTTCACACTCGGAAACAGACAGGCGTACTACTGGCCGACAGACGAAGCAAACGTCGTCGTGGACCGGAATCTCGCGCCACGAGATGGCGGTGAGTACGGTCGCGAAAGCCCGGAGCATCGCGTCGGCGTGAAGCTCATCCAGGCACACTACGACGCGCTCGGCTACAAAACGCACATGTACTACAGCCCGGACGACGAAGAGAAGAAGTACGATCTCTACGCCGAGCCGACCGACGACTCACTCGACGACCGTCCGAAAATCGTCGAGGTCGAGACGTCCCCAGACAAACGGCGACACGTCGTCGACGACTCGATCAAGCTCAAGAAACAGCGAGGAGACGCCATCTGGGTCGTCAAAGACGCGGATGGGATGCGGAAGCTCCTCTCATCGCTCATCGACCAGATCGGCTATGTAGAGGCCCGCCAGACAGACAACTTCGAGAAGATCAACGAAGAACTGGACGCAGATTGCATCCAGGAAATCTTCAGCATCAACAAGCTCAGGACTGATCTGGACGACAACTAACGGCGGCATCTTCTTTCTACCTACTTCTCAGTTCCTTTGACGAACCCATTTCGCGGGGCTGTGGACAAGCCAATAGGCATCGAAGTTTAATCAAGTCACGACAAGGTAGCAGTCAGAACGGACACCACACACCGATAAGATGCGACAATCTAGCGAAAAAGAACCGGACATGAATCGGAAAGACAGCAACAATCCAGCGAAAAAGAATGGAGCATGAGCCGATAAGATAGCGACAATCCAGCGAAAAAGAACAGGGTATGAACCGATCAGAACGCGCATGAACAACCCATCTCCGGTGGTTCTAAGCACAAACAAATACTCACCTCAACCCTGAATATATCTCAGCAATCCATCCGCTATAATGGCCTACTGGACGTTAGACAAAGCCAACAATAGCCAGATCGCTTTCATAATAACCAGAGGCGTTCTAAGAAATAAGCAGACGTGAGTGCGATCTTCGGGGTTGTATGTATAATCTTGAATAAGCAGACGGGAGTAGATTTTGGCCCATCTAGTGTAACAAATTCACAGGCACCAAGAGATCGATCGGCTTGAACTATCCATCTGAAATAAGGAGACTGGGGTCCGATAAAGGCGAATCGTTACATCCTATTGAATAAGCAGACGGCGGCACTATTAGTGGGGTTAGCTGTAAAGAGATACAACCATATCAGTAGCACCATCGTCTGTTTAGCACTTACTAGAAATAAGCAGACGGCAAGTCGATAGACGGGGTCTGCTGTAATCAGTAAAATAAGGAGACGACAGGCGTATTGGGGGATGTGGGAATAAAATATTATTACAACGATACTGCCCACTCATATAATAACACGTGAGGCGTTTAGGGCCACTTCCATGTAAAAAACATTGGGTGATTGTCATTACCTAAAATAAGGGGACGTGGGGCAGTTAGACACGTTCTCATGTAAACGCACCCTCCCCCATAATCCCGCTGGTTAGGTTCTAAGCGGTTGAGAGGGCTTTAGAGATGCTCTAATATATCTCTCCTCTCCTGTGGTTAGGTTCCACGAATTCACAGTGTTAGGGGCCTAGAGGGCAATCCGACCAGAAGGTCGACCGCGTAGCGATAATTCGGGGCGGGGCCGAGAGGGGAGCAGAGAACGACGAGATCGATGAACGAATCTGAGATTCTATATCAGAAATCAGATACTGGATTTTCGACGCAGATTCGACCGCCTGAGACGACGTCTTCAGGAGTACGGGACAGGGGGTGACCCACGCGAGCAGGACGACATCGGACAGCGAGCGAAGACGACCCCGGCTGGCGCACCCGGACAGGCGCGATGACCGACGTCGACCAGCAGCAGGAGGCCACCCATCAACACTCCGGTGTGGAGACCGGCGTCGACGACCACCCAGGCGATGGGACAGAACCAAGCGGCGATCGACAGCACCGGATGGACAGCTACAGCAAGGGACTTTCCGGCGCGTGGGGGCAAGCGAGGAACCACTGGGAGTGGTGGAGAGAGGTGAGTGTGGAGAGGCGATAGTTCTCCCCCCGGTTGCCGCAGGCAGCGACCATCAGGACGGAGCCGAGTGGTGGCACGTCGGCGGGGAGTAGCCGAGGCCGGCAGAACGGATGTGGGGACGTGTCCGAGGGGACGACTTAATTGACCTCATCGATGAGATTGTAGAGCACTACAACATACCCAAGACGCGAGGACATGAACTTCTCCTTCAAAGAAGGCGCACAATTGTCACCAGCGGACCAAGATAGAGCAGATCAGTACCAAGGTTGACCGAATGCTTGTTGAGTTCGGCCATCAATTCTAAATCGGGCTGCTGGACTCGCTGTGGCATTCGGTAGGTGACTGTAGCCCCATTCCACGTGTAGGCAGTCAACTCTTCCTCACGGGCTGTCAGCGGCCTTGTGGCAGAGGCCTGTTCAAGTCCTGAGCCTGTTAGCCTACTCGTGCCATAATGTAGATAGAGAAGAGCCGCCCAGTGACGGATGGTTTTTACCCACCATAGTGGGTGAAGTGTGATTTAATAGGTGATTAAGGATACAAGCTAATATCAACCGTAGAGGCGCTCAAGATACCAAATACGCGACTATCAATTTGTGACACTCATATAAAAGTCACAACCGATTCTCAACAGTAGACGCACGATTCCTGACGAAACCCTCCGGCGTCACACCGCCGGAGGAGTCGTGCTGCCATCCAATGACAGCAAGCAACCCAAACAGGGCCAGGAGTGATAACTCTGTGTCTCAGCGTGTCGCTCTCGACACTGGCCTTCTGACATCCCACGTCGTACAGTACACCCGTGATGGCTCCCCGCGCTCTCACCACCGAACCACAGATATCCGTCCATCCGCGGGGCGATCCGAGTGAGCACACCAACCGACGAATCGGCCTCATTCGCCATCCCGATGGATCCAGACCACGCGTTCACCGCAATCGCGAACAGCCGCCGCCGTCGCGTCTTACTCTCCCTCTCACAGTCACGCAGAGAGATTTCTGCCGGCGATCTGGCTGTTGAGATCGCGGCCATCGAACATGGGATTGATCCCAGCAAGGTCGGCAGTGACAAACGGACCTCGGTATACGTCTCGCTGATCCAAACCCATCTCGAGACGCTCGACCAGAGCGGTGCCGTGACGTATGATGACCGGTCAAAAACTGTGACGCCGACGGACGCCACCGAACCGCTTGCGGAATACATCCGCCGGCTTCAGACTGCCTGTTATAAGCCGGACTCGGAGGACGCCTAATGGCTGACTACCAGCCCGAACTGGAGACGCTCAGAGAGATCGACTCCAACTTCCACCGGCTGTTCGAGGCGGTCAACGACGGTGACGACATCGTTTCGATGCCGGGCGGCAATCCACTCGCCACCCTGCGGCGGGCACGGGCACAGATAGACGCCGCACTGTTTGCGTCTCGCCGCCGTCGCGATGACGCTACGCTCGCTGACGACGGCGCGTGCCTGCTTCAGTGGAACCCACCGAGTGCGCCACCCCGACGCCTCCGGTTTGAACCCGACAGCACTGGCGAGTCCTGGATACGCCGTGAACTCGAGTGGACTGGCGCGAAGTGGCGCTCCTGTGGTACTGTCCGTGTTGAGGACGTCGCGATCCGCGCGCCAGCAGCCGCACAGTACCCTGACCCGGTCGACCCAACACCGCTCGAAACGATGCTCGAGTGGATCCGTGACTGCTGGACGCGTCCGGATCCGCCGGCGCTCGTCTTCGCTGCGTCGGCCACGACGGAACAGGGCGTGGTCGTCTTCGTCGACGGGCAGCTCCGCTACCGCGAGCGCGATAGCCCACAGTGGTATCCCGCGACGACAGACGAGTTTTACCACCATCTCCGACACCACGGACAGCCAACGCTTCAACCGCTCTCAGAAACCGCACTGACTCGCCACGACTTCACCCCTAGTCCACTCTCCCAATGACTGACGGCCCACTCTCGCTCCCGCCGGGGTTCGATCGTGAACTCACCCAGCTCATCGAGGCTATCGAAACACTCCGAGATGCTCTCTCAGAAGAGGAGACACTTACGACCGTCCAAACTGTCACCACACGCCGACGGTTGTTCCTCGCGCTTTACGCGCTCAAGACGATCCGTCGACAGATTGGGGATACAGAGCATCCCCCGTCTCAAGGCGATCATGAGGTGGTGACGTGGGATGGCCCTGCTCAGGCACTGTATCATATCGAACTGCGTCTCGATCGACTGCTTGAGGATCTCTCCATTCAGGGGTACGACCACTCCTCACAAGAGTATTCGATCGAGCAAACACTCGAGACGATTCAAGACCACATCGTCATTCTTCAAGACGCACTTTCTGAGGGGTCGACGGACAACTCCACGCAGCTTGAGAAACTCTCCACTCACCGATCTGTCTATGCAGACGTGGCTGGGCGTGGGATTGGCGATGGGCGTTGGCTTGAGTATCAGCTCCAGAGCGCGTTGATGCGGTGGGGGTATCGAGCAGAGACGCGCCAGCACCTGTTCGGCCTCGAGGTCGATGTCGTCGCCAACCGGAAGCCAAAACAACAGCAGCCAACTGATTGGATTGTCGCTCAGTGTAAAGACTGGACAAGCGACACGATCACCCCCGCGACGATCTTCCGGCTCTGTACGATCGCGTTTGCCTGCCGGGCAATGCCGGTCCTCTGCCACACAACCGAGATCACACCTCGGGCTGAGGAGCTCGCCCGTCAGTTCGAAGTTCGAGTTCTCGATCTGCGGGATCTTGAACGGGGTGCGCTTCCTGCGCCTCAAGTGTACAAGCCGTCGGCTGAACTCAACGAATGGCCTCCACATTACAACGCTCGTGATGATCGGGGCACTCTCCCCGCGATGTTCTATGGAGAGCCTGGCAAACGGTTCAGCTACGTTCCTGGATTCACTCCTGTGGGGATGGACTACGATTACGAACCGATTGATACCGATCGAGACGACGATACCCATCCAGCTGCTGGCCACTGAATCGTGTATGAGAACTGTGCGGCGCTGTATCCCCTCCCTGCTCGCGCCTCCCGTTCGGTCGGCGCTCGCTGAGGAAGGGGGCTTAGCGCCTACTTTCAGCTAAGCGGGCGTGGGTTTATTTATCGTCGGTGTTGTCCCCTTCAGTCTCCGTGGCTTCATCCACGTCACTAACGCTTGGATGCGCCCGTTCTGGTTGGGCATTGCTCCACGTTTTTGCCTCCTCCTCGCTCTCGATGATCGGGCCAACCGTCTCGTTGAGTGTCGAGAGTGTATTCGAGAACCGGACCGCTTCAACGAGCTGGTGGTGGTCGTCTGTGATCGCCCAATGATTCTTGCGATGGCGAACAAGACCTCGATCTTTCAGCCGACTCAGGTTTGTTCCGACGGTGTTCGGATCTCGGTTGATCTCCTCAGCGATCTCGCCACGCTTCCATGCTTGCTCGCTATTCTCAAGGAGGAACTTCACAATTGCCTCGCTAGTGGAGAGGTTGCTCCCTCCGTCTTCTGTTCTCTCGAACTCTTCGATGTCCATTGTCATGGGTACCGATTATCTGTGCTACTGTAAGACTGTGCTGACATGCTGTGTGCTATCGTGCTGAAAACGGAAGGCCGTGTGAGCTGATCTCGTCTTTTCGAAGGGGTGGTTTACCGAGGTGCCTACGTGAAACCGTCCCGGAATCGTCCAACCGGGTTCTCGGAGACGTCATCGTAAGCGTCGTCACCTCCAATCAAGAGCGTCAAGTCGACGTGCTCAGAGTCGAATCGGATGTACTTCATGATCGCACCTCAAAAACCTCTGCCAGCCGCTCGCGCATGGCGTCGCGACGGGCGCGGCGGGCCTGGTCCTCGCTCAGATACTTGTCAACGACGACTGCCGCGGACGAACTCCCCTGATCGTCGGCCACCGGAGCAACCTGGTCTTGGAGGTTCTGCATCGCGTCCTGATACGCGTTGTACCAGAAGCGTCGACAGGCGTGCGGCGTCGGTCGGTCACCCCTGAGCGTCACGTCGGCGTCGTCAACGAGTCGCTCGAATCGATTGTTCACGGTCCCCGGCGCGATATGCCCTGACTCGGCAGCGTTCGAGGGGAACAGATAGCCGTTCCAGCCGGATTCATCGAGCGCCTCGACGCGATCGAGGTAGTCGTCGACGCCGTACAGCAGTTGGACCGACGACGGCCCGTTCTTCCGCTCGTCGAACTCGATACGCGGGGGCTCAGCGTTCGGAATGAATTGTGAGACGTGGAGCGCCGCAACCTCCCCGCGCCGGAGTCCCCACGCACCGAGCGCAACCACGAGGAGCCGGTCGGCCTGAACGTCACACGCAGTGAGTATCTCTCGGAGCTGCTCGGCGCGTAGTGCGGGTTTCGTCTCCCCGTCCTCGGTGTCAGTATTCCACCCCCCGAACGACGTTGCGACCGTCGCGGCTGGATTGTACGTGGCAATCGCGCGGTTCTGAAGCCACACGTACCAGTCGTTCACGTCATAGTGGTGTTTCGCCTTCGAGTCGTTGCTCGCGAGCTCGTCGTCAAAGACATCGAACACGGAAAGAACGCGCTTGATCTCTTCCGGCTGTGTATCGGGGTCTTGGACGCGGTCGACAAGCAGGGCCGCGCCGTGGAGCGCTTCGTACTCGCGGGCGTACCGTGCGAGCCGCGTGCGCTTCGACCGGATCGTACTGTCAGCGAGGTTTTGCCGACGCTGGCGGTCACGAAGGTAGGTCTCGAAGCGCTCGATGGTCTCCTCGTCGCTGATCTCCCACTCGTACCCCAGAGTTTCATCGTCCTTGTCGGTGTCGACGCCGACCTCCTCGACGATGAACTGCTTGAGCGTTAGGTTGTGATGCTCCCGGAGGGTGTACGCGATTCCGCTGTAGCCGTGGTCGGCCAGCCACTCGTACGAGGGGCGCTCCGTCGCGGGGCTCATCCCTGCGCGGTACATCTCGTCAGCAATCTCCGTCTCGTAGAACTCGACCAGCTCGTCGAGCGACATGCGACTCCAGTTGATTGTGTCACTCACCGGTCTCACCCGGTGAAAGGCCGGCATCTGGGGGGTGTGCCGATTTTAAGACTGCCATTTGCGACAGATAGAGCTTATTCACCAATTCCTTAATACTTCTGCTGACTACTTTGTCTCGTACAGACAAAGCAAATTAGCAAAATAGGGGGTAAGACGGAGGCTTCCAGACATATATTGTATAGCGCTATACTAAATCAGGGGTATGGGAGTTGAGACTACGGCGGGTTTAGAGGGACTGTAATGCGTGAATTTGACCGATTTGGTCAGCGAAAACTGCCCCAGATGGTTCTCCTCGCGACTAAGTTTGTCATACATTCAACTATATGGGCAGATTTTCGAGACTTCCAGCAGCGTAGCCACTCAGACGGCACGCTAACCAGAACAGCATGCCTCACTACCCGATTCCAGTTTTCTTCTTCAGCAGCGTCAGCGTGTTGTCCGCTGTAATCATCGGAGAGTGCTTGTACTCGCCAGTCAACTCGACCTGGACGAGTAGATCGACTGCCCGCCAGATCGAGTACAGCAGACAGGCGAACGCGAAGTAAAAGAATCGAAGCTCGAAGTTTTTCGATGTCGTGGCGGCCATGAACCGCTTTATCGATCGGTAGCCGCTCTCGATTTCCCACCGATACCCGTACTCCGTGAGATGACCACTGCCCCCATTCGTCATGAACACCGAATACTGCCGGTGGTCGTCGTGCTCAGCGTTCTCTTTCCGGCGGTAGATTAGCGTCGTCTGGTGCCACTCGTTCTTGCCGAGATGGAGCTTGCGGTCGGTCTCGTGTCGGTCTTGTTCACGCCGGAGCAATCGCTTGGCCTGAGCCTTCTCACTAGTCTGCATCCGCTTCGGAACGACGTACGAAAGCCCGCGCTGGCTGATCATCTCCAGGACGTGCTGGCTATCGAACTCGCGGTCCATCAGGACATTATCGACGTGGACGAGCCCTTCAGCCGAATCCAGCAAGTCCTCGACGATTTCTAGTCGTGACTCGCCTTTCCGTACCGGGCGGGTATCGAGGACCAGCGGGACGGCGTTGCCGACTAACTGGACGGTCGCCCACTGGTAGGCGTACTCGTCGGTCTGTTCTTTCGTCCCGATGATCTCGTCCTCGTGACCCGTGCGGTCGCCTGTGAAGGGGTCAGCTTCGGTGATGTCGGTGGCGACGATCCCTGCGCGGAAGAACTCCTCCGTCTCTGCGACCTCGTCGATGAGCTGTCGGACCGCCTGTCGGTACATCTCGCGAATCTGCTCGATAGGGAGGTCACGAATCTGGTCGCGATGACCGTGTCCGAGCGGTGTTCGATCACGCGTAGACTCGTGAATGAAGCTGCGAGCACCCTCGTTAGCTGCCAAGTTCTCTCGGAGCCCGAGATAGGTCTGTAAGCCCCAGTATGCGTTCTCGGGGATCTCACAGCCCTCACCACGATTGAGCGAGAACGCAGGGAAAACGACGCGATCGACGTGCTTTGTAATCGTCCCTGCTTTGTCGAGGAGGGCCTGGTCGTCAGGGTCCGATCCAGTAGCGTCGTCGCCTCGATCCGGAAGGGTTCGGTCTGGCTCCCGTGGTACAGCGACATCCGCGTTCTGCGCTTTGATGAGAATCGTTCGAGCCGCTTTCTGGACCGTTTCGCGGAGATCTCGCGTGAAGCGCTCGTTCCAGCTGCGCCACAGTGTCGATTGATTGGGGACCGACCCCAATCCTAGGCGTTCGCAGAATCCGGAGTTGCTATCGAGGTATTCTACGAGAGATGTTTCGTGCTCCCACCCGTAGAGTTCTTTCAGCACGAACAGTCGAAAGAGGGTGGCCATCTCGTAGCGTGTCGAACTTCCGTAGCAGTCGTGTGCCCCAAATCTAAAGTAGGCTATCGGAAGTTCGCAGACGAGCCCTTCGAGTGAGTTATGATCAGGGTGCGTAAACCAGACTCCTGAGACGACTCTAATATCCGATTCTAACCCGGCGATCGAGGTTCGATCGTACAGCGGTGTCGAGTCATAAGCTGGCCACTCCACGTACGGCTGTTGGGCGATTCGTTGAAAGACAGTGCGTCGAGACTCGTGATCCGCGACCACTGTATGAGTTACTGGTCATCCAGCGGCGAAACCAGTATCTGTGAGGCCAGTCTTCTTGGAAGACTTGTCTGTTCACTTGCGTCCCCGATAGTAACGACCATCATTCCAATCGGTGTGATTTCGTTGAGGTGGAGGCGTTCAGTCGGTTCCAGCCCGATCGAAACGAGATACTCTAGTACCTCGTCATCCTGCGTCAAGATCCGCGTGACTTCTACACTCGCCGATTCCTCAATTTCAACTAGCGAGGTAACATTCTCTGACTGAGGGAGGTCAAGGTTACTGTCGGGGATTGGATCACCGTGTGGGTCGGTTTCTGGCATATCGAGTTTCCGTTCGATCTCTCGACAGAGCCGCTCGCTGAGGTGATGTTCCAAGATGTCGGCCTCGGTGTCGACTTCGCTTATCGCGTACCCGAACAGCTCCGCGAGCATCGTCTCGGCGAGCCGGTGTCTGCGGACCACTCGGAGGGCGAGTTCCTCGCCCTCGGTCGTGAGCCGAACCGGGCGATACTGTTCCCAGTCGATCAGCCCCCGATTCGAGAGCGTACCCAGCATACTCGTCACCGATGATCGAGCGACACCGAGCCGTTCGGCGATTTCCGAGTTGGACACCCGGCCGTCGGCCTCCTGTTCGAGACGGTAGATGCGACGGAGATAGTCTTCCATCTTCGGCGTGATCGCTGGCAACGACTCCGGCGCGTCTGGGGTGTCAGAATCGGATGAACTCATTTCGTCTGGGATGATCAAACGGTTACTTCGCGGGTCACCGCAGGGGTTCGTCGTGGAAGCGGTCGTCAGTCGTCACTCGGTCTGGCTTCCCCCATGTCGATACTTCCCATCTCAGGGGTCTCCTCCTCACCGAAGGCCGTCTGGAGTTTTCCGAGCACGACGGCGGCGGCGTAGATCGCCACCGCCGTGAGGACGATGACCCCGCCCGCGATCGTCCCCGCGTAGTACGAGATACCGATCCCGGCCAGGACCGCGATTTCAGCGAGAACGATTGACACGAGTATCGATTCGTTGAAGCTCCGAGAGACCTGCGACGCGCCGGCGACGGGCACGACGAGCATCGCGGCCACGAGTATGACCCCCATAATCTGCATCGCGCCCACGACGACCATCGCGGTCAACATCACCACGACGCGGTTGTACCATTTCACCGGTAGTCCCGACACCTCGGCGGCCGTCTGGTCGAAGGTGACGTACAACAGCTGATTGCGGGTGATTCCGACCACTGCGACGATGATGGCAAACAGGACCAGGAGCAGTGCCGCGCTCTGGGAGGTGACCGTCGAGAGGTTCCCGAACAGGTACTGGTCGACGCCGACAGCCAGCCCACCGGCGTTGATACTGATAAGCGTCGTCCCCAGGGCAAAGCCCGTCGAGAGGACGATCGCCATCGACACGTCGTTGTACGCGTCGGTCACCTCGGAGATGAGCTCGATGAACAGCGCCGAGATCATCGCGACGACGACAGCCGTGAGATACGGCGTGACACCGAAGTCGATGACGGCGTTCAGGAACAGTCCAACGGCGACGCCCGCGAACGCAGTGTGTGCGAGCGCGTCCCCGATGAGTGCCAGCTGGCGGTGGACGAGAAACGTCCCGATGAGCGGGGCCATCACCCCGATACAGAGGCCAACCAGTAGCGCCCGGTGCATGAAGGCGTACTGGAGTATCTCAATACCCGTCGCGTTGTATAGCTCCGTCATCAAGCCCGACCAGACCTCGAGGATCCAGTAGAACGGGGCCAGTGCCGTGTCGAGCGCGCTCGCTTGGAGCGGGACCGGAGCCACCGTCCCGCTCATCGACGATCACCCAATGCGGCGGCGGCACCGAACGCACGGGACAGTGCGTCGCTCTCGACGAACTCGTCGGTCGGTCCGTCGAAGTAGATCTCCCCGTTGAGACAGACGACTCGGTCGGCGTTGTCCGTGACCGCCCCGAGGTCGTGTTCGATTAGCAAAACGGTGATACCGTCGTCGTTGAGCGCTTCGAGCAGCTCGTAGAACGCCTCGACGGATTCGGCGTCCACGCCGACCGTCGGTTCGTCGAGCACGAGCAGATCGGCCTCACTGGCGAGGGCCAGAGCGATGAACGCCCGTTGGCGCTGCCCGCCCGACAGCTGGGTCACCCGGCGGTTGGCGAAGGCGCTCATCCCGACTGTATCGAGCGCATCGTCGACGATGGCCCAGTCCTCGCTGGAGAGGCGACCGAAGCCGACGTGTGGGAACCGGCCCATCTTCACGACCTCGCGGACGGTGATCGGCATCTCCTTCGAGGCGCTGGCGTGCTGTGCGACGTAGCCGAGCCTCGAGCCGTCGTCGAACTTGTGCGAGGGTTCGCCGAACAGCCGGGCGGACCCCTCGTCCGGCTCTAACAGTCCGAGCATCAGCTTCATCAGCGTGGACTTCCCCGAGCCGTTGGGACCGACGACCGCGACGTACTCGCCGGGGTCGATCCGCAGCGAGATGTCCTCTACGACCGTCGCGGCGGTGTACCCGAAGTCGACGTCGGAGAGCTCGATGATCGGCTCACGACTGGACCGACCACTTGCCGAACTCGTGGTGTTCTGTGTACTCATTGAACAATCACTCGAAGTTCATCCACTGGTCTGTCCAGCCGTCGGGGCCGGCTTCCTCGGGGGTCTTGTTACCGAGACAGATTTCGAGAGTGGGTTTGTTGATCTGGTAGGCGACCTCCTTGTATCCCCAGTTGTTCTCGACCCAGTCCTCGCGGACGCCAGCGTACGGTGTCACCGGGAAGTACCCCTCTACTGAGGTTTCCTCCATGAGTTGGACCGCCGGGCGGCGGGCTTCGAAGACGCCGTTGGCGATGTAGCGGATGTCGTTCTCCTCGATGACCTCCTGGGCCTCTCTGATGGCTTCGGGGGGGATGTTGCCGCTGGC
Organism: Halorubrum sp. ARQ200; assembly: GCF_005435115.1. Lineage (NCBI taxonomy): Archaea > Methanobacteriati > Methanobacteriota > Halobacteria > Halobacteriales > Haloferacaceae > Halorubrum > Halorubrum sp. ARQ200. The sequence goes on along the minus strand of NZ_SGTZ01000006.1, from coordinate 105,009 downwards.
GGCGAGACTCGTCACGATCGGGCGCATCTCGACTCCGTAGGCGTCGGTCCAGTACTGGAAAGCGTTGTGCGCGGCCAGTTGCACCACGTCACGGTCGGACGCCTCGAACATGGCCTGGAAATCCTGTCTGACCTGTTCGAGAACGTCTGCCTTGTACGTCTCGGCGTTGTCCATGAGCGCGCTTTCGTGGTCCGGGGCGATTTCGGCCATCCCTTCGGCGATGTTGTCGACCGACGTCTTCGCCCGTTCGGGGTCGAGCCAGAAGTGGGGGTCGAGCCCCTGCCCTTCGCCGACACCCTCCTCTTCGGGGTCGAGCGTCTCCGCGAGTGGGAGCAGGTCGACGCCTTCGCGGGCGTTGATGAGATGCACGTCGATGTTGTCGTCTTCGAGCGTCTGAATCGCGCGGTCTGCCCACGGCTGGAAGCCCGGACCGACGTGGAGGAACGCGTCCGACTCGATGATGCGCTGGGTAATTTCGGCACTCGGCTGCCAGCCGTGGCCGTGGAGTCCCGTCGGCACGAGGTTCTCGACCTGTAGTGGCGTCCCGTCGACGATATTCCGTGCGAAGTCGTAGAAACTGAAGAAGGACGCGACGGTGAGCGTGGGACCGTCCCCGTTCGCCCCCTCGCCGTTGCCACCGCCCATGCTCGTACATCCAGCGAGACCGGTGGCGAGGAGCCCCGCACCGCCAGCGAGGGCTTTTCTGCGCGAGAGACTGTGCTTCGATTTCGACTGCGTCGTGTCGTCCATCGTTGGCTAGTCGGTGATGGGACTAAAGGTATAGAAGTTTCCATCGAAAATGGAGTTTAGACTCATCTAATTCTGTGGCCGTTGTATCTCGTGTCGAGATCTCACTGTTAGCAGTACTATTTGTATTGTGAAATTACCAGCGTCCACAACTACGGTCTCGAGACTTTCCTCGCTCGTGTTCTCGAAGGGGTCTCGACCGATGAATATGTTTGAAGGGGTGTTCATCACTCACCGTGACATGTGTTCGATGTGAAAGCGACGATAATAACGAAGCCAATAGTGGGTGACGAGTACTCAGAGCCACAAAGAGATTCGAGGACCGTATGCATTGAGAACGCCAGTCTCAACTACTGCCGGGCCGAGGGAAGTTGAGACTACAGCGGGTTTAGGCGAATTTTCGCGACTCCCAACAGCGTAGCCACTCAGACCGCGCGCTAACCAGACTGAGTGTGTCCCTCTACCCGATTCCAGTCTCCTTCTTCAGCAGCGTCAGGGTATTATCGGCCGTCACGATCGGCGAGTGTTCATATTCACCAGTCAATTCAACCTGCACAAGCAAATCAACCGCTCGCCAGATCGAGTACAGCAGACACGCGAAGTAGAAGAAGCGCAGCCCGAAATCCTTCGACGTCGTCGCAGCCATGAACCGCTTAATAGACCGGTACCCGCTCTCGATTTCCCAACGGTAGCCGTACTCAGTGAGGTGTCCGCTCCCGCAATTCGACATGAACACTGAGTACTGTCGGTGGTCATCGTGCTCAGCGTTCTCTTTCCGACGGTAAACCAGCGTCGTCTCGTGCCACTCGTTCTTCCCGAGGTGGAGCTTCCGGTCGGTCTCGTAGCGATCTTTCCCGTGTTTGAGCAACCGCTTGGCCTGGGCTTTCTCGCTGGTCTGCATCCGCTTCGGAACGACATAGGAGAGCCCGCGCTGGCTGATCATCTCTAGGATGTGCTGGCTGTCGAACTCCCGGTCCATCAGAACGTTATCGACGTGAACCATCTCCTCAGCTGAATCCAAGAGCTTCTCAACGATTTCCAAGCGGGATTCCCCCTTCCGAACTGGCCGTGCGTCAAGCACGATTGGGACGGCATTCCCTACTAATTGGACGTTGGCCCACTGATAGGCGTACTCGTCGCTCTTCTCCTTTGTCCCGATGATTTCGTCTTCGTGGCCCGTTCTATCACCGGTGAAGGGGTCAGCCTCGGTGATATCGATTGCGACGATTCCGGCTCGGAAGAACTCCTCTGTCTCCGCGACTTCACTCAGGAGCCTGTTGACGGCCTGTCGGTACATCTCGCGGATCCCTGATACTGAAAGGTCACGAATGTGCTCTCGGTGGGCGTGGCCCAACGGCGTCCGATCCCGAGTCGATTCGTAGGTGAAGCTGCGAGCGCCCTCGTTGGCCGCGAGGCGCTCACGAAGTCCGAGATACGTCTGCAGATCCCAGTAGGCGTTCTCGTGAATCTCACAGCCCTCACCTCGATCCAGTGAGAATGCCGGAAAAACGATGCGGCTGACGTGGTCGGTGATCTTCTCTGCCTGCTCCAACGTAGTTTGATCGTCCGGGTCTGACTCATCAGACTCGTTCCCGTAGTATCGGAGCTTTCGTGCCGGCTCACGCGGAACCGCAACACCCGCATTCTGGGCTTTGATGAGGATCGTTCGTGCCGCCGTCTCGACTGTCTCCTGGAGGTCAGCGGTGAATCTCTGGTGCCAACTTCGCCACAGTGTCGATTGGTCCGGGATCGTCCCGAACCCCAATTGCTCGCAGAGGTCAGGACGGGTCCCGAGGTAGTCGACGAGTGCTGTTTCGTGTTCCCACCCGTGGAGTTGTTTCAATACAAACACCCGAAAGAGGGTGTCCATCTGGTAGCGGGTCGGCCCCGCATACCTGTCGTGGGCACTGAACCGGAAGTAGGCTAGCGGGAGTACACAGACGAACTCCTCGACGGAGCCGTGACTATCGTGATCGAACCACGTCTCTACGACTACTCGGATATCTGATTCCAGTCCCGCGAGCGACGTTCGATCATACAGCGATGTCGAATCGTACGTCGGCCACTGAACATATGACCGTTGAGCAACCCGGCGAAACGTAGTCCGACGCGATTCACGGGTGTGGGTCATTACTCACGCTGACGCCAAGGACGGCATCGTAGAAAACTAATGATGGACTCAGACGGAATATAAAAATTATAATTGGTTGAAACATATTAAAGAACTAATCCGTATTCTATATTCGGTTGGTGGGTACCTCTGTTCCGTGTCTCATTTCAGAGTGTTGTGAGCTCCAGACTGCAGCCGTTGGTTGGTGCCGAGTCTCATCCGCTAACCACGTCGTGTGCGACGGTCACAAATCGGTCGGCAGCTGCTTTCCAGGTAAACTGTAGGGTGCGGTTACGGCCACGGACACGACATTTCCTTGCGATCTGTGTATCTTGTAACACGGCTTCGATCCCGCGAGCGATATCACCGGTCTGTTCCGGGTTGACGTAGACTGCGGCGTCCCCGCAGACCTCCGGAAGCGAGGCAACGTCGCTCGTCACGACCGGCGTCCCCATCGCCATCGCTTCTAACGGAGGCAGCCCGAACCCCTCGTACAACGACGGGAACGCAAAACAGTCGGCCTCTCGATAGAGCCCGCGTAGTTCTGCATCGGAGACGAATCCCACAGACGTAATCGCCGCGTCACGCTCAGTCGCAGCGTCAATGTCGATCTGCTGGAAGATCTGCTTCGGAGACGGCCCGGCCATCACCAACTCGTGTGGCAACTCAGTCTCTCGTTTCAGCCGTGCGAACGCTTTGAGTAACCTCGCGACGTTCTTGCGTGGATTGAGCGACCCGACGAACAGCACGTACTGCTCCGGAAGCTCGTCGACAGGCCAATCGGGTGATGGCTCCCCTCCGTCCGCAACCAGCGCCGACACTGGTGACTCCGTGGGTAGCTCTGCCCGGGCCGCATCGAGATACGGCTCAGCCAAGCCGTTGTGAATGACGTGTACCTCATTCTCCTCGACCGGAAGGTGGGTGACGATCTCCTGTTTCGAGAACTCAGAAATGGTCGTGACTGCATTCGCTGCCGCCACCGCTCGCGGGACGGTCGCCCGCCGATACAGTCGGTGGATACCTGCCGAGTGGCCGTGAATCGCGTTCACGTCGTGTACCCACACGATTGTCGGGTATGGCGTCTCGTGAGCCGGCCCGTTGCCGTTCGGGGCCAGAAGCAGGTCGATGTTGGCGAGCGAGGCCCGCCGTGGGAGGATTGCTCGCTCCCATACCGCTCCGTAGAACTGCGAGTCGACGACACAGCCCGTCGAATCCAGCGGAAGGTCCGGGAAGTGTCGCTTCACCCGGGGGTGACCAAACAGAACGACTTCGGTATCGTCTCGGGCGGCCAGTGCCCGCACCATCTGGACGGCCGCTTGTACCGCACCCCCCGGCTCGTCAACGGAGAACGTCCGGGCATTCACACCGATGCGGAGGGTATCTTCCATACACCGTATAGCGACCAGTCCCTGTACACCCCCCGGGTAACCCCGACGTACCACGCATCGTCTACCCTGAGGTGTCCCAGCGAGGTGCCGTCAGTCGCTCAGCACCGGGTCGATCGACGTCCAATTACGGATAATCAAGGAGAAAGCCCCGTGCGTTAGCGCGGGGATGAATCCGACCACCCCCTACACAAACCACGCTCGACGTACTGAACGGATGTTTTAATTAACCAGACGCCATACTAATAGGTATCCGAGGCGGCACGTCCGCCCTGCTAATCGGACAATATCGGGATTCCCCGATTCTAGGTAGAAAGCACCCTTTCTGTGCCGGAACACGGGGGGCGGTAAGCAAGTATCTCTGAATCCCATGCCGGGACAGGAGTAACGGCTGATTGGCACAGCCAGTAGTTGTCCACACCGGGCGGCTACGAACCGTAACCATCCCAACTCAGCGGTGCGGTGCCGTGGGAATCCTCGCCCTTCACAGTAGTTGCCGAATCAAATCCTGTTCCGTACTGACCGAGCCGTTGAGTTCGCGCATTTCACGATTGTAGCGGATTTCGCTGTGACAGATCCAGTGAGAGAGTGAGGGAACGCCGCGCTAGCGGCGTTCCCAAGCGATACCTCTCCGTGATAAGGCGTACTCACCGGTCATCCCGGTCAGATTCGAATGTGAACTCAGCCGTAGTCTGTCGAGAGAACGAATCTACGGAAAATTCGTGTTGAGATCAGCGGTGTCTCTGGAACTGTTTCAGCTGAAGCTAAGACGTTGGCTAACACCCACAGATTGTACAACGACACCGCGAACAGAAAGTAGAACAGTCGTACCGAGAACGTCGGCGATGACGTTCTCGGGAGGAAATCGCCGAGCTGGCGATATGACGTTTCGATCCCCCAGCGGCGGCGGAACGCCGCCGCGTATGCTCTCGCTGTCGATGAATCCACGTCTAAATTTGTCACGAACCAGACGTGCTCGTCCTCGCTTGTGCGGTGCGGAACCGCGAAGACTGTGACATCTACCGACGCTGTTGGTTTGCGCTTTCGCTGCATCGTGTACTCGTCAGCAACCGTCTCAGCGTCGGCGCTGAGACGGTCTTTCATTCCACTACTCGGACGCGCACGCACGATATACTCGACATCCTGCTGTTCTAACTCTGCGACGACGTGGACTTGATAGAATCCACGGTCGAGGTAGACGTGTCGAATGGAGACGTACTGTTTGGCTGTTTCGAGCAAGGAGCGAACGGCGTCGCGCTTGGCGCGAAAGCCGTTCGCGTCCATCGGGACCACCGCAAGCGTAAATCGCGTGCGAGGAGCGACGATACACAGTGTTGCGAAGCAAAACGCTTTGTTCGTTCCAAGATCTGGATACGTGGTTAGGGCGTGGTCAGTGTCGGCAGAGCCGTAGAAGCGCCACTCGTGGAGATCGATGGCAACATCGACGAACACGGGAAGTCGGCGCTGAGACCGCAGGACTTCGAACACTCGATCTCGGACGCCATCGAACTGGTCGGTGATGGCGTCTGTAGAGAGATTGCGCAAGTGATACAGCAGCGATTTAGCGAGCGAATTTCGAGCCGTAGCTGTGATATCGACGTGCTCGTCACGATCGAGTTGGAGCGTCTTCCCACCCGTATTTGCGAACTCCTGATCAAAAGCAATCCGAGAGAGGATTTCCAAGAAATCCTCTCTCGTGTACTTCCCACACGGTTTCACGCCGAATTCGAGTTCTGGAAATAGCACCGTCGACGCAGCACGGCAAACCTGTTTCGCCTCAGCTGTCTGGACCATTTGGTGACCAACACAGCCCAGCCTGAAGAGTCTCAGTCAGGTTCGGCAACTACTGTTCAGCGCGGGGAGGATGTCAAACGCTGCGATGCCGTTCCCGCCCCGAGCCGACCCACTGCCTCTGCGAGTGGTTCGAGCACCGACTCCGGGAGCGCCGCCGGGTCGTGGAACTTCGCTCCCACGATGCCCTCACTCGAATCAGGCGTCGGCACATCCTCCAACGTGACGGCATACAGGTCGTACTGCGTCGTCGCATCGATACTCCGGTGCTGGTATGAACAGGAGCCGACCTGTTTGCCGATTGCTCCCGCACAATCGAGTTCTTCGCTGAGTTCTCGGGCCAGCGCCTCGTGAGGTGTCTCCCCTGGTTCGACACCGCCGCCGGGGAGCGAGTGATATATCGACCCGTCACGCCGACGCTCGCGGGTGAGGAGTACTCGCTTGCCGAGTGTAACGAGAGCTTTCACCCCGGAGCGCCGGCGCGGTACGTTCGTCACAACCATACCCTACTATTGCCCGTGTATGACCAGTTACTACCAGTAGTGACCAGTTTGATGCTATGTTGGGTACCTATCAGATTAATTGATTGTTCCTTGTTCACCCATTTCGAAGTCGGCCTCGCGGATGGCGTGTAGTGTTTCGAGACCGGTAGCCGGAATCTTGCGGGATCGCCGAGGTGATAAGGGATTTCGCCTCTATCGAAATCCTCAGCAAGTGATATATTCTGCCCAATTGCGGTCAGTACAGGAGAAGAAATTATCGTTCGATACAAAGGTTCACCTTTGATCGAGTTCCACTAGCTGGCTACATTCATGAACGAATGAAATTATATGTAGAGATCAAAAGCCATGTTCAGTACCTCACAAAGCATCCTCGCATAGCTGTTTCTGCGGTCTGAGTTCTATGTCGAAGCGGTTGTACTGACGGTCTCGACGAGAGAATCACAGACGGATCGATGGAGAGCTGTCGCTGTCGGCGGCGGTTAGCCGCCGACGCGACAGCGTCGCCACTCACTCCGCTGGCTTGCTCGGTCGGTGGTTAGCGGTGAAATCGGTCGTCAGGTGGCCGATTCGTGGGGACGGCCCGACGCACCGCGAGGGCCGTCCACGCAGCACGTCGAATCATATTGACGAACTCCTTGTACGGCCACCACCAGAGGCGACGCCCGCCTCGGCGGGGCGTCGCCACATATTCGTAGTGGAGGTACCGCCAGACGTTCTGTAAGAGCAGACTCACCACGACGTACAGCAGCCGTACCGTTGGATCTCGTGTTGTTGTTGTCGCTATCGCTTGCTCAAACAAGCGATAGCTCGACTCGATACCGAACCGCTTGCTGTAGTGGTATCGAGTGTCGCGTGGTGAGCCGATGAACGGCGCGTCAGCGGCGTAGCCGTGACGCGCCACGCCGTTCTCGTCGTACTTCGCGTTTAGGTACGTACAGTCGATGTAGACGGGAAACTCGACGGTCCAGCTATGACCGTCGAGTTTTCCTGTCAGGTCGTGCTGAGTGACGCGGCTCCATCCTTTCGAGAGTTCTTTCTGAATCGTCTCACCCCACCGGATGATCGGGATCACGTACGCGTAATCGTGCGCTTGAAGCAGCGTGAGGCACTTGCTGTCGTAGAATCCACGATCAAGGTAGACGGCCTTGACCTCGGCGTCAAGGCCGTCGAGCACACCGAGGAACTCAGCGAGGACGCTGCTGGCGGTATCGCCGTCTTCGAGACGGCGTACCGCCAGCGTGTAACGCTTGTTCTTCACACGCGCGTAGAGTGTGGCGTAGGCGTGGAACGCGGTGGTTCCACGCTTTGCGACCGAATGATAGAGGCCGTCTGTGTCGTCTTCGTCACCGTAGTAGGGCCGCAGGTGGAGGTCTGCGCAGACCTCCACCTGCTCGGGGAGCAGTTCATCAAGGTTCTTCCGCAGGAGCGTGTTAGCGACTCGTTCGAGCCGATCCGGCTCGAACTTCGTCCGGAGGTGGTAGAGGGTCGTGTTCGCAGCGGGTGCGTTCTGGCTCGAAGCACAGAGCGTAGAGACAGAGGTCCCGTCGGCGCAAGCGCCGACGAGGACCTCGTAGATGTCCTCAGAAGTGATTTGAGCATTATTCGCTAAGGAGAGCGGAACTTCCTCGTCAAGGCGGTTGACGAGAAAGTTAAGAAGCTGGTCCTCATAGATCTCACCGTCTGCTTGCTGGGTCGTAGACACACCTTCAGCAAGCAGACGTTCTAACTAAGCGGCTTTGTGAAGTACTGATGTTATGTATGATTGATTTAACGAGATTCGAGACGGCTTATCTAGTAACGCCACTGTTCCTCACTGTTATCGGATATCTCAATCTTACCACTTTTTTGTCTTTCAGGGAAAGCCTAATACTCCTTTCACTCTGCGTAGTATTGTTGCTATTGAGGCGAATTGTCGATTGATACGCAATTCTCACCGACCAGCTGTTTCAGGCGAGGATTTATCTGAATAATAAGATTTCAATAGAGCCGATTTGGTGAAAGCTTAAATCTCGTAGAGGAATTCCGTCCAGACGACACAATAGTGAGACACAACTTGGAAAACTTGGAAATATATGTAGATTACCCCAGAAATGAAGTGAGTGGGGAACACGATATTTATTGGAATGTGAGTGGAATCGACCAGTAAATATTCACGCGATCGAAGCTAATATCACGGTCTTCGCGCACGACAAGCTCGGCGTCAACCAACGTGTTACAGCGCTCAGTCACGCGACCGGGGCTCACGGTTCCGCTGAACTCGAAACCAACTTCCTACGAAGTCACGGCCCCGTCCGAAGCCAACTGCTCAAGAATTCATTCATCTAACTGAGTCATCCACGAGACGAACGAACACATTCAGGTTGCTCCTCCGTTCGACTCACCGGGGACCTCTTCGGAGTTGCTGGCGGTGACCTCGCTGGCGTCGTCATCGATGTAGCGCCATTCCTGCGTGTCAAGTCGCCCATCGAGGTACGCCTCTCCATCGTCAGTGATGACGTATATCCCGTTACCGAAATGTTTAGTTAGACCCTCTTCAGTTAGCCGTTTACACCGTTTGTCGATGTACTGTCGTGAGTAGTTGATTGGGCCTTCGCGCTTCATCTCAGCCGGAGAACCAGACTCGTGTTCAAAGAGATATTCAAGAACCCTATCATCGACAAGGGTCATCCAGTCTCCAGAATGTCTCATGAAGGAAACCCAGTTGCCCTTCGCTGTATTATGACCGAATAGCAATCCATGTTGATTGTAGCATTACAGAAACCATTCAGCAACTATAAATGCTTATAGCATAAAATGATGCTCACGGAGCCCGAGTGACGAACTCTCGGCTTGCGATGAAATGTAGGAATCCCAGCTGCGGTGCTGGAACACCCAGCCGGGTCGGGTTCTGTGCTGAAACCACAGAACCATGCTGACGATGGCAACTGCGGGGCTTAAGCCCTGCGCGACAACCGGAGAATCGAGCGAAACCAACGGCGTCTGCGCGATCTGCCCAGCGCCGGCCGACGGCTTCGACGCTGAGCGCAGCGTGCCCGTCTGCTACGCCTGCGCGGAGGACGGCTCATGAGCGCGGAGTCTGTCGCGGACCGCGACGCGCTGGCGGACCGCACCGCCTTCCAGCGCGATCTCCTCTGGGCGCTCTCCCACGAGAACGCCCGGAAGGGGAAGGCCCTGAAGACGTACATCGCTGACTACTACGGCGAGGAGATCAACCACAGCCGCCTCTACCAGAACCTCGACACGCTCGTCGAGTGCGACCTCGTCGCCCAGAAGGCGCGCGACAGGCGCACCAACGAGTACAGCCTCACCGAGGCGGCCCGCCGCGCGCTCGAAGCACGCCGCGCGTGGCAGGTAAGGGGTGAAACGGCGTGAGCCGCCCAGCAATCGATCTTGAAACCGACGTCGTCCGTGACCGCCCGCTCACCCAAGAAGAAGCGAATATCCAAGTCGCACTCTGTGAAGAGGACCCCTCCCAACTCACGCTCAGCGTCGGCGGCAGCTGGGGGGTTACCTTCGCCGAGCTCACCCCCACGGAAGCCCGCGCCATCGCAACGGCACTCGAACACACCGCTGTGCGCGCTGCCGCCACGGAGGGGTCCACTGATGAGTGACCTCTTCGATGAGCTCTCTGCGGAACTCGACGCCCTCGGCGATCGCGACAAGCCAGTCGACGATGATCTCGAGCACGACCCGACGAGTGGCCGCTGGCTTGAACGCGAGACCGCTGAAGCCTTCGAGCGGTGGGGCTACCGGACAATGCGGAACGAGTACCTGTTCGGGCTCGAGACGGATGTCGTCGCCCGCAGAGAAACGCTCCAAGACGACCCGGCTGATTACCTCGTCGCCGAGTGTAAAGACTGGCACACGAGACTCGTCGAGCGGCAAGCAGTCGCCGACATCTCCCACCGAGCGCTGCTCGCGCGGGCGATGCCTGTCCTCGTTGTTGCGTGGGGCGTCACGAACCGGGCGTGGGCGCTTGCTCAAATGCTTGATGTCCGGATCCTCACGCTTGAGGATCTCTCTGCAGACTCACTGCCCCCGCTTACTGAACACCGGCCGCCGCGGGGGACGCTTCGTACGCGGCGAGAACCCTCCGTGCGTGAGTTCAGAAGCCCGCTGCCACCCATCCTCATGCGGCAGTCCACCCGCGATGTCGAAGCGCCCGTATTCTATGCCAGTAGCAACAGCCCGTGTTACGTGCCAGATCGCAACGGTAACGATGCGTACGTCCCGGCCGCGGATGCCGAGTACGACTTCAACGACTCACGCTAGCAACATTGTAGTGAACTGCCTCGGGTCAAGCCCCGAGGCACTCGGCCTGCTCAGCCTATAGAGTGGGGTGGCACAGAAAAGACATTTTTCCACCAAATCACCAAGAACAGTTCTAGAACGTAACCAGGCGTTATAGGCGTTCTTACGTTGCTTCTATCGAATCGACTAGGTGGTTCTATGACTCGCTCGATTCCGATCATCAGCTATCGAACCTCTTTCCTTATTCGGGTTTGATGGCCCCCTACGCGTGTTCGATAATATCTCCGAGCTCGAACAACTGTATGTTATCGCGTTCGGACACCGCTTCCTGAACAGACTGGGTCACACCATTCCGGGTGAATAAGGCGTACTCAGTGGCCCGCTCATCGCCGTCCGGCGTCCAGCGTATCTCGGCGGCATGGTCTTCAAGCGAGGCGAGAGCTCCGTAATCAAGCGGTGCGTTCGTGAACTTACATTCTCCCACAACCATCGTCCCGTCCGTGGTGAACCCGACGACGTCAACCTCGTGTTCCTTGTACCACCATCGCCCGAGATCTAAGAACGTTTCGTCGGGGTAGAGGCTAGGGAGTGCGTCTTGACAAAGCCTCTCGAATTCGTGACTCACAAAATCCGGAAGTTCCGGCTCAATGACCGCGTCGTAGGCATTCTCCCCGAGCCGTTCGTATCGATCTTCCTTGCCGTAGACGAAACGGAACCAGAACCGGAACAGGGGATCGAGGATTCGATAGCGCCCCCGGCGTGACTTCGCCTTCTCTTCAGTGATCGGGACCTCCCGCTCGATGAGACGCAGACGCTCTAACTTCTGTGTGTACGTCGATATCTGCTTCCCATCGATTCCTATCGCTTGAGCGATCTCGTTCGACGTCGTCTTTCCAGCAGCGATGGCGGTTAGGATCGCAAAGTATCGGTTCGGGTCCGTGAGTTCGGTGCGGAGCACGTACTCCGGTTCGTTATGGAGATATCCCTTCTGGGAGAGCACTTCCTCGGTGAGAACCGTTCCGAGGTTCTGTCCGAGATCGACGCCATCGAGATAGTACGGAACGCCACCGAAGATCCCCCACGCGAAAATCCGCTTTTCGGGTGAATACTCGTCCGGTACGAACTCCTGTGCGGCAGCGAAATCAAGGGGCTGAAGGTCGAGTCGTTCCGTGAATCGTCCGTACAGTGGACTGTTTCCAAGAAGCGTCGCTTCCTCCATCATGCTGATCGATGATCCGACCAGCACGAGCGTCCCCGAAGTGTTCTGGAGCCGCTGGTCCCACAGTCGCTGAATGACCGAGGGAAGGCTCTCGTCGGCGTCAATGAGATAGGGGAACTCGTCGAGAACCACGATTGCGCCCTGATCTCCCAGATATCCGAGCAGCGGTTCCCAGTTCTGTTTGATTTGTGTGATCCCCGGGAACGATTCGGAGGCGACATCGACGAACTCGTCAAGCTGTATTTGGGAGGTGGTCTCCGTGGCCTGATAGACGACTGCGTCGTCACGGTTCGAGAGCGAATGCTGGACGAGTTGTGTCTTCCCGAGACGTCGCCGACCGAAAACCACGACCATCTCGGCGTCGTCGGATTCGTAGCATCCGCGCAGCCGAGAGAGTTCGTCATCTCGATTCACGAAGTGTTCCATACATCCTCTCCGTCTGGACGGAGAATAATACTTCCGAATAGCCTATCTCAAAATAGGCTAATTTTAGATTGGCTATTACTCGTGCCTGCAGGCCTCCTCGATCTAGAAAGATTGATCAATCGACATATACTCTGTACTGAGCGATCCACGAATTAATCAACGGGGTGTATGAACTGTTCTATGACACCATCGGGAATTTGGCGATCTCAGTGGTTCCGGTGACCGACAACCTAGGCTGTCGAGCGCGCCATAGCAGTAGTGGCCAGTTTGGAGCAATATTCACCGTCAGATAAATAAGTTATTTCCTGTCGTCCCCTGTGAAAAATCGGCTTTGCGGAATGCGTGTAGCGTTTCCAGACCAGTAAGCCTGAACCCAGCCGGATCACCGAGGTGATACGGGAGTTCGTGATTAAGCGCAACCCAGAAATTATAAAACAACTGCGCAGCACCGAAGTAGACTGCTCGAGCCAGTCGATTCGACGAGCGACACTGACCCTGAAAGGTATGCTTGAGCTGACGAATGGCCGTCTCAATCTTCCATCGGTTTCGATACTGATAGCTTAGACCCTCGATGTCCCGTTCGTCGACATCAAGGTCTGTAATCCAGACCGTATGTGTGTCACTATCGCCATTTTCCGCATCACTATCTGTATCAGGTGTTGTCTCGGCGGGAGGCATGCTATTCGCATACTCATCAAGTCTCATTGTCGAGTCTGTCTCGGAGTCAGCAGCTTTTGATCCGCTCTTCTCGGAGGCACCCTCCCATGAGGTACGATCGGGGTCGCGGGTGAGTTTCGTGTTCGGTGTGGTTTGCTCTTGCCCAACTTCCTCTTCGGGGATTGGAGCGATAAGTGCGTTAAACGTCTGCGACTCCGCATTAAACGCGGTGAATGTGAGGCCCGTAACTTTGTCTGGCTCTCCAGGAACGGCACGTTTCGCCATGTTGGAGTACGCCTTATTCTCTGGAGCCTGTATCATCCAGCGTAAGTCATGTTCTCGGCACTTCGTGACGATATCTGCTTGGAACAACTGGCTGTCCATGTAGATGCGTCCGAACTCAAACGAATCGGTTTCACGAAGGTAACGTACCATCCGGTCGAGGGCCTCGGCTTTTTCGCTTCGCTCTTTGATAGGAGTGACACCTAAAATATAGTTTTGACCCGGTGAAACAGTCGACAAAACAGCATAGTGCCAAAATTCTGTGGTATTATCTTTTTTGATGGATCCAGTTACCCATCTGTTTTCTTTTCCATACCAGCCAACAGTTGTGAGGTCAAAGGCCAAGTGGGTTGGCGAGGATAACGCCAGTGTTTCCCGCTTAAGTAGGCGACATGTCGCGTCGATAAATTTTCGTTCGAGGTCCTCTACTTCGTACCCCCCGGGCGTACCTGGACGTGGGATGTACTCTGACAGCGTTGATGCCGATGGGGTGTCATACGGAGAGAGCCAATCAAGCAGTTCGGCTCCGTTTTTTGCGGCACACTGCTCGATAGCGAGATGCGCGAACAACCGGTAGATATCCCCAATTGAGTACTGGTAGTTGGGGGCAAAGCGATCACGATCGAACCGGAGACAGGGGGCAACCAGAGCAATATATTTAGCGAGGATTTGACTTGCCTGGTCCAGCTTTTCATCCATGCTAACTGTCCACTCTTCATCGTTTTCCAAGTAATAGGCGCGTGGCTTTGGGGGGTATACAGGAGCCCGATCGAAGGAGCGCCCCCGAGTAGTCAACCCATAGAGCGCTGCGTTGTGACTGTAGCGTGCAGCCGTAGAGAGAAATTCGGCGTCGAAATCGCTGATAGCCCCTGAAAGCGTCGAATAGCTAGTCCCATCGCGGGGGGTGAAGCCGGCTTCACGCGCAACCGGACCCCCCTGTTCGAGGATGGCCTCGAGTTCACGGTACCCACCAACGAACTCCTTCAAGATACCGGCACGGTACATTCGTTGTGTACGCTGATCTAACGCGTCCCAATCAGCAATCTCGTCACACGCAGGGGCTATTCGCAACTCAAAATGCCGCAGAGCCCAGAGGTGTTTCTCGGTTTCTTCGTCGTATTCGATTTCACCGCCGAGTTCCACAGCTTGGTTTTTTGCGTTCCATCGGTCAACATCATAGGTGGGCGGGAGAGATACCGAAGAGAGCGGATCAAAACCCGGCTCGACGCCATTAAATGTGGGTGGCAACTCATCACCGCAGGAATCTGTGCGCTCAAACCCCATTAGGGAACGCGTCTTACCCAGGTTTATTATACAATTCGGTTATGTGTCACCAAATTTGACAAACATTCGATAGAACTCAAACATAGCGATAAACCGGACAGTACTGCTACAGTAACCTCAGACGTACGATGGGGGGTAAACTCAGGGTGACGTGCTGACCGCACCGAGGTCATACGCGATTAGTACCTGCCCATCGGGGAGTTCGACCGCGACAGCAACGACTGCATTGGCCCCACCTGCAACCGTCGGGGGCGTCACTCTGTCTGAGGCTGGCTCAATGGCCACGAGGTACCCATCATCCGGTGGCGTCTCAGGGATAGTTGCCAACGGCGCGTCGATGTAGAACCCGAAGGTGAACAGCGCGAGCCTCTCGGTCGCCGTTGGAGTGAGATACACCGACTCGCCGGGGTCGAGTTGCTCGTTCACCGCGAGCGCGAACGCCCCCTGTTCGTTGTAGGAGGCTCCCGCCGTGTTCGCGGGCGTCCCGACGATTGCAACCCCCCCGACGACAAGAACGAGCCCAAGCAATAGCTTGCTCCACCGGCTATTGAGAACTCTCTTCCCGGCGGCGGGCACTGTGAGGACGCTATCGGTGTGTGTGTACGCTCCGTAGAGACAGACCGTGACTGTCCCGAGGACGGTCAGGACGACGAACGGGACGCCGTCTGTCACCGGTACCGATGGCTTCGCACTCGCCACCGGCGAGGTGCCGGCCAATCTGAACGAATACAGCAACAGGAGTGCCGCACCCGCAGCGACACCAGCCAGTGCCCCGAGTCGCCCGGTAAGCGCATCATCGAACAGACCAGCAACCAGCAACGCGCCGGGCACGAACGCTGGAAGCAGGTACCACCCGTGGTTTCCGGTCAGGACGAAAATACCGACGGTGCTGACGCCCCACCAGAGCAACCAGCCGTCGGTCGTAACGCGGCGATCGTCTCCGCGGTATACCCCGCACCAGATGCTCCAGATGACCGCCGGGAGCAGGAAATAGATCCACGGGTCGAACTGTGCGGGGAGTTCGCGGAAGTACGGAAAGCGTATGAACGCGAATGTCGTCTCGGACCCCGCCCCTGCGATGTCGCCCGTCGCCCGCGCAAGTACCTGCTCGCGGATCAACTCATCAACGAGCGTCTCCCCATAGCGGAGGTACGCGAGCAACACCCACGGCACCGCAATCGAGAGCGTGATACCGATGAGTTCGAGCGTCGCCTGCCAGTGCCGGACGAAGACGCGCCAGTGGACGAGGGTGAGCGGGAGAACAGCGATGACGAAACTCCCGGCGGCGAACCCCTTGATGAGTAGCGTGATGCCGGCTGCTGCCCCGACCGCCCAGAACGCAACCCGTGGACGGTGATGTGGACGGGATAGCTCATGGCTTTGCTCACTCGGCTCGAACCCACCGACCAATCGCCAAACCGTGAGGACGAACACCGTTCCGAAGAGGGTGTGAAGCGCGTCCGTCCCTCCGAAGCGGGCAGCGTTGTTCCCCGTCGCGACGAACGTCGTCGTCAGCCAGAGGCCACCAGCTATCGCCGCCCGTCTCCGTCCCAGCAACGAGCGCGTCCCGAGGTACAGCACCGGCGTGACGGCCGTCGCAGCGAGCGCTTGGGGGGGGCGCGCTGCGAACTCGGTCACCCCGAATACACCCATACTCAGTGTCATCAGCCACATCGACAGCGGTGGCTTCTCCAAGAACGGCTCGTAGACGATCTCACCGTTAGACGCAAGCCAGTAGAGGTGTGGAACGAGATAGTCCCCCCGTTCGAGCGCGTAGCGGGCTGCAGTCGCGTAAATCGCCTCGTCCCACCCTCGAAGGGGATACCCACCGAGCCCCGGGAGATACAGCAATAGCCTGAGCAGAGTGAGCCACGCGGCCGGTGAGCGGAGGCCAGCTCTGACCCACGTCAGCCCTCGACCTCCATGCACTCTTGAGAGACGACGTGCGACCGCTCCTTAAAAATCAGTCAAGGCCGGCGACCCGCAGCCTCGGCGTCTGCAAAGATGGTCGGGGATTGCGAGGTGGTGTCTTCGACGCCCGGCGACGGGCACTGAACAACTGTCCGAGCATCCGCACAGGGTCGGTCAGCCGGACTGTCGTTCCGGGCTGGTTGACCCATTCGACCGGGTGTTCGCTGACGGGTATCCCTGCGGCCGCCGCGATAGCCAACAGTTCGGTATCCCACTCGAATCCGGTGTTGCGAAGCGTCGGGCGAAGTTGCCACCAGACACTCGCATCCATCGCCTTCGCACCGCACTGTGGGTCGCGAGCGTCGATACCGACAAGTGCGTGGGCGAGTTGACGGTATCCACTGCTGAACACGCGACGATATCCAGTCCGGTTCTGTCTCTCGGCCTGTTGTGGTGGGTGGCGGTAGCCGATTGCCAGCGTGGGGCTGCTGCCACCGACCTGTTCAGCGAGGTTGGCGGCGGACTTGACGCTGGTACTCCCGTCGGCGTCGAGAAACAACAAGCGGTCGAAGGAGGTAGCGAGACGGTCGAACGCACCGGAAAGCGCCGCTCCCTTCCCCCTGTCGGTCAGGCGACGGTGAGACGGTAGCCCCGGCCTGTTCGAGCCGGCGAAGCTGCGGGTCGCCGTCTTGGATACCGTCGAACGGAACGTGTATTCGGTCGGGATCGAGGTGCGTATCGAGGGCCTCAATATACTCGCTCAGGCGGTCGATTGGTGGGCGTAGGCTGGCAGGACGATAGCGAGGTCTACATTGTCTGGCATCGGACTGTGAGGGGTGTAGACCCGGCGCGAGCCGGTGTGAGGTGGGTGGTCTGTGTCGGTACGTTCAGGCGAACAGTCCAGCGAGCACCCGCACGGCGGCGACGTTGCTGCCCCACTCTCCGATCATATAACGGATGTGTCGCCAGCCATCACGGAAACTCTCCAGTTTCGCGTCTCCGACACGCGGGTGGTAGGTGATGGGCACTTCCTCTACCGAGAGGTCTTCGCGGGCGGCACCGATCAGCATCTCCGAGGCGAACTCCATCCCGGTCGTCTGCGGGTCCATCGCATCGAGCGCCTCGCGGGTGAACACGCGAAACCCGGAGTGTGTGTCCGAGAACTCGGCGTCGAACAGCGTGTTCAGCATCCGCGTCAGCATCGGATTACCGACGTACTGGTGAAGCGGTGGCATCGCACCGGAAAGAATCTCGCCATCGAGGCGGGAGCCAATCACCATGTCAGCATCCGTCTCCTGCATCGTTCGGATGAGCTTCGGCAGCTCGGTGAAATCGTAGGTGGTGTCAGCATCGCCCATTGCGATGATGTCTCCGCGTGCTGTGTCGAACCCATCGAGATACGCCGCACCGTAGCCATTGCGTTCGGGTTCGGTGACGATCGCCCCATGATTGCGGGCGATGTTGGGCGTGCGGTCCGTCGAGGAGTCGGCCAGGATAATTTCGCTCGGGATATCGAGCTCCCGCAGTGCCGTGAAGACTGCCTGCAGCACCGCTTCGATGGCTTCCTCCTCGTTGAGCGTCGGAATAACGACCGACACGGTCGGGTCGATCGCAGACATGGGGCCGCAGAGCGTGAACTGACCGCCTTCCGATCCGTTGACACCCGCACTCGTGTCGCTCGTGTCGGGAACGGTCGGTGTCTCGGAAGTTGGGGTGGCCGCGTCGGTACCAGACGGGTATTCGGGGGTCTGCTGCTTCGACATACCCAAACAAAAACAGGGCGTCTGTATCTGGGGATGTTACCCTCAGCCTCACGCGGGGGTGTATGGTGAAAACCACCCGCTAAATGGAAGCTACTCAGACATCCGGGAGACAGAGGTGGACGACGGTTCCGTCACCGGGTGCTGACTCGAGCCAGATGGCTCCGTTGTGGTACTCAACGATGCGCTGACAGAGCGTCAGCCCCATCCCCGTTCCATTCTCATCGGTCCGACCAAGACGTTCGAACACGTCGAACGCGCGGTCGGCCACGCCGGCGTCCATCCCGATGCCGTTGTCCTCGACACGGATGTGGTGCCACGACACACTCCCGTCGAGTGCCACCGGCTCAGGTGGGTCGATGTTGGCGACGGGCTTGTCGGGCACGATGCTGATGCGGGGGTTCGCAGACTCGTTGTACTTCAGGCCGTTGTCGATGAGGTTCTGGAACAGTTGGATGAGGAGTCGCTCGTCGCCACTGACCGTCGGCAGTCCCTCGGTGGTGACCGTCGCTCCGATATCGTCGATCCGCACCGTAAGATTCAGTTCTGCCTTCTCCACGACCGCATCGATCGGGGTCGGTTCGAGGGCACCACCACGGGAATCTACCCGCGAATACTGGAGCAGTGCGTTGATCATCGACTGCATCCGTCCCGTCGCCCCGACGGCGTCTTCGATGAGCGTCTCCGCCTGTGCGTCGAAGGTTTGGCCCTCGTCGTAGAGATCATCGAGGAGGGTGAGGTAGTTGCTGACCGACCGGAGCGGCTCTTTCAGGTCGTGTGAGGCCGCGTACGCGAACTGCTCCAGTTCCTCGTTTGACCGTCGAAGTTGTTTGCGCGTCTCGCGAAGGTCGGCCTCGCGGTCTCGCCGCTCGAGTTCGAAACTGAGCCACTGCGTGAGGAGCTTCACGAACTGTAATTCCTCTTGGGTGAACGGCTCGTCGCGGGGCTCACGATGGGTGAAACAGAGCGTTCCGTAGACCTCGCCGTCGACTTCGACACGTCTACCAATATAACAGGAGAGTCCGAACTCCTCGTATGCAGGGTCGTCACGCCACGTTTCGTCGGCGTTGGTAACGCTGACCGAATCGACCGTCTGGACGGTCTTTCGACAGTACGTCTTCGAGAGTGGCTGTTGCTCTCGCGTGTCGAACTGCGGATCGCTACCTATTGAGGCGCTGATCTGGAAGCCACCGGTGTCGGGGTCGGCGCTGCTATCTATCGTCGAAAAGAACGCAGCCTCCATACCGGTTCGACGGCGACCGATTTCGAGTACTTCCCGTATCTTCTGCTCAAATCCTACGTCCTGTCTGGAGGTAATACTGAGCAGGTTGCGAACGGCGGTCTCTCGACGGGATTGGCTCGTGATGTCTCGGTACATCCACAAGTTCGCCTCGCCGTCGGGCAGCGTGTACGGGACGTAATCCCGCTCTAGCGTCCGCCCGTCAGCGAGTTCAAGCGGCTCTTTTGTGACTGGCTCACGCGTTTCGATAAGACTGTCCAGGCGAGTGAGGAACTGCTCCGGCGCATCGAACCGATGTTTGAGATCATCGGCAGCAGCTTGACAGTCCACGCCTGCGAGTGCCTCTCTGGAGACATCCATCTCAAATAGGTCCAGCAGGCGCTGGTTGACCGTGAGAATGTCCCTGTCTGGGTCCTCGACGAGCACCCCAGCCGGGAGATTATCGAGGACCGTCTGGAAAACGGTGTTCGTGCGCTTGAGCCGAGTTTCGCGCTCGACGCGGTCGAGTGCCGCCTCGACGTTCGCGGCGAGAATCTTGGTTGAGGCGACATCCGCCTCAGTGAACTCGTCGGGTTCGGTCGAACCAACGATAATAACTCCGTGGTCGCCAAGTGGAACGTACAGTTCACTCCGGACAGCCGTCTTCGGGTTCATCACGTCGTCGTCATTCGGGATGTCAGCGCGAAGATCGGCCTCGCCCGACTCGTACGCAGTCCACGCAACTCCGTCTCCAGGGCCGATAGCGGGCGGCTCACCGATGACGTCCTGAACGCGGTCGGACACTGACACTGGGACGAGTGCATCTTGGGTAGAATCGTAAAATTGAATTCTGTGTAGCGGGTGGCCAAGCACTTCTCGTACCGTCTCGCTGGCGCTGTCTGCAACCTCGGGTCGTGTCGCAGCGGTCATCAGTTCACGAGTCGCCTCGTGGAGACGCGTGAGTTGTCGCCGACGGGTCTGTAGTCGCTGTTCTCGCTCGACCCGTTCGCTGATGTCACGGTCGAGGGCGATGAGACGAGTTTCGCCCTCGATCTCCGTTTTGCTCACCCAGACTTCGATCGGATACTCGCTTCCGTCAGCACGACGGTGGCGTCCTCGCGTTTCCAGCGTCTCGCCGACCGACAGTTCCTCCCAGAGTGATTCGAGTTCATCGATTTCGAGTCTGACTTCGAACTCCTCGACGTTCATCCCTAAGAGCGTCTCGCGGTCGTATCCGAGTGTCGAGACCTGTCGCTCGTTTACGTCTAAAACTGCCCCCTCGTCGTCGTGAACGATGATATTGTCCGGCGATTGATCGAACAGGACACGGAGTCGGGACCGCTGGCTCTCGAGAGCCTGCTCGCGCCGTTTCTGTTCAGTGATGTCGCGGTTCGTACAGACCAACCCCCCGTCTTCGAGCGCAGAGAGAGTGATCTCCTGGTGAACCGCTGTTCCATCGCGCGCTTTGCCGACTGTTTCGCCGCGCCACTCGCCCTCACGTTCGAGTACCGGGAACACCTCTTGCTCGATTCGTTCGATCTCGTCGTCGGGATACAGCTGTCGCCAGGTCCCTCCCAGAAGCTCCGTCGAGTCGTATCCAAAGATGTCGGCGTGTGCCTCGTTCATATAGGTGTACTCACCGTCCGCATTCAAAATCGAGATGCCGTCCATCGACGCCTCCATCGCCGTTGCCTGGCGTTCCAACGCAGCCTGGCGTTCTGTGCGGTCGGTCGTATCGGTCGTAACGACGAGTGCCTGCCGCTCCGTCTCCGGGAGTTCGAGTGGTACGATGTCCGTGGTAACTGTCCGTGTGCGCCCATCGGCATCGATGAGTTCCTCGTCTTCGATTCGTTGCGGTTCGCCGGACTCGATTATCTTCATATCCGTCGCCCGAACGTCTCGGTCGCCGCTGCTCTGAGCCTGCTCCTCGTCGGTCGACCCTTCCAGTTCTTCGACCCGAACGCCGTGCGCGGCGGCTGCGGACTCGTTCGCAAGCGTATATCGCCCGTCACGATCTCTGACGACCACCTCCTGTGGGATCGTATCGAGGACGGCGCGGAGCGTCTCACGTGTCTGTGCTGCCTCCTGTTCGACTCGCCGGTTACAACACGCATCCGCGAGCTTCTGGTTCAGCGGCTCGAGTGCAGCAATCGTCCCTGGAGTGAGCGGTTCACTGTTCTTTACTATCACCAGCACCCCGAACCCGGGAAGGTCAAAAATGTAGTAATGTGCCGCCCCGTCACCTGCCGAAAGTGGCAGTTCCTCACGGAACGAGGCAGCATCGGTCGCATCGTCGTTGTCAAGGTGCCGTGTCGCGGCCTCGAACGTGTCGTTGTACGTCGGAGTAGCAGGAATCCCCTCGATCAGCCGGTACGAAACGTCTCCATCCTCCTCGTATCGCTCGAAGACACCGCCGGTCGAGCAGTTGAGCCGGCGGAGATACGACGAGAGTGCCGTCTGTGCAACCTCAGAGAGCGTTTCTCCGCGACCAATAGAGAGGGCAATCTCGTAGAGAACTTGGAGTTGCTCGGGAGAGGTCGGTGACGAGCCACTCATACGCTATCGACGACCCCGACGACCGCCGTCTTGTTATACAGTTCGAGAAACTCACGCCCGGAGTTGGCTATCTCTCCGATAGTGAGTGCTCCGACGAGTGGTGCG
This sequence comes from Halorubrum sp. ARQ200, assembly GCF_005435115.1. Taxonomy (NCBI): domain Archaea; kingdom Methanobacteriati; phylum Methanobacteriota; class Halobacteria; order Halobacteriales; family Haloferacaceae; genus Halorubrum; species Halorubrum sp. ARQ200. The sequence continues at coordinate 82,803 of NZ_SGTZ01000006.1, read as the reverse complement.
TCGCTACGGTCCGCGACGGTGGCGAGTTCCTGCTTGAACTCGGATTCGAGGTACAGCGCCCGCGAGATACAGTCGAAAAACAGCGTCGACCGGGGGCCACCGCCGGGAAGCTCGATTGCCCGGGCCGCATCCGCAGCCTCGCATGCCGCCTCAATGAGTGACGCCGGTTCGCCTTTCAGAACGTGGACGAAAGACCCCTGCGGCACATCGCCGAAACAGCGGAGCCCGCCTTCGGCTGTCGGCTCGAACGGATCTCGGACGATCTTCTCCGCGTCGAAGCGGCTCAATCCGAGCGGATAGGACTTGGCTACCTCAAAGAAGTTGTCGGCACCTATCTCGACACCGGCATCGGGTTCGACGACTTCGCGATACACGTCGTAGGCTGGTTCGTCACCGAGGAGAGTAACCACGTTCCCCTCGGCGTCGGTCACGCGGAACGGCCCGGCGAACTCCTGCCAGCCGTGTCGCACACCGACGTTCCCGTTCGCTTCCGTGGCGGCGATGAGTGCCCCGTCCTCGTGCCAGCCTTCATCGGTCAGCAGGCAGGGTTGTTGTTCCATCGAGAGTGACCCTGCGCCGCCACCGAGGACGTTCAGTTCGACGCCGTAGGTGTTGAAAAGGGCGCGGATGAGCACGTCCGTCCGGCTGGCAAACGCATCGACCAGCACGAACGCCGTTTTGAATCCTCGCGAGAGCAGGTCGGGGAGCTGGTCGGTGTAACCTCGCTCGGCATCGCTCAGTCCGGTGATATAGGTCACCTCGGGTACCTGGGATAAGCCGAGCAGAAGTGTCCCCTCCTCATGGGCGACACCGTCGACGATGAGTTGTGGGAAGATGCCGCCGAACAGTGCGAGATCAGTCTCGGTTCCGGCTGTGGCCAACTCCTCTCGATGCTTCGTGGTCGACGCTGCGACGAGTGCGAAGACTGCCGTGACGTTCTCCGTCTCCGCCAGCCCAGCGAGTGCCTCGTGTGTCGAGTCCCCTGTCGCGACGTATGTTCGTTCCATCGTTGTTAATTATATACCTAATCGGTCGGGCCATACTTGAGGTCACCGAGCTTTCGGGTTGGGGTTTCGTGTCAGTCCGACAGTGCCGTGGACTCGACACTCGCTCGACTGGGCTCCGACTGCTGAGACGTCGGAGTCTCGTCTAGCACCGCCCGGTACACGTCGAGGGTCTGCGCCGCGATTCGATCCCAATCGAACTGTGCGGCCCGCTGCTCGGGGCGCGTTGTCGCCGCAACTCCTGACAGCGACCGCGAGAGGGCTTGTGTGACCGCCGTCGTCGTCGGCCGAACGGCCAGCCCGGCGTCTCCGATAACTTCCGAGGCCGCACTTCGCGGGTGGTCGGCGCCGATGACCGTACACCCCGCCGCGAGCGCCTCAATGTACGTAATGCCGAACCCCTCGCGCTCGGAGGGCGAGCAGAACACGTCAGCAGCGTGCATGTGCCCCAGCACGTCTTCGTACTCCGGGAGGAACCCGAGGAAGTCGATACGTTCCCGGCAGGCCATCCCCGCTGCGAGCTGTTCGAGCGCCTCGCGCTCGGGGCCGTCACCGATGATACCCAGGCGGATGTCGGGGTTGATCTGTGCGGCGCGAGCGAACCCCTCGACAGTCACGTCCACGTTCTTTTCGGGAATGAGCCGGCCAGCGTACAGCACGTCGTAGCCGTCTGTGGCCGTTTCCACCGTTTGGACGCCCTCCACATCGATTCCGTTTGGAACGACGTGCGTCTGCTCGCGAGGGCGGCCCACCTGCTTCAGCCGCCGTGCGGTCAGTTCCGAGATAGCGATGGGATGTTGGTCGACCCGTGCGGTGTACCGTTCGACGAGCTTACCGAACGGGGAGAGTCGCCCGAGATACTCCTCCCAGTAGTCCAGCCAGACCTCGTGCCACGTCGTCACAAGTGGCGCGGCGTCCGCTCGGCCCGCCGCCTTGGCAACTGCTGCCCCGAGAACGGGAAAGTACGGGAAGATCGACGCATGGACGACGTCGTGGTCGCGGAACGCCCCACGGAGTGCGGGAATCGTTCGAACACCGAAATCGAGTGCTTCCGTAATCGAGCGCCGGTCGCCAGCGTACAGCTCCTTCCCCGGCGCAATAGCCTGATAGGTGACTCCCTCGCGCTCGATGCGCTTGGGGCCCTCCCAGTAGTGCCTGCTGTACTGGGTAACGGTATGCCCCTCCGCAGCGAGGCGGCGGGCGATTTCGTAGATACGTTTCTCCGCGCCGCCCGTCACGTCGGGATACACCACGTTGGAGACGAATGCAATGTCCATCTGAATCACTCCACGTACCCGAGCGCGCGCAGGCGGTGGGCCACATCGTCTTCTGCATCTTTCTCCGTCGTCCGCTCTGTTTCACTTCTCTCTGACCGTCCAGTATCGGTCGCAGTGGTGTAGCCGTCGGCGTCAATATGTCCGTTGAGAGCCCGCTTCAAACTGCACTGGATGCCGGCGTCGAACGTTCGCTCGCCAGTCTCTGTATCCACGTCGGCGTAGGCGACACCACCTCCCCGATAGCCAGCATACCGGTGGACACCGGCGTCCTCGCCCTCGCCGCGTGCCTGTGCGAACACGACACGGTCTGAGTCGGGCCTGTCTGCCGTCGCAACGAGTGACCGGCCGGGGCCTGCGTACTCGACGTCGAACACTTCCGCGATCGTCGGAGCAAGGTCAAGCGTGCTGACGGGCGCGCGAATCGTCTGCTGGGAGCGAACCCCTGCGCCGGTGGCGATGAGTGGGACGTGCGTGAGTTCCTGTGGCAGGAATCGCGGGTGTTCGTAGTAGCCACGCTCTCCGAACGCCTCGCCGTGGTCGGCGGTCAGCAGGATGAGCGTCTCGTCTCTGATGCCGAGTCGGGAGAGTTCATCCAGCAGACGGTCGACGTTGGCGTCCAGATACCTGATTTCGGCATCGTAGAGGTCGATGAGACGTTGCTGCTCGCGCTCGCTGAGCGAATCCGGCTCGGCAATCGCTCGTTTGTATAGTTGAGCCGCTTCGGCATCGGTGACGCGATCAGCGACGTACTTGCGACTGAACTCTGCCGGCGGCTCGTACGGGCCGTGGACATCCATGTAGTGTAACCAAGTGAACGTCGGCCGACCGCCATCGACGGCCTGTGACCGGAGGAACTCGATACCGCGGTCGGTAACCGTCTCGGCCCGCGCGTAGTGGCGATTACGGAGCTTGTCCACGGCTCGTTGTGCGAGCGCGGTCAGCCAGTGGCCGCCTACGAGCATGTCGTCGTCGAAGTGGTTGAACCCATCACCGAAGCCGAACCCTTCGGAGACGAACGGGTTGGAGTGGATACCAGCCGAGCGAGCCGTTGTGCCCTGTAACAGGTGGCCAATCGTCTGTGTATTCCGTCGGAAGCGGTCGGTGGTAGCGACGCTCGGGTACTGCCCGGAGAGGAGCGCAGGGACAGCCTCGCGGGTGTGTGAACTCGGGCTGTACGCCCGGCTGAACCTGATGCCGTCCGCCGCGAGCCGGTCGACGGTCGGGGATGTGTCACGGTGGTGGCCGTGACAGCCGAGATGGTCGGCACGTAGCGCGTCGATCGAGAGGAGGATGACGTGGTTCGGCTCGGTGGCGTCGAAGCCCGTCGTGGGAGACCCCTTGTGGCTGCGGTCTTCGGTCGTGCCGTGGACGGTCGACTCGGTGGTCTCGGCTGTCTGGTGGCTGTCGTTAGCAGTATCAGGTCCCGGGTGACTGCTCATACTTCCGACGACACACGCCACAGTTAACCGCCGGTGTAGAGCTGCGAGTAACACACGGGCGTAACCTACGTGTCACTGCCCGTCAGAAGGACTTCGGCCGTCTCGATACAGTTCATTGCGTCCGATTCAGAGACGGACTGTGGACTGAAGATGGCCTGCTCGTAGTCTCCGTGGAGTTGATCGAGTGTCGCAGGGAAGGTAGGTAGCTCAGCGGCGGTCGGTTCCCATGCTGTGAACAGTGCCGCGTGGCCCTGTATCTCCTCTTCGTGCACACACGCATCGGCGAGTGCCTGTACTGCGAGCGTCACGCTCTGGTCCGTCCGGCCATCGTCGAGTGCGGCTCTCGCCTTGGTGAGTCGCACGCGGGCGGGTTCGGAGGAGGAAGCCGCTCCGGCAGATGCCGTCTTCGTTCCGTCGTCAGTGTAGTGAGCCTTCCCTCGCACGACGCGGGGTCGGAGCGTCGCGGGATACGGAGACGACTCTGTAGTACGGTCTGTTTGGCCGAGGCGTCGATAGAGCGCTAGACCGACGAGTGCAAGCGTAACAAACCCGAACAAGCTGACGAGTAGGAACCACCACCACGGAGCAGTAGCCGTCTCTCCACCGGAGACGGCCTGGACAATCCGTGGCGATGTGGCGGGTCGCTGACCACCGTCTCTTCCCTCGACTCCTTCAGCGCCCTCCCCCGCCGGGGTGTCAGATACTGTCTCTCCGACGCTGCCGCTCCCGCCTGCCTCGATAGTTGCGTTCGTGCTCGCGTTCGCTTCCGTATCGACAGTCGTGTTAGCCGGGGCGCCCGGCGCCTCTGCCTGCTGAGTCGGGGCACTCTCTTGAACGACGACCGTTTCAGTTTGCGAGACGACGACAGGCTTTGAACAGCCGAACGCGCAGCACCAGACCGGATCCACGGCGGTCTTGATACCGCCGAACAGCCCCTCGCTTTCGTTGCTGGTTTCTGCATCTCTCCCGTCCGTCTCTGGCTGTGCGGACGACACCGCAGTCGAGGGGAACGCAGCCGCTCCAACCAGGAGGACGATGAGTGAAGTGGTGATGACTGGCTTACCCCACTTCGTAAGGCGCCGTCGCCACGTTGCGGCCGCTGCGCCATCCTCCGTGTCTACATCTTGTTGGGTCACGTGTTCGTTCCTCCGAGATTTCGTTTCAGGACGAGCCACAGGAGGTGAACCCCCGTCCGGCGTTCGAGGTGCTCGAGAGCCTGTATCTCGGCGTCGGAGAGATCACCGACGAGCAACAGGGAGCCGACCGCACTCAGTCCAATGGCGCCACCGGCGGCGACCAGTACGACGACGCTGACACCGCTTCCGGTCACGAGCCGAACCACGAGTGCCACTAGCACCGTTATAAACACGATGCCCGTCGTCGCCTTCGAGAACGGGTGGACGCCGACTGTCCGGTAGATGACAACCAGTTCGAGCGCGTTGTACGCGCCGTAGCCGACCGCTGTCCCGATGGCCGCGCCGACGATGCCGAAGCGTGGAATCGCCCACACGTTCACGATCACGTTGACGCCGACGCCGACGGCTGCCGTCCACAGCTCGACTCGGGGGCGGTCGACAGCCTTTATCAGATCACCGTCCAGTCCGGTGAGCGCCCGAAAGAACAGTCCGGCCGTGAGAACAGCCAGTGCGGGCGCAGCCGGAGCGTACGCCCCTCCGAACAGCAATTCCACGACCGACTCTGCGTAGCAAACAAAGAGGAGGGCAAGCGGGAGGGTAGCTGTCACGATCCACTTCGTCGAGGTAGTGAACAGTTGTCCGAGACTGTCGAGCTGTCCGTCACTGAACCGGCGGGTCGCCAGCGGGAGAAAGGCGAAGCTGAATGCAGAGAGCACGAACGTCGTTGACTGTCGGAGCGGCTGAATCGCCCGATAGAAGCCGACCTCGCTGGACGTCGCGAACAGACCGATCATCAACACGTCCAGCGTCGAAAGGAGCATAAACATCGACGCCGAGGCTGCGAGTGGCCACGCATGCCCCCACACCGTCCGCAGCGTGTCATCATCCGGGTATGCGACTAACGGTTCCGTGCGATTTCGCTGTCGGAACAGTAGATAGCCGAACCCGAACAGGAGGATACCGCTCGGGAACATCAGCCAGTAGGCGATGGCTCCGAGCAGACTCGCGCCGAGCGCAGCGGTGACGACCAGAACACCGATACCGAGAAGTCGGGGGGCGAAATCCCTGACCAGGACGGCTACTTTCGAGCCGGTATCGGCACGAATCGTTCCGAAGGCCACCTGCCCGAGTGGGTAGAGCAGGCCGAACGGAAGGAGCCACGGCAAGTACGTGGCGAGAGCGGGTTCGCCCAGCGCCTCGGCCAACGGACGACGGGTAATGTACCCGACCGTCACGAGCAATCCACCGATGGTGAGTGCAATGACGAGACCGCTGCTGACGACTGCTCCAGGGGCTTCACCCGACCGGGCGTTCAGCGTCCGGGCGATGGCGTCACCGATGCCGTTTCCGAGCAGCAACCCGAGTGCGTAAATGAGCGTATACGCAAGTGCGACAGTACCGTACACCTCCGGAGCGAGCGAGCGGGCGAGATACGTCTCGGCAGCCAGCGCGAGAGCGCTTCCGACGACGATACCGACGAGGATTGTCGAGGCACTCCCACCGAGCGAGCCAGACGAATCCTCTTTTGTGGTTGCACCCATTCAGGTGGGATTACTTCAGCGTGAGGCACTTGCATACCAACACCTCGAAGTTACGCGCTCGGGTGGGACTAGGGTCACCGGCATCAAATACTTATACGTGTTACCTCGAAGTAACAAAAAAGAGTTACCCTCAGGTTATGTGCTCACCAGTACTAACACCCAGCATCTACCGATAACGGACAGTCACAACAAGTCATGACCTCCGACCCGAATCAAAACCCAGCTGACTCCGTGGCGCTCGAACTACTCAGTACGAAGTGGAAACCACGGATCATCGTTCAGCTTCACGAAAACGAGCCCACGGGGTTCGGTGGGCTCAAAGGCCGGCTCGACGGAATCTCGAATAAGGTCCTCTCGAACAACGTCGACGATCTCATCGAGCGTGACGTGCTTCACAAGGAGGTGCTCCAGGAGTCTCCCCGCCGTGTCGAATACACACTAACCCCCGCCGGGGAGAATCTCTACGCACTCATCGACGCCACGGCGGACTGGGATGGTGAATACGTCGAGAGTCGGGGGCTGCCGCGGGTACTGATCGTTGACGACGATCCACGGCAGGTCGAGCTGCTCAGTTCTTGGCTCAGTGCTGAGTACGATGTCGTCACGGCAACTGATAGCAAAGCAGCCCGTGCTGCGCTCGACGAGAGTATCGACGTTGCGATCCTCGATCGACACCTGCCGGACACGACCGGGGAGAAGATCGTCGAAAACGCTCGACAGGCAGGGATATCCCCCCCGACAGGATTCTTGAGTTCGGCGGATGTGTCCGTATCGGCCACCGAACTCCCTGCCGACCTGTTGCTCAGCAAGCCGGCGACGCGCGAAAGAGTGCTCGAGGCCGTCAATACACTCTACCGAATGAATGAGCTGTCGGCGCTCGGGCGACGGGTCCGGGCTCGAGAGCATCGACTTCAGTTCGTCAGGGAGACACGCGGACCGGCCGTCGAGACAGCGCCGGCGTACGAGCGGGCAGACGCGACCCTCGAAGACCTGCAGGAGGAGTGGCAGAACGAACTCGAAGATCGGGATGCGTGGCGCTCACTGGAAGAGGCCGAGTCAATTGACGAGCTCCTTACCGACGCCAGTGGAATCACACACGAGTAGACCGCCGTGACGAACCGATCCACCACGAGCTCCGGCCCACAGTGCGGGGGACTCGCCTACGTCGAGGACAACGATGCTGACGCCATGATGATCGAGACGGCGGCTCAGCAGAGTGACTGCGTCTACGACCTAACCCGGTACAGCAGTATCGCAGGGTTTCTCGACCATCTCGATGCGGCGGGCACCGGTGAGACCGTGCGACCCGAGGCCGTGCTCCTCGATATCAACCTTCCGGACGGATCCGGATTCGAAGTTTTAAATATGATTCGACAGTCGTACTCACCCGAACAACTCCCCGTTGCTGTGTTCAGCGGGGGAGAGAGTAACGCTGATCTTCACCGATCGTACGACCTCGGAGCGAACCTCTATTTGAACAAGCCGATGGAGTTCCCTGAGTACCGCCGCCGGATTGCTGGTATTTGCGGGTTTTTCGCACGACTGACCCGGTCCCGCGAGGTGGGGTGACGTGTCGAAACGCACTGGTTGTTTATATATGTAGGTTATAAGAGTAATCATAATGACTCCGAGTACGAGACGCGTTCTGTTGGTCGAGGATAACGACAGCGACGCGCAGTTGTACGCGGCAATGTTACAGGAACTGCAGGCAGACACGGTCGACAATCCGACTGCGACTCCGACGGAAGTCGAGCGAGTCACATCGCTCGAGCCCGGGCTTGCAGAACTCACCGACCGGGAGCAGACCTACGATGCCGTCCTGTTGGACCTGAACCTTCCCGACTCGACGGGGCTGGAAACCGTCGACCGGGTCGTCGACGCCGACTCTGACGTCGCTATCGTCGTTCTCACCAGCGTCGGTGATCAACAGCTCGGTACTGAAGCCGTCGATAAGGGCGCACAGGACTTCTTGATCAAGGACCACGTCACGCCTCGAGTGCTGGCCAAAACTGTTACTTATGCGCAGACACGGAAGGCCCAAACGAAACAGATCGAGCGGCAGCGAAACGAGCTGAGCGTCCTCAACTGGCTCATCCGCCACGAAATCCGAAATGACGCCTCGATCATCCTTGGTTGGGCGAGTGCGCTGGAGGCGGACTCTCCGAGCGAACAGCGCTCACTCGACCGTATCGAAGACGCCAGCAATCACATTGTGACCCTTACCGAGTCCGTCGGAGAGCTAATCAGCACACTCGAAGACGAGCGAACAGAACTCGACGTCGTTCAACTTGGCGCGGTATTGGACGCCGAAGTCACTCACTTCAGAGAAAACTACGAATCGGCGTCCGTCTCGCTCACTGGCGATGCATCAGACGCGTCGGTGAAAGCCAACCAGTTCCTCGGAACAGTGCTACGGAACGTCCTGCTGAACGCTGTCGATCACAACGACACCAATACTCCGAGCATCGAGATCGACGTTCACCACTCAACCGCTGGTGATACCGATGCCGAAACGACAACGATTGAGGGCGATGCCGAGCAGGAGTACGTATGGGTCGACATCGCCGATAACGGCCCAGGAATCCCTGCTGAGACGAAAGCAAGCGTGATAGAGAAAGCGTATTCGGGCGATGCAGACGGAACAGGCATCGGCTTATATCTTGTAAACAAGTTTATGCAACAGTACGACGGTGAGATTCGAATCGAGGACAACTCGCCCCGTGGGACGGTCGTCAGGCTCGGATTTGTCCCGGCAGTCAGAGCATAATGATGTACTATACGGATGTTCACAACCGACTTGATATACTGCTACTGTTGGACGGATATGTTGAACGGAGTATATCACAAAGTGAGTGTAAGACAGAGAGTGTAGACAGCCCATTGACGTTACATCGGCTCCGACTAACGGGTTAGTCACTTAACAGACAACTCGTTATATGTAACCACTCAGGGCTGGTCGAATTGATGTCGATACGTATTGACATCCTCCCCGCACTAAAGCACGAGGATTCCCACGGCACCGCGCCGCTGAGTTGGGATATTGTGGTTTACGACGTTACCTGTTCTTGAGGCGCGAACGCGCCAGTTTCATTGTCAAACAGGAACGTCGATGGCTGTGCCAACCAGCCGTTACTCCTATTCACCGACAGATTCGGTGAACTCGGAGATACTTTCTGTCGAATGTTTTCGGCTCCGTTCACGTCTGCGTTCGCCGTCGTCCCGCACTCGTCACAGACGTACAATCCACGCTCGACACGGTTTGCCCCACGCTTGCGACCACAGCACGAACACGACTTCGACGTGCCGCGCTCAGACACTTCCTCGACAGTGATTCCTTCCATCTCGGCTTTGTAGGTGAGCAGTTTCGTGAAGCGGTCGAACGCCCACGAGTGCAAGTCGAGATTGCCGTGCTTGCCCCAGTTCTTCGCCTCACGGATGCCCGAGAGATCACCGATCACAATCGTTCCTACACCCCCCTCTACACACCGCTGAACGATGTGTTTCGAGAGGGTGTGGAAGTAGTGCGTGCGCCGACTCGATTTCTTCTGATTCAACCGTGTAGCCTGCTCAGAGTTTGAATCGTCACAGCGAGCGAGTCGCTTGCTGAAGTAGTAGTCGTCCTGCTTCAGACAGTTCAGCGGGTACAGCTCGCTGTGACCGTCTTCGTAGGCGAGTGCGGCGAAGTTGTTGATGCCGAGATCGATACCGACGGTTTGTTCGTCAGGTGGCCCAGATACATCAATCTCAACCTTACAGACGAAGCGAAGTTCCCACTCATCGCCTGTCCAAACTACCTTCACTTGTTGGACGTTCTCCACAGTGGAGAGGTCAACGTCAGGTCGTGTTTGGAATTTACAGAGGATGAAATCCGACCAATACTCTTTGAGGTTCGACCCTTGGGAGAGCCGGACGCGGTTGTACTGAGTGTCGAGTTTGAAGCCGGCAGATTTGAACGTGACCGTCGAACGCGGGTGTTCGTCGCCGTGTTTGCGGTAGCCGGGCGGGTTCGCTCTCGTGTCTCCGTTTTGCAGTTTTCCGTACCAGCCGTTGAACGCCTCAGCGAGTTCTTGAAGGACTCGCTGACTTGACTGCGAGTGCAGGTCATCGTAGCGTTCGTGGCTCTTCAGGTACGCGGTGAGTTCGGTGTGAGTTGGAATGTGACCGATTTCGTCCCAAATCCGGCTGCATGTCCACCGTCCAACGTTCCAGAGTTTCGAGGCTGCGAACCCGAGGGCGTCAAGGTCGTCTTGTACCTGTGACTGGTTCCGAATGGAAGCAGTATAGGTGCGTGTGACGACCTGTTTCGCCATACGTAACCTATGTAGACAAACTAACTTGAAGGTTCGGGGCGGAGTAGCGAGGAATATCCAGCCGTCCCATCGAACCGTGGATTAGAGAAGAGTTGTCGGATTCATCCCCGCGCTGAAGCGCGAGGCTTTCTCCTTGATTCTCCGTAAAGACACCACGTGACAGAATTCTGATCTTCATCTGTGGATGTGGTATTATTATGACTGGTTGTGAAGTTGGAGTATGACTCGTGGAATGAATATCCGCGTTCTCCACGTTGACGATGAGCCAGCCCTCGCTGAGTTGACTGCGGAATTTCTGAAACGGGAGGACGATTGCTTCACCGTCAAGACCGTGAGGAGTGCCAGTGAGGGATTAGAGCATCTCTCTCACGACGACTTCGACTGTGTAATCTCTGATTACGATATGCCTGGCCAGAACGGGATCGAATTTCTCAAATCCGTCCGCAAGAAGTACCCTGACCTGCCATTTCTTCTGTTCACTGGCCAAGGTTCCGAAGAGATCGCCGGTGAAGCCATCTCTGCGGGCGTGACGGACTATCTGCAAAAAAAGAGTGGGACCGACCAGTACGCCGTATTGGCGAACCGACTGCGAAACGCCGTCCAGCGACATCGTGCAGAGAAGGAACGCAAGCGCCAGCGTGACGCCATCGAAACGGCACAGGAAGGCATCAGCATCCTCAGTGAGGACGGCGAGTACATCTACGTCAATCAGGCGTACGCGGATATATACGGACACGAACCCAGTGAGATAAACGGGAAAAACTGGGAGCTGACATGTCCCGACGGCGAGACAGCAATCGCACAGGATGTGATTATGCCGACGGTCGCTGCGGACGGCTACTGGAGCGGTGAAACAATCGGCCTCCGGGCTGACGGAACGACCTTTCGCGAAGACCACACCGTTGCACAGACCGACACCGGTGAGCTGATCTGTTCAGTCCGGGATCGTTCCGCGGAACAGGAACAGGAAGTCGAACTCGACCGATTTCGAACGGTCGTCGAGACGCTCAACGACCCGGTCTACGTTCTCGACGAGACGGGAGCGTTCGAATACGTGAACGACGCGTTCGTCGAGATGATCGGATACGACCGTGAGACGGTCGTCGGAGCGTCACCGGCACTCATCAAATCGCCGGAGGCTGTCGACCGTTCCGAAACCAACCTCGGGCGGATTCTCTCGTCGGACGGCCCCGACAGCGTGCAGTTCGAGATCGAGGTTCAGCCAAAGCGGGGTGAGCCGATCGTCTGTGAGGATCATATGGGCGTCCTCCCGTACGACGGGGAGTCTTTCGAGGGGTCCGTCGGGATTCTGCGTGATGTTACCGAGCGGAAGGAGCGGGAAGCGATGCTTCGACGGTACAAGTATTCGTACGAGTCGGCGCTCAGCGGCATCGCAATAACGGATCTCGACGGCGAACTGATCGATGTGAACCCTGCGTTCCTCGATCTATGGAGGTATGAAAATAAAGACGACGTGATCGGACGTCCAGCCACAGAGCTGTGGAAGGATCCCGAGCAAGCGCGGTCCGTGCTGGAGACGGTCACGGAACGGGGGCGTCGGGAGGACGAACTCGAAGCCCTTCGGGCGGACGGGTCAACGTTCTACGCCCGCGGGGTGAACAGCCACCTGACGGACGGCGACGGGACCCCGATCGGAGTGGTAGCATCCTTCTTCGACATCACTGACCGCAAAGAACGGGAAGCCGAGCTCAAACGGACGAATACCGTTCTCCGAACGATCGCCGAAACGCTGCCGATGGGCGTACTCGTCGAAGACGCGGAAGGCGAGGTGCTCGTGGCAAACGACCAGTTAGGGGACACGCTCGGCGTCCCGATGGACAGCGAGGAACTCGTCGGACGCGACTGCGCCGCGGCGGCTGAAGAACTCGCGGATCTGTTCGTCGGTTCAGAGGGGTTCATGCGATCGATTGCCGACCGAATCGAACGGCGAGAGCCGGTTCAAAACGAGGAACTTCCACTCGCAGACGGTCGCGTGATCGAACGCGATTACGTGCCGTACACCCTGCCCGAGGGGGAGGCACACTTGTGGCTATATCGTGATGTAACAGAACGCAAGCAGCGAAAGCAGGAACTTGACCGGAGCCGTCAGTTCCTGCGAGATACACAAGAAGTCGCACATATCGGTGGATGGAAACTTGATTTGCAGTCTGAGTCGCTGTGGTGGTCGGACGAGGTGTATCGGATCCACGGACTGTCACCGGATGCTGATGTGAGAATTGAAGACGCCATCGAGTTCTATCATTCCGACGATAGAGACACGATTCGGGAGGCTGTCGACCGTCTAACATCCGATGGCGAACCGTATGACGTGGAATTGCGGATCGTCACAGTCGACGACGACGTGCGCTGGGTTCGCGCGCTCGGAGAGCCGGCATATGAGGATGATGAACTCATCGCCGTTCAAGGGACGTTTCAAGACATCACCGAGCGCAAGGAGCGCGAGCAGGAGCTTCGAATGGTCCGCGAACGGTTCGAGCGGTTCGCGAGCAACGTTGAGGACGCGTTTTTCCTGTTGCCGACCGACTACTCCGAAACCGAGTACGTGAATCCGGCAGTGGAAACGATCTACGGGATCACCCCGGAAGAGGCATACGACGACCCGACGGCATGGCTCCGACACGTCCATCCCGACGACAAGGACGAGTTACTTGCGGAGATGGAAGCCCAGCAGGACGAAACGTCCGACTGGCCACGCGAACAAGAGTTCCGTATCGACCATCCCGACCGTGGTGTGCGGTGGGTGCAGGCACGCCTCGACGTGATTACAGACGAGAACGGCGACCCGTCGCAGCTCGCCGGTGTTTCAACCGACATTACCGAACAAATAAAACACGAACAGCAACTGGAACACAAAACTGAGGAAATGGAGCAATTGGCGAGGAAATACGAAACCCAGTATCGAACGCTGTTCGAGGAGGCCCCGGTAATGACGATTCTTACTCGCTCCGAGGACGGCCAACCGATCATCGATGACTGTAACAGCCAGTTCGCCGAGACCCTTGGATACGATGCGGATACGATAATCGACAGTGAACTCGCGGAGTTCTACACGCCCGAATATGCTGAAAGACTGCAATCGGAGGGGTACAGCCAGGCACTTAACGGACAGTTTACCAGAGAGAGACGCGAGCTACTGACTATCGATGGGGAGGTCATCGAAGCGCTTCTGCGTGCGGTTCCGCGCCGGACAGCCAACGGAGAGGTCATCGGAACGGTAGCGATGTATATCGACATCAGCGAACGTGAGTCGGTCAAGCGTGCAAACGAGCGGCTCGAAGAGTTCACGAGTGTTGTCTCACACGATCTCCGAAACCCGCTGAACGTCGCCACCGGGCGGCTCGAACTGGCAGCCGAAGAGTGTGACAGCGCTCACCTCGGCGATCTCGAAGGGGCGCTCAACCGAATTGAGACGCTGATTGATGAGCTCCTAACGCTAGCCCGGGAAGGGAAAGCAGTAACCGACGCTCAGCCAGTCCATCTCGCTATGATAGCCGACGAGTGCTGGGAGAACGTTGAGACGAATCAGGCAAAACTGATTTCTACTATCGATCGAGATGTTCAGGCAGACAGAAGCCGCCTCAAACAGGTCTTTGAGAACCTGTTTCGGAATGCCGTTGAACACGGCCGGGAAGATGTGACTGTGACGATTGGAGAACTAGACGACGGGTTCTACATTGAGGACGATGGTCCGGGGATTCCATCCGACGAGCGCGACGCTGTCTTCGAGGCCGGCTACTCGCGGTCGACGAATAGTACAGGGTTCGGACTGAGCATCGTCAAGCAGATCGCCACTGCTCACGATTGGCAGATTCGCATTGTTGACGGAACAGACAGCGGAACACGGTTTGAGATAACAAGCGTTGAACTTATAGACAAGTGATATTTATTAAAATGTTAATTTTTAGTCATATTCTCGACTGAAACAGCCGGTCGATGAAAACTACGAAAGAAACGCAGTCACGGTACGGATTTTGATCACGAGTGTACTCATAGGGATTATCGTAGAATTTCATAGAGTTCAGTGTGGGGACTGTTACACGCGAACTGACGAGCTGAACGAAACAGTCCGGGTGGCTACGATAATCCCTATCAAACGGCAATAACTTTATGACGTTCTCAGACAAATTTTGACATAGACAGACAGTAATGCCAATCAGAATCGATTCCAGCGGAGAAGACACGCCGCCGGTTAAAGCGGGGACGAACGCCCACGAACTGCTTACAGTGTTGCTCGACCATCCCGATATGGGGTTCAGCCCGAAGGAACTGACAGAACTGACCGACGTACCGTATTCTAGTGTCCACAAGACCCTCTCTCGACTCCGAGAGAAAGACCTCGTTCAGAAGGTCGATTCCTACTGGGCGGTTGCCGAGGACGTCGCAGCCTCGGAGATTGCGAACGTAGTGAGCCTCCAGCAGATCGAGACCGAGTACGGCGATGACGCCTACGGCGACGATGACGAGTGGGCCGACGCCGCGCCGGATTTAGGAGAGAACGCGTAGGATGGCCTACGCACAAGGCAGTGTCATCCTCGCCGCGGTGTTCAGATAAGGATTGAAATGTGAGGCGGTGCGTTTTCAAAGTGATTCATGCCCGAAAGGTCGCGTAAAGTTAGAGAATGAGGCGGACGAGTTCCGAGTGCTTATGGCAGAATTCGACCGCCTCAGCGAACGTATCGCTTGGATCGACTTGTCGTTTGTGGAGCGAGATCGAACTCCGCGCTGGGCAATTGAAGTAGGGATCCGCTGTCACTTGGCCGGTATGTCGCTCCGCGAGGTAAGTAAACATCTCGAAAGGTTTGGGATCGATCGGAGTCACGTCGCTATTCACAACTGGGTCTATAAAACCGATATACAGCCGATCTCGACCGTCTCAGAGGATCAGCTCGCGGTTGACGAAAAGATAATCCGCCTCCACGGCCAGAAGTTCTGGCTGTACGGCGCGGTTGATCCGGTTACGAACGAGATCCTTCACGTGAGTCTCTATCCGACCGGAAATAAACAGATGACGCGATGGTTTCTCACCGAGCTCCACCGACGCTATCAGCTCGATAACGTGGTATTTCTCGTCGATGACGCAGACTATCTCGGATCAGTTCTCGCTGAAGACGGCTATCGATTTCAACTCATTCGACATGGAAATCGGAATGCTATCGAACGCGTCTTTTGGGAAATAGAACGACGAACATCAGCGTTTGTGAATAGTTTCAGTAATGTCGCGCTAGAGACAGCTCAAAATTGGCTCGAAGCCCTCGCCGTCTACCACAATTCACGTCAAACTTAACCCGACTGCCCGAAAACGACCGCCTCAACGGCTGTTTGGACGAGATCAACTTAGAGTTTGTGGAGCGAGAGGCAACACCGCGGCTGTTGATGAAGCTCAGTATTCGGCTTCATTTGGCAGAATCATCGCTTCTGAATGCTGTTTGTTCTTTAAAATATTCGGTGTTGAACGAACGCGATCCACCGTTCACAACTGGGTTCACAAAGCCGATCTACAGCCAGAATCTGGTCGGAGCCCGAATCACGTCGCGGTTGATGAGACTGTGATTCGGCTTGACGACGAACAATATTGGCTGTACGCTGCTGTCGATCCGGAAACGAACGATCTGCTTCATACACAGCTTGAGCCGACGACGAATAACGCTCTCGCAGATCGGTTTTTCTCTGATCTCCGTGACAAACACGATATAGATGACGCAACAGTTCTCGTAGATGGATCAGCTTCACTCCAGCGAGCCTGTCGCAAACATGACCTCGATTTCAGATACGAACGACATGGAAATCGGAACAGCGTCGAACGTGTCTTTCGTGAGGTAAAACGCAGAACTACCAGTTTCTCAAACTGCTTTAACAACGCCAAAGCAGAAACTGTTGACGAGTGGCTCAGATCGTTCGCTTTCGCATGGAACCAGCTTATCTGAACACTACGCTTATGACGCTGTTGAATCATCGACTTTAACCACCTCGGTACCTCTTCACGCACGCTGGGGACTTAGCAGGCTTTCACCCTATCAGAGCAATAAAATCCTCTCTCGTGTACTCTACGCATGGTTTCACACCGAATTCTAAGTGTGGATACAGCAGCGGTGAAGCAGCACGACACGCTTGTTTCGCCTCAACTGTCTGGATCATTTCTCGACCAATGGAGCCCAGCGTCAAGAGTCTCAGCTAGGTTCGGCAACTACTGTGAAGGGTGAGGAAGGCGTCAAGAAATATATTAAACAGAGCCACGTCCAGCTAAAGCCCAGCTTTAACGATTGTATGTGGGTCATAAATAAGACCGGTAGGCTCTCTACTATAATCAAGATGAATCCAAGCAGACGTGAAGTATTCACATATCTTAGTATTTCCACAATAGGCGTTGGTGGTGTTATCGGTTCGGGTGCGTTCTCATCTGTCGAAGCTGGGCGGACAGTCAATATTGGGGCTGTTGGCGACGCAAGTGCACTAATAAAATTCACAGGTAATAATACTGATATTGTTTCTGACGAGGTTGTTGGGTCCGATTCGAATAACGTGATCAAACTCAAGCAGACAGCCCTCAACGAGAAGACAGAGGCCATCTTTAATAACGCTGTTACGGTCACGAACAACGGGAGTCAAGATGTCGGGTTGTCGGTAGACAGTTCTCAAGGGATAGACCCAAACAGCTTGGTTGGGACTGCACTCGACATCAGGGATAGTAGCGATAATTCAATTGTTGATGACAATGGCACAGCTGCAATTACTTTAGCGGCTGATGGTGGGTCAAAAGATCTCTCAGTGGTTGTCAACCTTCGTGAGTACCCTACTGCGGACCTGAGTTCGGTTGAGTCGATTGTCTTTACAGCTCGGAACAAAGACCCAGAAGTCGGTGTCTCTGAAAACGCCCTGACGATAGACAGCGTGCGGGCAGTAAGAGCCGATAGTGGGGCTGTGAAGCTCTTATCGGTCACGAACACATTCGACAATGCTGCTGACGTCTCTGCTGAAGTAACTGGATACGCGGATAACAATACTGGAATTGACTTAATCACGGGCGTCGACCCGAGCACCGGATCACCAACCACTGTTTCTGCGGGAGAAAGTATTGGGGTCTTTGGCGATGTCAATCCTCAAGCGAGTCTCGGTGATACGGCGACGGTCCAACTCGATATCTCGGCAAATGGATCCAGCCAGTCTGTCACGGTATCCGAAACAGTCGATCTCCTAATCGACTTACAGAGCTCCTACTGGAACTTCGATAGTATAAGTGGTTCAGCCGAGAATACGGTGACTGAGAAACCAGTCACTGATGACGGAATCATCGGTAACAACGCCACGTATACTGGGAAAGTTGATAACAGCCCTGATCGGAAGACAATCGCTAGAATAAGGGAGCAGTCTCACGTACTTGAAATACCGGACGACGCTGCGTATGACTTTATCAATAACAGCGCATTCACACTATCGATATATGGATTTGCGTTCGGAACGAACATCTCCGAGGCCGCGAACAACGATCAGATGCTCTTCGATAAGACGGGAACCGGTACAGATGGATTACAAATGTTTATCAGAGAAAAAAATAATGGCAGTGGAAAAGGATTTTTGTTCATATCTGTCGACGGACAGGAACAGGAGGTAGCCAGGTGGAATCCGAATGGCTCCGCTTGGCAACACATCGTGTGGGCTCACGACGAGAATGCCACGCCGAAAAACAGGGTGTACAGGACAATTGACGATACGGCGTTTAATGGAGGTAATCATGTTGACCCCCCCGGTGAGGTGAAAGAGGTGTACACCGGCGACGCGTTAGGGCTGCCGACCGCTACCTTAGCCCCATTTAGGGTTGGTAATGCTGTGGACGGGAGCAGCAATCTGTCATTCAGGTGGACTAACGCAATAGACGAACCGAAGGTGTACGGCCGTGCGCTTAGCGAGTCTGAGGTACAGAGATTGTTCGACACAAGCAAGTCCAGTGCCGGTGGCAAGGGCGGCAACATCTTCGAGTGACATCTTCCCCGCGCTGAACCACGAGGATTCATCCGCTGAGGTTTTATGCTCTCAGGGTTGAAAATTCAACTTAGCTTTTTTGAGGTCGCTCCTAGCGCAAACGCTGGGATTCTTTCTTTACCGAGGAACAGGTTACTTCGATTAAAGCATATGCTTTGCCCGTTGATAGCATAAAAACATTAACACGTATCCCGTATTCTAGTGTATGGCCAGAGTCACAAGAAAAGATTACCCCGAAGAAGGTTCACAAACACCTTTGGATTTTCTCATTACACTAGCCGCTAATCATACCGGAAATGACCCGACCAATTTACCTACTCTTTCTGACTATATTAATGGAGATCTTATTAACAAATTTTTACGTAATCCGCCAGCGGCGGGAACACTCCGTTTCAAATGGCAAAGCATGGTTGTGCTGTTAACCGCGGACAAGCAGGTTATAATAAAGTCGTTTGATGGCAACTCCCCGGGTCAGAAACGGAACCCTGACATTGGGTTACCACGAGCAATCGCTAACTCGTCGAATAGCCACGCTGCTCGGCGAAATGGCAAATAACCAATTATTACGGCCACATGTCAATCAAAAATGAATATTTGCGTTTGAATAGGGTTGAGGACATTGCTGAGCAGATCGGAGGAGCCCAGCGTATGCTTGGAATTAGCGCAGTTATAATTACTCAAATACTGGATGTGATAATTACAGTTCACGCTCTAACAATCTCTGGTGTTGTAGAGTTGAATCCGATCGCCTTGGCCGCGATAAACGCGTTTGGGACTATTCGAGGGCTACTATTACTCTCGTTGACAGCAGTTCTCATGGTCTCTCTCGTGACCGAGTTCGCAGCTGCTTATTGTACTAGTTCAAACTTCCCAGCAGTCTATATGCGATTATTAGGATATCTACCAATGACGGCCGTATCTGTTGTGGCAATCTCATATAATATGTCTCTGTTGATATCCTTATCGGGCTGAAGCTGGAAGGGTCTCAGCTATGTTTGATATTTGATATTTCAGGGAGAATCAAGAAGAAATTCCCGCGCTTGAGCAAGCAAAAAGTGCCAAAAAGCGACATAACTTAATTCTCCTGGTTATCTAACATATTTGCTTCTAGTATCTCTATCATATTTTCCGACAGCTCAATATTGTTGATGCGTTGTTCAATCCTATCATATGACTGAAGACCAAGTGCAGACGCACCATGCGTTTCTATGAGCGCTGACTGTTTTGATCTCAGTGCGAGATACTCCCGCTGTTCCAGCTCTAGACCCTGTCTGTTAAGAATGTCGCTGATACGACTTCTTAGCTCAGTTCTGCTGACGGGCTTTTTCAGGTAGCAATCAACCGGCAGATCTAGTATATTATCTTTCGGGTCAATACCGGATACAACAAGTATCAGTGCGTGTTGATCTTTTTCTTTTATTTTTGTAGCTACCGTATCACCACTGATGTCATCTAACTTGCGATCAAGAATGACTAAGTCAGTATCTTTAGTATAATGCCGAATACCATCCTCGCCACGTGAGACGGTACGCACGTTAAACGGATTTGATGAATAGTCTGATAGAGCCGATGATGCCATCGGATCATCCTCTATAATGAGAATGGACGGACGTTGCTCATTATATAGTGTATGCCATTGGATCAGCACTCCCAGCACCTTAGCAAAATGCCTGCCTTCTAAAGTTAACTCGTAATTGACTCCGCTGTCCTCACCAGCGTTTTTTACTTCGTTTAATATTCCTCGATCAGTAAGTTCAGATAACGCATCTGAAAGCATTTTCGATGATATCTGGTCAATTTTAGAATTAATCTCTGAATATCTCGCCCCATCTAAATCTTTAACAATTTTAATTACCACGGCATGCCACTTATAAGAGAGAATCTCTGTCGCAGCTTGTACTTGCTGTGTGGTATTGTCTTCTGTTTTATCCATATAAATACTGCTAGAGTCTCAAGAGTAATTGTTCTTTCTTATTAATAACATCCTTCGCAGCGTGAACGCTGGGGGTTCCTCGCGCCGGGGATACCAAGACGAACACAGCGAACTGCCGTCCATGGCCACGCTACGGTCGGAACTTCCCAACGTCAAGAAGTGGTGGGACGGCCTCTCAGACGTGTACTCGAAAGTTCTCCAAACCGTCGTAGAGCGTCTGTTCGACAACCTCAAAGGACTCTCCAAACTCAAAGAGAACGGATACGGCGTCGGTCAACTCACGTGGAAACCGCCACGAGAGTTCCGCAGTTTCACCTACAGTCAGTCTGGCTTCAAGCTCGACAAGAAGGGCGGTCAGACTATCTGTATAATTTTCGGAGATACCGTCTCACTCGGTAGCGTAATGAAACGTCCCGGTTAGTTACCCGTTTGCGCCGGTTACTTGATCCGGCTATACCGAGAGTGAATGTAGAGATACCAAGTATTAGCATCAAATTAATTGCTCCAACCGGAGCCAGCGGATGAGTTTCATACAGCAACACAATCACATCTGCTGGTAGCAATAACAAGTACCGGTTTTCTGA
This sequence comes from Halorubrum sp. ARQ200, assembly GCF_005435115.1. Lineage (NCBI taxonomy): Archaea > Methanobacteriati > Methanobacteriota > Halobacteria > Halobacteriales > Haloferacaceae > Halorubrum > Halorubrum sp. ARQ200. The sequence continues at coordinate 61,581 of NZ_SGTZ01000006.1, read as the reverse complement.
CACCACTACCACTTGCTTTCCTGAGGATTTTGGGGCAGGCGTAGATATAGTCGCTGTAGCCTTTTTTCCACCAGCAACTTCTAGTGTTTGATCAGTAATTTTCGCATTATCTGACGTTTCAAGCAGTACAAATACGGTGATTAATCCTTCATTTGACGCAGACACGGGGATATCAACAATTTCTCCCGGCTTGATGTTATTCTTATCAGCAATATCACCAGCTGGTATCTCATGAGTTGTGCTTGGAAGTAACATTGCTGCATTTGCGGGGATAAGTACGATGAGGATTAATAAGAGGATAGTAAAATAGAAGCTCGCTTGTGTCTCTCTGCTTCGTTTTCGGTCTCTGGTTCGGTCTCGACCCGGTTTGGTGAATACACTGCCAACTAGGTTAATCAAAAATATAATGGAGCCTATGGCTACGAGCACCGTTCCAGTTTGGCGTGAATCATCTAATCCTCGAACTCCGAGTGTGTCTGCAACCGCAGAATATACCTCAAATAGTGTCGTCCGTATTTCAAGAATAGTTGCTCCAAGTGTAGGAATTGCCATAATTTGGCCATTCAACTGGAGGGCTGTCGCTACGACATCTTGATCGGACACCGGTGGCTCTCCGCTGTCTTGATCGGTAAATGGGTTATTATCACCTCTTGTGATGTATCCTTCGCTGGTTTCACCCACGACTCGATGTGTGGTGAGTCCCCCGCCACTAAGTTCCTCAGCGGTAAATACCACAACATCGCCGGGTTGGACTTCTCCAGACACCTGCGCTGGGATGGCGACAAACCCATCTCCTTCATTAAGAGTTGGGGACATACTATCCGACGTGACGAAACTTAGCAGTATTGGTTGGCCCAGTATAGACCCGATAACAAGCAGCAATGTCATTATAACCACAATAACGATCAGTAAATTGCTTATATAATCTCGAAGCATCAACGGATGTGATTTTTAGCGGACAAGTGTTTATTATCCAACTCAGTTTACCTGAGCCGGAGCCAAATTCAATTCAGGCGTCTTCATCTTGATCACGTCTCCGCCTGCTGGCCACAACATAGTACATGATGAGGCCTACGAGCACTACCAGCGGCAAGATATACCATATCATGGTTCTTGCCGGTTCTTCAACTGGTGGCTCTGTTTCACTATCGCCACCATCACTCTCGTCGCTCCCATCGTCACCATCACTCCCGTCACTCCCATCGTCACCATCACTCCCGTCACTCCCATCGCCACCATCGTCACCATCACTCCCATCGCCACCATCGTCACCATCACTCCCATCGCCACCATCGTCACCATCACTCCCATCGCCACCATCGTCACCATCACTCCCATCGCCACCATCAGTACTGGGGATCTTCGCGTTGTATGTCACGGTCTGTGTGAAACTACTCTCTACAGGTTCGTCTCCACCAACACTCATCCCCACCTCAACAGACTCACCGGGCTCCAGTTCGACAGTATTGTTTTCATCAGTAATTGTGCTCTTCGTATCCATCCGGTAGAAATCCATCTGCTCCGTTGAACTGTTGATCCACACCTGTGCTGGGTCAGTAGATCCATCTACTCCAGCAAATGTAACCACGAATAGAGTGTCATAGTCTGTTTGGACATTTGTAATTGTATCAACAGAAATAACCAGCTCTCCATTCGTAATGCTGGCGTACTCATCGCCGTTTGGTGAATCAGCCGGCGTTAAACTAATCAGCGTCCGATCACTATCATTGATTTGGTCAACAGGATTGCCGCTGCTACTAGATGGGGTCGCACCTGTCGCTATTACACCTCCTAGAGCACAGATTGTGAGTACAATTATGATTTGTGTGGATCGCTTCATATGTGTCCTTATTTGTCACGCCGTCTGCGGCTTCGGAATAATACTTGCCTGGAACTGTTCAGGCAGAGTCGCTGGTTCGAGCGGCAAAAACAATTGAGCCAATCGTACTGAGGTCTGCCGTAGAATTGTTTTGGAGATCAATAATTATAGACAAGGTCTTCGAGCCACCATCGGCACTTAGATTGATCGCTTTATTGCCAGTGCTGTCTACAATCGAATTACCACTAGAGTCTTGAACATCTAGGGCGCTACCAACTAGATTGTTGGGATCTGTTCCTTGGCTGTCGTCAACTGACAGTCCAACAGCCTCTGATCCGTTATTTGTGACCGTAAGCACGCTTGAATACGTGGTGGTCGCCACTTCGTTGAGTGCGGTTTGGTTAAATTGGATGACATTGTTTGGGGTGGCCCCAACAGACTCATTCTGGATGATCTCCTCATCGCTTCCAACGAACGTGACCAGCCCGCTTGCGTCCCCAGTGGTTTCTAAAGCCACTGTCCGTTCTGCCTCGACACTCGTGAAAGCGCCCGAGCCGAAGATCCCGCCGACCGCTGTTGCGCTCGCTCCAAGTCCGATTAGCACGTTTCGCCTGTTTGTAGGCATAATCTTCTATTGCCCCCCTGGGGGTATATTTATGAATCCCTTTCAGCATCTCAAGATGGGCTTTACTACCTCAAGATGGGCTTTAGCGCAGGTAATGCGGCCTAATAATAATATCCCCTGTTCACAATAGGTAGATGAGTACTACCGAAAGTACACACGGACCATACACATGGATCTCAATCGTAGAAACACACTGGCGGCAATGGGCGGACTCGCATTAGCAGGTGGCGGCATCCTCGGTTCGGGTGCCTTCACGACCGTGTCCGCAGACAGGACAGTTAACGTGAATGTTATCGCGAATACCGAACTCGGTGCTTCAGAGAATTTCGCAGACGTGTTGATTGATGTCGGCGGCTATGATGAAGTCGCTGTTAAGCAGAGTGACGGTAGTCTAAACACGGATGGGTCTGGATTGTTCCCAACGAGCAGTGATAACTACTCAAGCCCTGCTTTTGGGAGTCAATACGTCAGTTTGCTTCAAAACGACGTGGAACTTGTGTTCGGATTTGATAAAACCGGTAATGGTGGGAATGACACCCGACTCTTGGCGAATGCGAGCGTAGAGTTTGCGGACCTGATCTCACTGGTTAACTCGAACGGTAGTGAGACAGTAGGCGAGCACTCACTCTCGTTTGACACAACTGGGTTTAGCGTTGACGGCAGTAATATCGCATTCGCGAATGCCCCAAGCAACGTGAAAGTCGGCGCAGGGGCAGCAGATTCACGTACTGTCACGGTCACTGCTGGTAGTGATGACGATACCGGTGCAACTCTCGAAATAAACATCACTGACCCAACAGCATAACAACTTCGAGAGGATTTTCGAGTCCTTTTCGAGTCAGTGTTCTTTCTGTGTAACCAATCATTCGTCTTTAGTTAATACTCTCAGTAATGCTGTCTTGGCTCAAGTTCTGTTCGAATTCTTCCGATTTACTCCCGCTACGGCGAGAAATTCGTGTTTCTAGAGTCGGTTTATTGCTTGATTTCAGTGGATACAATGTTTGGCTCGGTTGATCAGTATAATTCAATACTATCGGGCATATTTCTAACCAAGTGTATTACTGACAAGCTTAACTAAAGACGAATGACGCATAGAGTAACCAATAAAAATGAAGTGAGAGCGATATCTTGAGGACTGTATTCGATGACCTCTACGCTCCTAACTGGTTCTCAGCATGCACATTTAGAGCAGGCTGCTTTTGAACGGGCTGCGGAGATTGCTGAGGATTCACTCGGGAGTGTTCTCTACATCACCCGGAACGACGCTCGTCGAAGTGAAGTTGAGGACAATTGGGTTACGACACATGACCCCCTCAGTCTTCGTGCCGAGACGCTCGACGCAGTCGTTCGGGAGTGGTACGAGGAGCTCCACGGTCCGATTCAACCCCTCTCCGGGCAGCTGAACCGTCGACTCGCGGAGTACGCGCTTGACCGAACAACAGCCAAGACAGATGGCGCACTCGCCGGCGAACCGGCCTCTGCCGCTCTCGCAGATTCGTTCAGCAGCCGCTTCTCACTCTTCGACGACGCCGGCGTCGGGACCCCCGATGCATTGGCAACAGAGTTTGAAGGCTCCGCTCTCGATGACCGTATCGCGACAGCCACTGTCGACGCGTACCGACACTACCGGGATCTCCACGCTGACTACGTCGACGAGTGGGTCTGTACCCGGGGAGAAATGTTCGACGCAGTCGCGACGACAGAGAAGTCACTCTCAACACTCTCCCCGGAACTGGATGTCGTCATCCTTTCCGGGTATCACGAGTTCCGTCCTGTCGAACGCCGCCTCATCGAACGCCTCGTCGACGAACTTCCAATGATCGCACTGCTGCCGCTCCACCAGGATGGCCGGAGTGGAGTCGACACCGTTGCGGAGGACGCCTTGGATGTCTACGAGGCACTTGATTTTGAGACAGTGGAACTCGAGCCCATCGACAAGTCAGGGCAGGCCTTTGGAACGATCACCGAGTCACTCTACCGCCCGGACCCGGACACTGTCCCTACTCCAGACACTCTGCGATGGCGTGAACTCCCGACGCCCGAGCGCGAGATTCGCTTCGTCGCTCGTGAGCTCCGGACCGAGTTGGCCAATGGTCGCGACCCCGACGACCTGGCTGTCGTCATCCCGGGGACGGAGGCCTATTCGGGGTACGTCGAGGACACGTTCGATACGTTCGACATTCCACACGTGACGACCGCTGCCTCTCAGTTGAACCGGACGTTCACCGGGAGCGTTGTACACGACCTCCTGAACCTCGCCGAACCGGATCCACGCGCTGAGGACCTCACGTCGCTACTGGCGAATCCGCTGGTCGACGTCGTCGATAGCGACCAGGCCAACGCCATTACGGCAGCTGCCCGCCGGCGTGACACGGTTTCGGTGTCACCGCTCCTCGACGATGTCGACGATGAGGCGGCGGCACTGATCGAGGAGCTACTGGCCACGCTAGAAACGCTCCGAACAGGCGACATCGAGGACGCAACCGAGACGCTCCGTCGACTGTTGGACGACCGGTTCGACCTGGAGGGGGCGACGGAGGACTACGCTAGCGGCGCCGAGCAAGCTGTCGAACAGCGAGCGTACGACCTCGTGGACGAGGTTCTCTCTTCGTTCGAGTCACTGTCGGCCGTCGATAGCGACCTCTCCCCGTTGGCACTGTTCACTCGAGCGTTCGATGGTGTGCCGATCAGGGTTCCGCAGCGCGCTGCTGGCGGTCACGTCGAAGTGATGGGGTTGCTCGACGCCCGGATGCGCTCGTTCGAGAAGGTGTTTCTCGTGGGCCTGACGAGCGAGCACTTCCCGGTGACGCCGGAACGCCCGGCCTTCTTCGAGGAGATGACCGACGCCCACCCGCGGTTCGACACCGGCGACGAGCGCCTCCGTGGCCGCTATCTCTTCGCGACGCTTCTCGTGAATGTCGACGAACTTACGATCACCACACCAGAGACGGGCGACGACGAATCCGCCGTCGTCCGGTCGCCGGTCCTCGACGAACTCCAGCGCGTGACCGGCATCGAACCCGAAGACGGCGTCGACGACCGCGTGGGCTCTCGCGAAGACCTCCAGCGCCACGTCGCTGCAACGGCCGACCGGCGTGCGGCAGTCAGCCGCGCCGGCGACCGGGGCGATCTCTCCCCCGAGCAGACCAAGCGCACGGATCGGGGACTCCACTGTGCGGCCAACAGGGGAACGGCTGGCCTCTCCGAACACGACGGCGTGTTAGAACCCGAGACCGTCGCTGAGGTCTATCCTCCGTCGGAACGAGAACCCTATAGTGCGAGTCGCGTCGAGCGATACGTCGAGTGTGGGTTCAAGTTCTACGCTGACGAAGTACTCGGAATCGAGGACCCCGACGATGTCGAGGTTGTCCCCACGCCCCTCGAAACCGGGTCGTACGTTCACGACGTCCTCGAACGATTTTTCGCGGATCTACAGGACGAGACCGAGGACGGTGTCGATCTCACGAACTTCGACCGGGACGACTTGGCGACGCACCTTCGCGAGATCGCCGTCGAGGAACTCCGGGATGCCGACTTCGAGTACGACGGTCTATTCTACGAGCGGTGGAAAGCGGAGCTGTTCGCGGGCTTGGGTGACGGCGAGAGCACCCCTTACGAGGCCGGGAGCAAACCCCACGACGCGCCGGAACAGGGATTGTTCGCCACCTTCCTCGACAACGAACTCTCCCGAGACAGCGCCGGCCGCCCACACCTATTCGAGGCCCCGTTCGGCGAGGGGCTGCCCGACTCGGATGCTGGGCCGTTCACGGTGGAGCGACCGGATGGTTCGACTGTCTCGATTCGGGGTTACATCGACCGCGTCGACGTGAGCCGGGACGGCGAGCAACCGACGCTCACGCTCTACGACTACAAGACTGGACGGGCGCCGTACATGACGAAGACGACCGGCGGCACGAAATTCCAGCTCCCCATCTATCTGCTCGCTGCGGCCAACGTCGTCGACGGTGATCTCTTCGACGAGGGGTCGCTTTCAGCGACGTACTACCAGGTGCGCCCGCCCAACGATCTCAAGGTGCCACGCGGCGTCGAGTCAAAGTTCGATTCAGAGGTTGAACTCCGTCGTTTCCTGAACGACATCGTTCCGGAATGGTTGGGCCAGATCGACGAGGCGATCGGCAACGGACGGTTCCGCACGACGCTCCTGTCCGCCCGCGGTGCAAACTGCCGGTACTGCGACTACCGGCGGGCCTGTGACGTTCGCCATCACCGCAAGCGGGAGTTCGTCGACGAGGTCCACGCGGACGACACCGCCTACGTTCCGCTCCGTGTTCGCGACGACGAGGACCTTGAGGCGGTGATGAGCGGTAGGTCAGCCAACGATTAGCTTGGTTGGCTTTCAGCGTGGACTCCCGCTCTAACCGAATCTGGTACGGGCTGTAAGCCGTTCGCGTTCAACATCCCGCTGTTCAAGCGCACACCTACGGGTGCGCCTCCTTTGCCCCCGGTTTGGTTGCGAAGGAGTCTGTATCCGACGTTCTTTGCTGCGTTGTAGTCTGCGTGATTCTCGTATCCACAGGACTGACAACGAAAGGTGTCCTGTGATGGGCGGTTTGAATCGTCAGTGAAGCCGCACGATGAACACCGCCGGGACGTGTTCTTCGGATTTACCTGCTCAACCTGAATTCCACGCTCCTCGGCCTTGTACGAGACGTAGTTGATCAACTGACGGAACGCCCACTCGTGGAACCGTCGAGCCTTTGGGATACGATTTCGGATGTCGGTTAGATTCTCGAATGCAATTACCGTACATCCGTTCGAGATCGCTTCCTCGAGTAGCTCGTTTGCCACGCGATGTAGTAATTGCTCGAACCGGCCTGTCTTCTTTCGGCCGACTGCTTGAACGTTTTCGTGGGCCCACCTTGTTCCACACTCCTGAAGAGATTTCTGACGCGCAACATATTCCCGTCGCCAATGGTCCAGTTCGTCAGCAGACCAGAAGACGCCAGTTGAGGTGACGGCGATATTCTCGACTCCGAGGTCCACGCCGAGAACCGTTCCGTTCTCGTCGGGCTCAGAGGGTTTCACATCCGCCTTTGTTCGGATGTGGAGGTAGAAGTCACCGCGCCGGAAGTGGAGTGTTGCGCCGGTTTGTTCCCACTCGTCGTTTTGTAAGTACTCTGTGTGAGGAGTGTCTCGGTCCTCGTCAGGGAGGATATAGTCGGCTGTGATGCGTCCGCTGACGGTTGACAACGAAGCGTGGTCCTTGTTGAACGTAGCGTTGCGATGATTGTAATCGCAAAACTGCGAGGTGAATGTCGGCAACGAGGCGTACTCACCTTTAGACCACTTGCCAACCACACTTTGAATCGCGTCGATAGCACAGTCACGTGCTGATATGACGTGGTTGCTGTGAAGACGTGTCTGATCGCGAACGTCGTCGTACGTTTGCTCGTGTAAGACTGAGGAGCGAGTCTCGGCCCACTCCCCATCCCATGCTGCGTCCACGACGTAGTTCGCTGCCCACAAGAACTCGTCAATCGTCTCGTGAAGGAGGTCTGCCTGTTCGTCGGTCACGTCAAGTTTGACCTGAACGGTCCGGCGGACCTCCATACTACCAGTTACGGCTTTATGATGAATAAGAAATACGGTCCAGCAAGCAAATGATATAGCAATATGACTGAGAACCGGCTGTTTCTCCCCCTCCTAATCTATGACTGAGGACCCCGAAGGGATTCAGCTCACGGAAGAACAGCAGGACGCGCTCGTCCAAGGCCGGAACATCACGATCACTGCCGGCGCCGGGACGGGGAAGACGACGACGCTCACCGAGCGGTACGTGACGATACTGGCCGAGAACCCGTCGCTCACCCCGGAGAATATCGTCACGATCACCTTCACGCGAAAGGCCGCTGCCGAACTGACTGAGCGCGTTCGGGAGGAGGTGTACGACCGGCTCGAGGCTGTTGACTCACCAGAGGCCTATCAGCGCTGGCGAAACGTGCTCGACGATCTTGAGGACGGTTATGTCCACACCATTCACGCGTTCTGTACCCGGCTCCTGCGAGAACGGGCCGTCGAGGCTCCGGTCCCGCTCGGCTTCGACGTGCTCGACGAAGACGGCGCCACGACACTCCAACGCGAAGTCGTAACGGAGTTCCTCGAACGCAACCAGGACGATGACGATGTTGCGCTCCTTGCCCAGCTCTGGGGTCGCGACCAGTTGGTCGATGTACTCGCTGGATTACTCGATGAGCGCCCTCAGAGCGAGTCCGTCCTCGAGGCGTGGCGTGACGCCGACGTCGACGACTACGTCGATATCTGCTGGGAGGTCGTCTGCGATCTCGACGTTGCCGACGCTCGACAGACGCTGTATGCGGAGGGACTCCTTGAGCAGCTACACACGGTCGGGGGCCGCGTCGACCGTGATGGCGCTATCGCTGACGAGGACGGTCTACGGGCCTACCGGACCTTCACCGAGGTCGCGACGACACTCCCTGACGACCCCCAAGAAAGCGACCCCCGCGACTGTCAGCGAGCAATCCTCGACCTCTACGAGGCCTGTGAGAAGAAGAACGGTGGCCTGTACAGCAGTTCGGGGTACGTCGTCGGTGACCGGGACGATTGGGGTGAGTACGGTGACGTCTACGACGATCTGAAAGACGCCATCGACACGATCATCGATGCCGTCGAACCGCACGCGGATGCGGTCGAGACGACACCGGGGGAACTGGAAGAGAATAGCGCTCACTACGCGCTGGCTCTGATGCGGGTCTTCGACGATGTTCTCGCAACCTACACCGACGAGAAGGAGCGTCGCGATACGCTCGACTTCCCCGACGTGGTCGAGACCACCCTTGAGTTCTTGCGAACGAACGATGCCGTCACGGAGCGGCTACGAGAGCAGTTTGCGGCCGTGATGGTCGACGAGTTCCAGGACACGGACCCGCGACAGTGGGAGCTGGTCAAGCTCCTCACGGGCGTCGACGAGCAGACGGCGTCGAACGTCTTCCTGGTCGGCGACGAGAAACAGAGTATCTACGGATTCCGTGGGGCCGACGTGACGACGTTCGGGGCGGCAAGAGCGGAACTCCAGGCCGTTAATGAAGCCCGTGGGGTCGACGATGTCCCCGACAGCGAGGCCGAGAGTCCGACGGCACTCGAACTCTCCGGGAACTTCCGGACGCTGGATGAGCCGCTGTCGTTCCTGAACGAGCTCTTCGAGTACCTGTTCCAGCCGGAGGGTGACAGCCACGAACCCCACGAAGCGCCACCGCAGGAATTGACCACACAACGCGACCGTATCGAGGACATCGGGGGACTGACCGGGAGTGTCGAGTATCTCGCTGTCCCCGACGACACTGACACGGCGGCAGAGCTCTTCGGCGACGACCATCCGGTCGCCGAAGGTGCCCTGGATCACACTATCGAGGCCGAGGCACAAGCGCTCGCTGCTCGACTGACCCACCTGTTCGACGATCCGCCGCAAGTCCAAGACCCCGACACGGGTGTTCACCGTGACGCCTCGCCAGACGATACGGCGATCCTCCTTCGCCGCCGAACTCATTTGGATCGGTATCAGCGGGCCCTCGAGGAGTACGATATTCCCTACACTGTCGTCGGTGGCGTCGGATTCTACGATACGCCCGAGGTCCAGGCGCTCACGAATCTGCTTCGAGTACTCGGTGATCCACAGGACGATGTCTCCCTCTACGGGGTGCTTCGGTCGCCGCTCTTCGGATTCACCGATGATCGCCTCGCACCGGCTGTCGCCGAGGCTGATTCAGTATGGGACGCGCTCGCCGAGACGGACGATCCACAGCTCGCGGACGCGTTCGACCTGCTTACGACGTGGCGGACCCTCAGCGGTTGTGCGACGCCGTCCAAGGATGGCGTGCTTCCGTGGAACCGGCTGCTGTCCCGGGTAATCGACGACACGGGGTATCTCGCCAGTGTGAGTGCTGACGAACGCGGCCGACAAGCCGTCGCGAATGTTGAGAAATTCCGCGACCAGGTCCGAACCTGGAGCGAGAACGGCGTTCACACCGCTGCTGGACTACTCCATCGTATCGACCGACAGGCCGAGATTGACCCCAGAGAGGGGGAAGCCGACATCCCAGGGGATGCTGAGGGCGTTCGGATTATGACGATCCATTCCGCGAAGGGACTCGAGTTCCCGATCGTCACCGTCCCCGATCTCGGGAGTGATCTCAACTTCGGTCGCTCCGTTGACGACCATGGCTACGTTCGACTCGTAGATGGAACTGATAACGCGCCACCGGTGCCGGCGGTCGGCGGGCCGAATCCGAGCGATGCGTTCTCCATCGAGAAGACGGCCGTCCACGAGTACGCCGACCGACGGTCGGGTCCACAGGAGCGGGCGGAGTCGAAACGCCTCCTCTACGTAGCGTGTACACGAACGCGGGATCACCTCCTGCTCTGCGGCACGCACGATATCGATGTCGACGAGTCCGGCGCCGTCGAACTCGGCGAGCCTGCTGCCTTCGACGACGCAGACCGGTGGCGCGACTGGTTACAGCCAGCCCTCCTCGACGGATCCCTCGTCGCCGAAGCGGTTCGGGACGGACAAGCCCGTGCTGAGATAGATGGAGCCAGCTATACTGTTCGCAGGCCGCCACGCCCAGTAGACTGGGACACCGACGACGATGCTGTTGATTCAGCGCCGGAGATATCGATCCCCTCACCGCCGTCATTAGCGCCGGCGAAACGGATCGCGGCGACGACCCTCGTGAATGCGGTGGCGGATGCGTCTCCAGACGGTCACAGTTACTCTCAGCGTGAGGAGTCGGCCGGCCTGAGTCCAACGACGTTTGGGACGGTCGTCCACCGGATTAACGAACTTCGTCCACCGAGAGACGAGTGGACCACCCTAATCCACCGTTTGAGTCGGATGACCGGTGAGGAGCCGACAGAAGCAGATCTCCGTGAAGCTGTCAACCACGCTGCTGATGCAGTCGAATTTGTGGACCACATCGAGGCCGATGCCCAACTGCAGGAGGTATACGACGAGTACTCTGTTATCGCCCGGGTCGATGAGTCGCGGATTGTCGGTGATATCGACCGGCTGCTCGTCACGCCGGATGCATTCCACATTATCGACTACAAGACCAACGACCCCTCAGCTACGACGTCGGATGAGCTCGCGGAACACTATCGACCGCAGATGCTCGCGTACGCTCTCGCACTCCTTCAACATGACCGGACTCGTGACGTACGAGCTTCACTCCGGTTTACTGACGAGGGGATTGAGGAGCGGTTCCATTGGGTGTCGGATCAGATGACAGAGATGGAATCTGAACTACGGTCAATGGTGGATTTGGTGGATTGAGCCTCTATTTTCGCCAATTCACCCACCTTGCGATAGGTCAGGACAAGCTCTTGGTGGCAGCCTTTGAGAAACGAATAGAACGAACGAAACGAACGCAACGAGGGTATTTCGAGTAATGAACGAATTTACTGGAACGAGCCGAACCGACCCCGGAACTGAAAGCGCTCGGTGAACGTAACGAACAAAACGAGCGAAACGAACAATATGATGGGAATGAACGAATTCTCTTCAACGAGTGGAACGAACAGTTGGTTTTAACATCGTAGTAATCCTCTCACCGAGTGAAACACCCTCACCGAACGCACCGAACTAAACGACCAAAACGAACAAAACGAACACAACGAGAGAAACGAAGATAATGACCGACACCAACACTGCACGAATCACGGTGGCGAATCAGAAGGGCGGCGCAGGGAAGACTACCGACGTCATTCATACTGGCGGCGCGCTAGCCGCCCGAGGCCACGACGTTCTTCTGGTCGATATCGACTACCACGGCGGGCTCACCTGCTCGCTTGGCTACAACGATCTGTACTACGATACCGACCGTACGACGCTGTTCGACGTCCTCGACTTCGACCAGATGGAGTCGGTGAACAACATCATCGTCGAGCACGAGGAGTTCGACATCCTTCCCGCCAGCGAGAAACTCGCGAACAACAAGAACATCCAGACGCTGCTTGAGGCGCCGAAGAGTCGCGAGCGGTTGGAGATGACTCTCGACGAGCTCGACAAGGACTACGACTACATCATTGTCGACACGCCGCCATCCCTGAACGTCCTCACTGACAACGCCCTCGTCGCGACCGGCAACGTCGTCATCCCCGTCATTCCCGAGAAGCTCAACGCCAACAGCCTCCAGATTTTCGCAAAGCAGCTGAGCTCACTCGAACAGGCGTACGGAGACATCAATCGGCTCGCGATTGTCTGTAACCGTGTCGAGCAGAACGCCGAGCACCGCGACACCATCAAGGAGATCAAGTCGGCGTACTCCCTCCCAGTGTTCGAGATCCCCAAGCGGACCGACCTCTCCCAGTCGATTGGCGAAGGGGTGTCTGTCTTCGGCTTCGGCAAGGAGAACCAGCGTGTTGAGGATGCACGCGATTTGTTCAACGAGATCGCCGACCTGTTCGATGAGACGTTTGAGAAGACTGCGCCTGAGGAGGTGGAAGCATGACCGACGGCTGGGGTGATGCATCCGGTATCGAGGGCAACTACGAAGAGGAGGACGATGAGGTCGATTCCGGCGAAACGAGTGAGGTGAGTGAAACGGTGGAAACCAGTTCATCGACCGAAACGACCAAATCGACTTCAACGAGTGAAACGAACGAAACGAGCAAAACGAAGACGAACATCAAGGACGAGTGGAACGGGCGGACGATCTACATTCCCGACGATGTCCTCGACGAGATGGAGGATACCTACCTCGAGTCCCAGCTAAAGCTCCGCAAGGCGGGCCAGGACGAGTTTAAGAAGAACCGCCACTTCTACCCGCTACTCGTTCAGTTCGGTGTTGAGGCGCTCTCTGAGGCGGATGCCGAGGAAATCCAGACTCGGCTCTCGGAACTCGGCGACTAATGACCTCGCGCAGAGCGAGGCCCGCAGGCGGCCAAGATAGAACGCTCAATGCGTGGGAATTCGGCCGTTTCGGAGGTTAGCGAAGGGGTAAAATCGGCCCGAAATTCCGCAATCAACCGCGATGAGTCAAGAAGTAGCAGATTCAGTATGAGAGATTCGGTGATCAGGGGAAGGCGGGCCAGCGCAGCCGCTGGCCCGCCGGTCGGACCCGATAGCTCTCAGGCGATCAGTCTGGCGGACCGACACCGTAGTTCTGTTTCGCGATTGTGAGGAACGTCGACGCACGCACGCGAGGTTCCGCTCGCTCGTCGCCGAGCGAGCGTTTCACCAGCAGGTCCACGAGTCGCCACAACGAGTACAGCAGACACGCGAAGATGAAATTGAAAAACCGGTAGCGATGGTCTGTACTGGTTGTATCCGCCATGAACGACTTGATTTTCTTGTATCCGTTCTCGATTCCACAGCGGTTGGCGTACTGGCGCGTGAATCGCACCAGCTTGTGGATAGCCGCGATTTCGTCCGTTTTCCCGTCTGAGACGGTCAAATCAGGATGGTTCGTCTCGAAAACCACGTGATGGACGCCGTCGTCGTCGACGGCGTACGTTTCCCGGTAAGACGCTTCCTCGAGCGTGTCGACAAGATCCTCGTCGAGCGTCCAGTCGACCGTTTCCTCGGCATCTTCCCCGAAGATGTCGAGGAAGTCTGTGACCAGTTCCCTGCGGATCGCCGCTTTCCTGGCGACTGGATCGGACGCCGACTTGTCGGCGTCCAGGCCCTCTTCTGGTGGGATTCCGCCGTCCGGAAGCGACTCCTCGAGACTCGTGTTGGCTCTGGGTACCCAGAAGCGCTTCCGCGGCGGCCGGCCAGCGGCCGCCGCATCAGCGTCCACCTCGACAGAAATCTCGTCCAGTTGTAGATCCTTGGCAGTGCGTTTCTCATCTCCGTACATCCGCGAGGGGTTGAGATAAGAGACGCCGAAGGATTCACACACGTCTTTGACGCCTTCACTGTCGAACTCACGATCCATGAGCACGAGATCAATCTCGATCATCTCAGTAGCGTGATTGAGTAGTTCCTCGACAATCGTCGCACGTTCCATCCCTCTCACGACCGGCATCGCGTCCAGAACGACTGGCGTGTCGTCACCGACGATCTGGACGGTCGCGTACCAGTACGCGACCTCCCTGTTGCTCTCCTTGGTGCCGAGAATCTGGTTTTTCAGTTCCTCTGTGTCTCGTTCACCGAGAAAGGGATCTCCTTCGGTGATGTCAACCGCGACGTGTTGCTTGCGGGCCAACTGTCCCTGTTGTTTCGCGCGGGCGATGACCTCGGTCATCGCCGCACGATGATTCTCTCGCTGCTGGGTGATCGACAACGAGCGGATACAGTTGCGGTGGTAGGAACCAGTCGGAGTACGCTCTCGGGTCGTCTCGATGGTAAAATCGACAGCTCCGGTTTCCGCACACAGATCCTGGCGACAGCCGAGAAAGGTGTGTAACTCCAGGAAGGCATTGTCGTGGATCTCGGTGTCGTCGGGTCGGTCGAAGTCGACGACCGGCCCGACAAGTGGCCGAGCAGTCTGCCAGACATCTTTGGCGGTGTCGTTCGCCAGCCGTCGCTGGGATCGCGCACTTCGACTGGAATCGTCAGCCGCTGGTTCGTCGGCGGTAAAACAGCGTTCAGGGACAGAGACACCGTGCTCTCGTGCAGCATCAACGACGTTTTTGACCGCAGTGCGGAGGTCCTTGCGATAGCTGCCAGTGAAGCGGTCGTGCCAAGCGGTGTACAGCGTCGACTGGGTGGGCCACGACTCGACGCCGAGCGCGTCGAGTCGCTCGGGGTAGGTGTCGAGATACGTGCAGAGCGCTGTTTCGTGCTCCCAGTTGTGATAGAGACGAATCAGGTGAAGCCGTGTTACCAGCTCGAAGTCGGTGGTGTTGGCGTGCCAGGCCGGATACGGATCATCGATCGGCGTGCCGCCGATCGTGATCGGAAGCCAGCAAAGAAACGCTTCTACGTCAGAATGTGCTGGATGCGCAAACCAGTACGAGGCGAGCTGTTCAGCTCGCCACGAAACCGGTCGCTGCTCGTGGTTCGGATCGGTGATTCCCCAACACTGCCGGGCGTAAGCTTCTGATTCGTCGTGTAACGGTGCGAACGCTTCCTTCCGGGTTATGGTCGAGTGCGCCATCGGACAAGCCGATGGCCCACACGCCACTCACGCCGATGCATTGGAACTGTCGTTCGGACGGAGCGACTGCTCTCTAATTCCGTCGAAATCCCACGAATTGAGACTGTCATCTCCGACTACTCAGGCCCGAGAGAAGTTGAGACTGGCCGTCTCAATGCATACGGCCTTATCGGGAACAGTTTGGGCTCAAGAGCCACTGACACATATATAACAGGCTACATTGTACACACTGCGTGAGTTTTCAGATATCCGGTCAGCAGCCGATTTGCGAGGAGTGTCAGTATCTGGCACCTCTTCTGCTCAGTCCTCTCTGCAATGCGAGGAGACCTGTTTAAAACGTGGGTAACAGTCATACTGCCGACCGTTCAACTTTACTTGTTCGTGGAGTATTGCCATGCCCGATGAAACTGATTCAAGTACCGCCCAGTCCGTCTCTTTCGACATATTGAACCACCCAACCAGTTCCACTCCATACTCGTTGAATAGTTCGAACGCGTCGACAAGCCACTGCGATTTTAGCGCCGGCCGGCGCTCTCCATTGTAGGCTGACGAGCATCCGGTCTCTGGGATCGCGAGTGGCAGGTTCGTCTCGTCATTCACCGCTGCTAACGTCTGCTCGAACACTGTTCCGGTGATTGCCACGAGCTCCACGACTGACTGTCACCGAAATTGTACCCGTCGACCCCAATCCAGTCGACGTACGGCTCGCCCGGAAAATACTCGAATGGGTCTACACGCGTCCCTGCGGTAACATTAATACACCACATCCAGTCAACCCGCTCTCTCGGCACACCAGCGTCCGAAAACGCCTCGAAGAGCCTCCGCCACATTCGGGTATACTCCTCGGGGGTGGTGCCGTGACCGGCACTCCACGGATACCACGTACCGTTCATTTCGTGAGCGGGCCGAAAGATCACTGTACGGTCGGACGACCCGGAGAGCCACCTTCGTAGCAACTCCGCCCACTGATGTATCTCGTCGTCCACGCGGCCTTCGTTGATCGACCGAACAGGAGACGCGGACGAACTGGTCTCGAAACCGAAGGGCTCCCACGTGAGGAGTGGTACGAGGCCCGCATCAACGATGGCTGAGAGATACCGCGTGACGAACTCCCGTCGATACGACGCCGGGACGTCGGTCTTGATAAACGTCGTCACAACTTCAAGTGGACGGTTGAGCCACGCCTGAAAGGCGCGAATCGTCCGAAGACGCTCCGATTCGCCGGGAAATACGCCGAGTAACACCTCGCTACGATCCGACTGGCCGACGCGTTTAGTCATCGTTCGCATCCCTGTTATGATGTCGTGGTGGGTGTTCGTCCGTGGTCGTGCGGTAGTGCTGCGGTGGCTGATTGGTCACCTCGTCAGCCTTCGTGGTCACGTCGAACGAGTCGGGAGGCGAGATGAGTCCCCACAACGCGCCAACCGAGTGGAGAATACTCGTAACAGGCGCCAGTACAAGGCTGAGACCCGCAATAGCAGGCGTCGGACGCACCTGCCAGATACCGATACCAACCCAGACAAACACGAACGAGAGCAACACGGCTGAAATGCCCTGATGTATCTGCCAAGCGAACACGTCTACGCCGGGGAGATTTCCTAGGATCAAAAACAGTGGGACGACTGCCGTGACCGACCACGACAGATCGCGTAGTCCATACATAATGACCCGATCAAACGAGAGGATCGTATTGTTCTCTCGACTCCCACTGATCCACCGACGACGCTGGTGTATCATCTCGGATAGACTTGGTGGCGACTGGCCCGATATCGTATCGGACAACACACTGAACGACGGCCGCTCGGGTAGTTCAACGAACGCCCGCCAGGTGAACACCGTATCCTCGATGAGCGTGGGATAGTCCCACGTCACCGCCTCCTCGATAGAGCTGCGGATAGCCAGGCCACCACCCCACGTATAAATGGGGACAGAGACGGACTGGAACCCCCGTTGTTCGATCTGGAATCCCATACGGTTTATTTCACAGAGGTAGGAAAGAAGACTCGTCGTCCGTCGTGGTTGTTCGGTGAACTGTACGATGTCACTGTCAGGGAGGCCATCGAACGCACTCATTCGGCTATCCTCGTCCAAATAAAGGACGTACGCTCTTGTGTAGCACATTGTTGATCTCAGAGAGTAGCTTTGACGGCGTGTTTGAGCGCTTCTCGTCCGGGTTTGCGGTAGAGTTCTCGTCTGAGTTGGAACGCTCGGAGATACTGTGTGAGGCGGTCTTTTGAGATACCTCGATGCGGCGAGAGCCACCGTCGCGCCAGCGACGCGTGGCTCTCGCACGTGTTCACGTGGACCGTCTCGTCGGCGTACTCACCGTCTCCGTGAACGACGTATTCGCGGTCGAATTGCTCGTCTTCTGTAAGTGGATCGTACGCACGAAATCCGTCGGTATAGACGGTGAGAGGCTCCTGCTGGCGGCAGCCAGCAGGAGCCGGATCGTCGATTCGTCTGCGGATTTCGCTGGCACAACGTACCGTTGCTCGGTGCCGCGATCCACGAGGACGAACACGGGCGGTTTGTCCTGTTCATATGTTCCGCGCCCGCGTCGTGCGAGGCCGCGAGAGCGCGACTCTGTCAGAACGGCAGCGAGGACAGGAAACACCGTCACGCCAGCGAACCTGTTGGAACAGGTCCGCTGCGACCGATTCCGACCCAAACACATCTAGCGGAATCATCCGTGTCGGACACCGCTGACGCGGTGTCCTTGTCCTCTTCGACTCCACAGCGACAGCTCGCCAGTATCAACAATCTCCTACAGAAGAGCGAAGGACGTATTCACGCTGACACGGGACGACTTGGCGTGCCCACTCGATCGCTCTCCCTTTGCTGTTAGCCTTGGATTCGAACTCATCAGGGACGACTAGTACTTCCGCTTCCGGAACGTCGATCGGTTCTTCTGAGATGACGTATCGCTGGTCGAGTTCGGACGGGAGAGTGCGAACCGTCTCGGCGACGACCGACTCGTTGCCAATCGTCACGATTCGAACCTCTACTGCGTCTTCGTCGTGTGTTAATGTCGGTGGATCGTACGTTACGACCCTAGCGAACACCCGATACATCCAATACATATTGCCGGCAATATAGAGGCTTGTGACGACCCACAAAACGATCGAAACGACGGCGTCCAAGACGACCACGATGAGAGAACGATACTATGGAAGCGTCACAACCACGCAGTAAGACACAGGAGACCGCGTAGTGTTACCCACAGGTTATGTGGCTGGTAGCAAAGCAGACTACAGTCGTACCGAACCCCCCGCGTGACCACGATCAGTAAGGCTAGACTGTCCGCTGATCAGTCGCCTGTCTCGGATACGTGTGGGCTCCCTCGGATTATTTGCCACAGGTGTATGAGAATTATGATTCCGGCTGCGGACAAGACGAGAAGTGAAAACGCTGTCCAGAGCGTCGTATGTATCCCGCCAACGCCAGCCCACGACGGAACGTCGGGTCGCGAGACTGGATCGGCAAATGGCCACAGAAGATCTGATCGAATCCGTGGGTTCGGCCCGAACAACGGGCGGTAATTGTCGGCCACAAGATGGGACAGGTACGCGAAACTAAAACCCACACTTAGGCGATTTCGCTCCGTCTTCCACCCATAAATCATAGTACCAAGCAAGAACGGCAGCGCGATCGGTAGTGAGTGCATGAAGACGCGTCCGGACGGTATCAGACCGAACTGATACGCAAGGGGTTTGTCGACCAGGTCGGGAAGCTGACTCCCGATAAACGCGATAGCCGCGAGACGAACACCAGGTAGGCGTCTGTCGCACACGAGGACGTACATCGACACGGGGAGCAAAGCGACGAGAAAGTGTTCTACCGGAAACATATTACTAATGTGGACGGCATGTGCCGTACCCGCGAACTGCGTGGCAGAGAGCTATCCACATAGTGGTGATAGGGACGGCGCACATAGTGGTTGACAACGCTGAATTGACGTTCGATACACTTTCAGAGCTGTTCGTCGGAAAATTCTCGTGTGCGCTCATTTTGCGAACTTCGAGCGAACGAACGTTCCACACTCCGGTGGCCCGGGGTTGTAGTTGGGTGGTGCTTGCGTATTCGATGCTTTCCCGGGGATGTACGGCTCGGTGCCAGCCCGCGTTAGCGAGACGTCCGTGCTGTCAAAGACGACCGACACGTCAGAGGGCCGGGAATCGCCGGTCTCCGGCCGCCACACGGTCAGGAGTGACTCACAGGCCCCCTCGCCGTGTATCGGATTGCGATAGTTATTGTCGTACGCGACCCAGAGACTCCGCTCGGCACCGAGCACCGCGCCAGAGTAGTGACGCTCCGTCCACTGACTCGCCCCGAACTGAGCGCTCGTATGGTGGCCCTCTCCGATCACCGTCTCGTCGGGGTTCGTATAGAGGACATGTGGATCGAACGCAGCGACCTGGGTCAATATCAGGGCGCTCACGATGAGAACCGCGACGACACTCCGAATGACGGAGAAGACGCGTCGTTCGGACACCAACCGGGACAGTCTGGACGGTAACCGAGCCCGCGAGATGATGCTCAGCGTCGGTGGTGTAATAGTCGCCACGAGAAACAACAGAATCCGGATCGGATCGAGTGGGACGACCCGGCCGCCGACGAGGGAGGCGAAGTACAGCATCGCGAAGATACCGGCCGCCCCGACCCATCCGACCTCCCAGTAGGCCGCATCGTACCGCGTCAGGACGCCGAATGCCGTCACTCCGGCCATCAGCGCGAACACCAAAATCGCCGCGCGAGAGACGAGTTGCCGCGGAGGAACCCCGCTCACCGAGAAGATACCGCCACCGGCGCCTGACTGGGCCGGCGCTGCCGTCTGTTGTCCCTCGAAGAGTGCTCCGTAGGCCGTGTTCACCAGCTCTGTCGTCACCTGTGGGGCGAGAAAGAGGAACACGGCCCCGACGCCGAACGCCACGACGACGGTGCCGGTGATTCCGATGTCGATCGGTCTCCCCCGTCGTGGGTAGAGGCGGCGGGCAAGCACACCCGGAAGTGGCACCCGCTCGATGAGACTCGCACCGAGCATACACGCCAGCAGGATACCGAAGAAGGCCGAGGTGGCGTGGTGTGTCAGCGCCAGCGCGGCGATCACCACGGCCAGTCCGACGACTGCTCGACGCTCGCGTGTGGCGAGTGCGAGGTAGAGGATGGCGGTAAAGAACAACAGCACCGCAATCGTCTCGTCGACGAACTTCACTTCGAACAGGACGAGCGTGCGGGTCGAGGCGACGGCCATCCCGGTGTAGAACGCGATGCGTCTGGGTGCGAGGAGTTCGACCCCGGCATAGACGACGAACGGGATGGCGACGACGAACAGCGGGAAATACTTGGACAGGAACCCGGTATCGACGCCGGCGAGTTGCTGGAACGCGAGGGAAACGGCATAGAACGCCGGCCAGTCACCATCGGCGTTGACGAACGCCCCGATAGAGGCACCGTTCCGAAGGTAATCGAGCGCGGGGATGGTGAACGAGTATGCATCGTAGCCGAACAGCCCCGCCTCGAACGGGTCGATCACGACGAGGATAGGGAGCAGCGGCGTCGCAAACAGGAAGAACACCTCCCACGCCGGCGTGAGGTGGCCCCGCTCGGCCAGTCCGAGCGGGATGACAAACAGTGCCATCAAAAGGACGTATCCGGTACCCTCCGGAACGAACGAACCGGCACGAAAGACGACCACAGTGGTGAGCAGATACAGCCCGAGATACAGCGCGACGGCTCCGAGTGAGGGGGGTACCGTCTCTGCCTCGGGCGGTCGCTCGCTCGGCATCAGCGGATCGACGCTGGTGGCCCGTTCTGCGGTACTGTGCGCTCGCTCCTGCCGTCCGTTGTGTCGGGCACTCCGATCGACTCGTCGGAACAGGCCGTGTAGTGGGCAAGCAGGCGGTCGAGGTGGGTACTCAGCGTGTAGTCGTCAGCCCGTGCATATGCCGCCTGACTCTCGACGTGCGGCGCCGTCCGGCAGACCGATTCGATAGCGGTAGCCAACGCGACCGGGTCTTCGGGCGGAACGACACGTCCCGTCGTTGGTGCGTCGTCGCCTGGCGTGTCGATGAGTTCGGGAATCCCACCCATATCGCTGCCAATGACCGGCGTGGCCCGGGCCAGCGATTCGTAGATAACCATCGGGGAGTTATCGTTCCAGCGAGACGGAACGACGGTGACGGTTGCCGCCCGGTAGAACGCTGCGAGGTCGGTCTCGCTCACGAACCCGTGGAACGTCACCCGCTCGTCCCCGGCTGCCTGTGCTTCGAGTTGCTCTCTGGCCTCTCCACGCCCCACGATGTCCACCCGGATGTCCGAGTCGAGATGTGCCAGCGCATCAAGCAGCACATCCACGCCTTTGGGGCGAGCGAGTTGGCCGACGAAGAGAATCCGCGGTGGGTCGGCCACGGCTCCGGGCGTCGTACGGTCGTCACGGGGCACCCCGAGGCGAAGCACGGCCGTCGGGGTGTTCTCAAAGAACCCCGCCTCCTCGTGTCGGTCGATCATAAACTGAGAAGGCGCCAACACCCGATCGAGATAGGGTTCGACAGTCCGACGGTTGTACGCCCGGAACGGGCGCATCAATACGTTGAGTTCTCGCTGTGCGCCACCCACGAACATCCCAGGATCGACGTGGAGCAGACGGTAGTCGTGGAGCGTCTGGACAACGGGGGCGTGAGCGGCCGCTGCGCTGAACACGGCTGGTGAGAGCCCACCGAAGTTGTGGATGTGGACGATATCGGGCGCGAGGTCACCGAGCAGGCGGTTCACTGTCCGGCTGGCCTGTGGGTTCCAGAGGTCGATCAGGTGCATCAACGGCTTCTTCCAGCCGGGTTGCTCGCGATACTCGAACGGCGTGTAGAGGTTCCATGGCGTGAACCGGTGGACGGAGACGCCGTTCTGTCGCTCACAGAACGACCCATCGCCGGCCCGAGCATCGTTGCTGGTAGCTGTCGTGATGATCGACACCTCGTAGTCCCGTTCGACGAGTGCTTCTGCTACCGTTCGGACGGAGGTTTCGGCCCCACCAATCGTCTCCGGTGGATATAGGTTGGTAATGAAGCAGATGTGTTGGCCGTCGAACGTCGCCGCGTCGGTGTGGGGCTGGACTTCACTCATCGTGTGTCACCGGTAACCGAGTGCCCGCAGCCGAACCTCGATGTCATCATCGGTCGGCTCCTCCGACGTGGGGTCCGAGCGCACACGCCCGCTCGATGGGCGTTCTCCCGTGTCGATGGCGGTCGTCTCGAACCACGGAACCTCTCGCAGGCAGTCAAACGGCATCGACTCGGGGTGACCGTACAGGCCGTACTCCCCGGTTGCATTGCCGTGGTCGGAGGTGATGATCACCCGCTCGCTGTCGATGCCGTGCAGGAGTCGCTCAATCTCGACCAGCGCGAGGTCGAGGTTGGCCCGGTAGCCTCCCCGGACTTCATCGAGGCTCACCTCGCCTGCCTGTAACCGCGTCCAGACGTCACGCTCGGCCGCATCGGTGAAGCCGTCGGCCGCCTTCGGCGTCGCGATGTCCGGACTGTCGATGAACGGACAGTGTGGCTGCATATAGTGGACGAGGAGCCGCTCTCCGGCGTCGAAGTCCACCTCGTGGGTGGCAGCGAGTGCCCGATCTGTCACTGTTTCGGGCAGGAGCGTCCCGTGGTCGTCGTCCCACGCGTCCTGCCAAACGGGGTCGAGCGATGCGAACCACGACTCATCGAGTTGCAGTGACGACCACGGGCTCCCGACGACGTAGTGAGTCTGTTCGACCCCCTCGACCCCGGGGCCGAACGTGCGGCGCATCCAGAGGCGAGTCGCACTCTCTACCGAGCGGGTTGCCGTGAGTGAGCCACGGTCGACGAACGCAAAGTCTGTGTCGGGTGACGATACGGCGGCGGCGAAGAGGTCGTACCGACAGGCATCGAGGACGACGAGTACGTCCCAGTCTGCCTCGTATATCGAGCGACCGGGAGGGGTGATTCGAGACCCCTGCTGGAGGAGTTTGTGGTACACTGCACGGGCTGGCACTGAGAGTCCGGCCACTCCCTCCCGATGAACCGTGGTAGCCGTCTCGCGAAGGAAGCCACCGACATCGGGGAGTCGACGTTGCGACCTGTTCATAGACTTTGATGAAGAGGAGTATTAGTAGCCAAGGAGTTGGCTCAATCATATCCGTGCGTGTTACCTCGAGAATACCTACTCGTTGCAATTGAGTGCGATGTCACTGCTGGTAGATGCTGAATCGAGGACGGAGCCCGGACGGCTACACGAGGTCACAGGAGTCGTTTCTGTTCGCTCAGTTCCTCGTGTCCGGGTGCGCACTGCTCGCGCTAGCTGCGGTGGGCGTCGAGTCTCTCCCGGCGTATCTCCTCGTGGTGTACGTGCTGAGTGCAGTAGTGGCGGAACTCCAGCTCCCGACGGAAACAGCGAGCGGGTGGGGACGGCGCGTCCGGCGCGTGATACAGGGCGCAGGTATCGTTGTCGCCCTCGTGTTGGCGAGTGAGGTAGTGCGACTCGTCCGAGAGTCCGGAGTACTCGGATGAGTCGGTACAGAACCGAGCGGCGGGTTGCACTGCTCGTCGTCGGACTCGCCATCGTCGTGCTCATGTTACTCGTCGGAACACTGACCGCGACGGATGCACCGCTCGATCCGTACAACCACGGTGACGCAGGAACGAGTCGGCTCGTCGATGCTAGCCGTGAGGGCGTCGTACTATCCTACACCAGTATAGACGGCGAGGCGACGCCGGAAACGGTAATCATAGCCGGAGGCGGTGGCGACGTGACGACCGCCGATGTGGCTGCGCTCACCCGTCATCTCGATAGCGGAGGACGAGTCGTGATACTCACCGAGGACGAGCGGTCGAACCAGTTGCTCGCGGCACTGGACGTGGAAACGCGAATCGCGGCTGGCTATCTCCTCACGACCGAGCAAGAATCAGCGAGTCCCACACAGTTTGTCGTAGCGGATGGGGGTGACGACGTTCTCGGGTTCACCAGTGTCCAAGTCAACGCTGCGAAGCCGCTCGGCGTCACCGAGTTTAGTGACGGCATGACGAGACGGGTTCTCGCGTGGTCGGCCCCGGCCGGGCGTGACCTCAACGGCGACGGGCAACTCGGGGCGGCCGAACCACGGGGGAGTTACCCGGTCGCGGTCGCGGAGCCGGTTGGAGCAGGGGAGGTAATCGTCGTGGGCGATGCGAGCCTGCTCACCAACGGCCAGTGGCAGGTCGAAGGCAACCGACAACTAGCTCGCGCATTGACCGAGGACAGCGCGATTCTCGTCTACCCGCAGACGACCGGCTTTCCACCTGTCACGCAACTTCGCCTCGGTCTGAACACACCCCGCGGGACGCTGCTCGGACTCCCGGTGTTCTTGAGTGGAGGGATGGTAGCCATCTGGCTCGGCATCTGGCTGTCCCACCGAGGCGGCGACTCCTCGGACAGGGAGGGACTCGTGTTCACCTTGAGGTAACTCCACGCGTCTACTCGTGGGTGACGCGGGGTACACCCTTACGAACGATGTAGAAGGGAGTGCCCTTACCCGATGTCCGACGATACCTCCACTTCGACCGCCTCGTCTGTCCTCGCACCGGCGACGCTCCACGAGCGGCTTCAACAGGCTGTCGGTGAGGCAGTCGTGGGACAGGAGGCGGTCGTCACGCAGCTAACGACGGCGCTTCTCGCTGGCGGACACGTGCTACTCGAAGGGGCACCCGGTATTGCAAAGACCACCATCGCCACGCGAGTTGCAACCGCGGCCGGACTCCCGGCCAACCGTATTCAGCTCACACCGGATATCCTGCCTGCAGACATCACTGGCACGCAACTCTACAACGAGCAGGCGGGGGCGTTCGAGTTCCGCCGTGGACCCGTGTTCAGCAACGCCGTCATTGCTGACGAGATTAACCGGGCGATGCCGAAGGCACAGGCAGCCCTTCTTGAAGCGATGGAAGAAAGACACGTCTCAACCGACGGCGAGACACGTTCGCTCCCGACTCCGTTTTTTCTAGTAGCAACACAGAATCCACGCGAGATGGCAGGAACGTATCCACTACCCGAGTCGGAACTCGACCGGTTTATGTTCCATCTCACCGTCTCGGCGCCGAGCAGTGACGACGCGCTGGTGGATATTCTAACCACTGCCGACCAGCGTGAGCGGGCTGAGGGAAGTCGCCGTCACCAGGCATCAGAGTACCCGTTGACGCCGGCGGCAGTGCGCAGCGCACAACGACTCGTCGATGCGATTCACGTCTCTGCCCCGATCAAGCAGTATCTCGTCGCGCTCTTACGGTCACTCGAGACGGACAGCCGCGTCACTGCGGCACCGTCGCCGCGTGCGCTCATCGGCGTCCAGCGAGCCGCCAAGGCACGGGCCGCAATCGAGCGGCGGTCGTACGTCCTCCCCGAGGATGTCGAGCAGGTGGCTATCGACGCACTCTGTCACCGGATCACCGTCGAACAGGCCACAAAAGGTGACACCGAGGCGGCACGGCACTTACTCGAAGGGGTCTTAGACGCGACGACGCTCCCCACGACGCCATCGACACCGACACCCGACGAATCGCTCGCTACTGACGGTGGTGAGTGAGGTGAGCGGGACTCGTGCGCTGACATACGTGCAGGCCGGTGGCCTGGTGCTGCTGAGTCTCGCGGCGGCGGTGACATTCCAGCCGTATTTATCTGGATCGTCGGTCCGCCTCGTTGCGGCGACACTGCTGGTGTTCTTGCTTCCCGGCTACGCACTCCAGACGGTGCTGTTCCAGTCGACCGGCGACGAGAGCCTTTCGCCCCGGACGCGTCTCGCAGCGTCCATCGGTACGTCACCGGCTATCGTCGCCCTGGTCGCGCTGATGATCAACGAGCTCACGGGGCGGATCACGTTTGGTCGGCTGCTCACGGCGTTGGTGTTACTGACCGGTGCGCTCCTCGGCGCCTCGTTACTCCAGGCCCTCGGCACAGGCCAGCGAGCGCCGAAGCCGACGGCTGACGGCGGATGGACTCCGAAGCGACGGGTTACCGACCGTCTGCCGAGACCGACACTTTCGACCGCTCTCAATCGGGATTCCCGGCAGCAGTGGGCGCTGGTCGGCGTGGTAACGATACTGTTTATTGCTCTACTGGCGGCACCGGCGCCAGAGCAAACCTACACGGAACTGAGTCTGCTGTCGGAGACAGAGCAGGGGCGACTCACCGCCGACGACTATCCAGAGACGCTCACTCCAGGGACGTCTGCCACTGTCGTGGCGACGGTGCGCAACGAGGAGGACACGACACAAGCGTACACCCTCGTCGTAACGCGCGAGCAGGCGAACGGTGCGGGGGTGATCCTGGGGATAGAGCCGATCGAACTTGCGGACGGTGAGACGAAGCGGCTTCGGACGACGTTCGTCGCCCCGAAGACACCCGGTGAGGTGCGATTCACCTACCGCCTGTATCGGGCAGAACCGATGGTATCGACGGACAACTTCGAGGAGCTTCCCAGTCCGTACCGTGAGACGCGGCTGTTAGTGACCGTCCAGTCGCCGGCTAATGGTGACTCCCAATGACGAATCACGTGGTGCTTTCGGCGTATCCCTCGAAGTTGGTGTTGCGCGTTTCTCGACGCGGGTATCTTCTCTTGGGGGCGATGGGCGGTGCGTTCCTGTTGAGTGTCATCTCGAACAACGGATTCGTCCTCGCGCTTGGGGGAGCGCTCGGGCTGTTTCTGCTCGGCGAATTCTACACCGTCACTCTGCAGTTGCGCGAGTTTACTGAGCGTACCGAGGTCACTGTGACTCCGGGGTCTCGAGACTCCCCCCCAGACTCAGCCGTCCGTGTCTCTCTCGCTTCCGTATCGGACTCCATAGATGTAGATCACATCAGCCTCACCGGGCGGACAGCGACGAATGCTGACTCGTTCGATGGACCATCCCCGCAGACACTTTCGGTACCCGTCGCACCACAAGACGACCGAGTCAAGATTACGCTCACGAGCTCCGTTAGCAGTCCGGGACACACCTACGTGGCCGAGCTCACCGTCGTTGATGCCGACGTGCCACTGGAGGAACTGTATGCCACGAGCAGGGAGGACCACAGCGGCGTCACGTCTCCCGAGCAGTATCGTTCCGAATCGGAATCGAGTATATCGGGGGTCGAATACGACGGCCTCAGGGAGTACGTCGCTGGTGACCCGCTCTCACACATCGACTGGAAGGCCACCGCGCGGCAGGACGAACTCCACGTCCGAGAGTGGGCGCGTCAGCAGTCTATGCTACAGGTGATTATGCTTGACCTCCGCAGTCTGTCAGAGTCGACTTGGAATGCCGCGGTAAGCGTCTGTCGTGAACGACTCAATCAAGACGATGGTGCCTACCGAGCAACTGTCGCCATTGTCTCCCCGTCCGGAGAGCTGGTATTCCGCCCTCACGAACATCAGACCCCGGAGGCAGAGATCGAACACGTTAATCGCACTGTCGAAGACGTGTCCGAGACTGCTACGGCTCTGTCTGGCAGGGAGGTCAACGATCCTCAAGGTCGCCCGCTTCGGCAGACAACGCAGGTCGGCAAGACGGTCACCGCGTTCCGACGTCATGCAGGTGTGGCAGATAACTCATTGTTGACGGCGCTACAACGAGCGCACCGACAGACCGGTGGCACCACGTACATCTCACTCATCACCGGCTCCAGAACGACAGCCCGTACGATCGCTGGAGTTCGATCAGTAGCAAGCCGTGGGCGTATCGACGTGCACCTGCTGTCTCCTCCCAAGCAGAGCGATGCGAGCGAGTCGCTCGCCGCCACCCTTTCGGCTGAAACAGGTGTCTCCATCACCGAGCGTCAACTGTACCGGCGTGGCGCCGTTCGGAGCGGCAGTCAGCACCGACCGGAGTACGCACTGGCCCGTCAACTCAGGGGCTGATACCTATGGGTGAAACGCACCAGCAGCGTCACAGACTCACACGGCTATCGCCGTACACGCTGAGCGTAGCGCTCGTAACCGGTGTTGCACTCTCCGGGTTCGGCATCGATGGCCTTCTGATCGGTGTCGTGCTACTGGTCGGTGATCGGCAGGTCTCGACGCCGGTGCTGGTCGGTATCCTGACCGGTACGGTGATACTGCTGGGTGGCTCCCGTCCGTCGGCACTCACTTTGATTGCAGGTATCGTTGTCGTCCTCTCGCCGCTGGTGTTACCTTCGGGGGGCGGCTTCTCTCGGACCCACCGCTACCTGCTGGTTGGTGTGGTCAGTATCGTATTCCCGATACTGTTCGTCGTGCTGACTACGGGCACCGTCTGGCCAGCTGCCGTCGTCATCCTCGCGATACTACTGGCTGCAGGGATTGCCGCCTACTGGTACACGGTGCCGATATGAGCCCCGACGTAGAAGCCCGAACGGTGGCGTCTCGTCTGGAGCGTCTGCTTGCTCGGGCGTCCAGCCTCCAGCTGGCTCTTGGCCTCCTGACGATGCTTTCACTGCTTGCCTCCCTGGTGCTTACAGGACAGCGGACGCTCTTGCTTGCCGTCGCCGCGGTCTGTCTGCTGTTCGTTGTCTTCGATTATGCGATGCGTGACTCGGGATACTCGCTGTCTGCAGCAGCGATGACTGCCCAGGCCGACCTGGTAGCCGACATCGAACGCGAACTCCATCTCGACAGCGATGGATGGTACGTGCCGACCGAGGGAGGCACGGTCCGGCGCTGGCACGCTTCGACCGGGCTGAGCGCCGCTCCCCCGGCTGCTCCCCTCCCTGCGGGAGCGTTCCACGATGATGAGATAGCCGGTGTCTCGGTGCCCACCATCGGATGGGCACTTCTAGACCAGACGGATGCGGAACTCCCGTCGGGGGAGGCGAGCACGGCGATCGAGGAGGCGCTCACGATCTGTCGACGAATTGGTCTCGTTACCGAGTGGGAAACGGAGGCCCGCACGGCTGGACAGCACTCAGAGTCTGTCTTCGGTATCCGGTTGACGTACTCCGGGTCTGTTCCCGGAGACGAGAGGAGCGACCTCACGATGTCGCTGCTCGGTACCGCAATAGCGGATATCGCTGCGTCCCCGGTCCAACTGACGGTCGATGATGCCGAACAGCGGAGACAAGTGGTGAGGATTCGTGTGTTGTCGAGTGGACGGCAGGCCGCCCTCGCTTGATATCGGTTCCAATATGAAGCGTCTGGTAAAAAAAGCTCCCTAATGTCTGACTACTCAGATGGTATCGATTCGAAGAGGCAAAATGTAGACTGCGATCGCGATAGTCTGTCCGATGATTCTCAGTAGGAACCGAGCACGGCTGAGGGTGCGTTTATTCGCTTTCGACTGAATCCGCGCCGGACGGAGAGCCCTATACAGTTACGAACTCAACACTCGTGATCTCGAAGCGCGCTCCGCCGCTGGTTCCGTCTGCAATACGAATCTGCCAGTCGTGGGCATTGATAATCTGCTTGACGATACTCAGTCCGAACCCGGTTCCGTCCGTCGACCGCGAGTACCCGGCTTCGAAGACGGCGTCGCGCTCGTCCGATGGGATTCCCGGGCCATCATCCTCGATGTAGAACCCGTCATCTAGTCTCCCAACTGTCACAGTCACATCTGCCCTGCCGTGTTCCACACTGTTCCGAAACAGGTTCTCGAAGACCTGCTTGAGGCGACTCTTGTCGGCGCAAACATTTTGATCGATATCGGTTATTAATTTTGCCTGATTCGTCTCAACGTTCTCCCAGCAGCCGTTGACCACCGTGGAGAGGTCGACCGGCTGCGTGTCGGTCATCTCTTTGCCCTCCTGGGCTAGTGTAAGCAAATCGTCGATCAGCGTCTCCATCCTGTCGAGCGACCGTCGAAGGCTGTCGAGGTGGTCGCTATCACACTCCTCGGTTACCAGTTCGAGCCGCCCGGTGGCAACGTTCAGCGGGTTCCGGAGGTCGTGGCTAACCACGCTGGTGAACTCGTTGAGGCGGTCATTTTGTTGTTGGAGACGCGACCGCTGATCTAGGAGTCGCTGTTCTCGTTCGGCACGATCCAGAGCCATCTCGACGGTCTTGCCAAAGATACGAGCTATCGAAGCATCGATTTTAGAGAAGTCCGCTGGCTCCGCCGAGCCCATATTTATTACACCGTACTCGCCAAGCGGAATGATAATCTCACTCCGTATCGGTGTCTCGGTACTAAATCGCTCGGGGTGAGCCCGAACGTCGTCGTACACTCGAAGCTCGTTGGCGGCGAACGCTTCCCACGAGAGACTCTCACCGGCGGAGTAGGTCGGTGGCGCGCCCACCACCTCTGCCGCTTTGGCGGTCGTCGCGACAGGTTGGAGTACCTCCTCGTCCGAGTCCCAAAGCCAGAGCCCGCTGATTGGCTGGTCCAACACGCTCCGGGCGGCGTCGATTGCTTGCTCGGCAACCGCCTGCTTGCTCTGTGCATTCATCAACTCCCGTGTGATCTCCAAGAGCGCATTGAGCGACTCTTCACGCTGTTTGCGGTCGGTAATGTCGGTTGAAACACCGGCGAGCTGCGACGGGTCGCCGTTCTCGTCAGTAATCGCATCGAGGCGTGCCTGCACCCACCGCACACCACGGTCGGGATGGTCGATACGGAACTCTTGTTCGCGTGGCCAGTCGGACGTTTCGTCCTGCTGGGCTTCCATCTCCGCAAGTAACTCGTCCTTGTCGTCGGGATGGACGTGTCGGAGCCATGCCGTCGGGTCGTCGTATGCCTCTTCCGGGGTGATCCCGTAGATCGTTTCCACTGCCGGATTCACGTACTCGGTTTCGGAGTAGTCGGTCGGCAACAGGAAAAACGCGTCCTCAACGTTGCTCGCGAACCGCTCGAACCGTTCGCGGACCATTCGAAGCTCCTGCTCGCGCTCCTTGCGCTCGGTGATGTCTTGAAACGTCCCTTGAACGGCGATGAGTTCATCATCCTCATATGCCGGCTCTCCGAGCGCGCGAACCCAGCGCACGTCGTCGTCGACTGTGACGATCCGCAATTCCACGTCATACGGTTCGCCATCGGATGTTAGACGGTCGACAGCCTCCCGAATCGTGTCTCTATCGTCGGAATGATAGAACTCGATGGCGTCTTCAATTCTCACATCAGCATCCGGTGACAGTCCGTGGATCCGATACACTTCGTCCGACCACCGCAGCGACTCAGACTGCACGTTATACTCCCATCCACCGATATGTGCGACTTCTTGTGTATCTCGCAGGAACTGGCGGCTCCGATCAAGTTCCTGCTTTCGCTGCTTGCGTTCTGTTACATCACGATACAGCCACAGGTGTGCCTTCCCCTCGGTCAGGGTGTACGGCACGTAATCGCGTTCGAGCACACGACCGTCTGCCAGCGGGAGTTCCTCGTTTTTGACCGGCTCTCGCCGTTCGATCCGTTCAGTAACCCCTTCGATAAATCCCGCAGGATCGGCGAACAGGTTCTTGAGTTCTTCAGCCGTCGCGGCGCAGTCACGCCCAGTGAGTTCATCACCGCCGATCGGTCTGCCAAACGTCTCTCCCAACAGGTCATTTGCCATGAGTATGTCGCGTTCAGCATCTTCGACGAGCACGCCCATCGGCAGGTTTTCGACTATCGTTCGGAGGATGGTGTTCGTCCGACGGAGCTCCTGTTCTCGTTCTTTGCGCTCGGTGATGTCGACGAGGTATCCCAACCGATGGGTGATCTCACCGTCATTCCGGATGTTTTTCGTGTGATCGAGTACCCATCGAACGGTTCCGTCAGGGGTAACAATCCGATACGGTTCGTGACTGAACTGGTCGGTCTCCCCGTCGCTGTGTTCGGCGACTTCCTCAAATACCCGCTCGCGGTCCTGGTCGTGGATGACGTCCGCGTAGGCTACGGCTCCCGACTGGAACTGTTCGGCCGTGTATCCGAGTACGTCCTCGACGTTCTCCGAGACGTACTCGACAGGCCATCCCTCCGCTTCTCGCCACTTGAAGACGACTGCGGGCCCTTGCGTGAACATATCCCGCTCTTCTTTCAGTTGTTGTTCGTACGTCTTGCGGTCGTCGATATCGAGGTGGATGCCGACGGCCCGAGCCGGCTCGCCGTCTTCGCCTCGTTCGACGACCTGCCCGATGTCTCGGATCCACACGTAGTCGCCGTCGGCAGTCTGCATTCGGTGCTCCGTGTCGTAGTACTCGGCCGCGCCTGAGATGTGTCTCTCAAGGGCCTCCTCGACGCCGTCGAGGTCGTCGGGATGTACGCGTGTTTCCCATGCCTCAAGACGCGGCTCAATCTCGTCGAGAGAGTAACCGAGCATTTCAGCCCACTGCTCGTTGAACTCCACCTCATCTGTAGTCATATTCCAGTCCCAAATCCCCAGATTGGCACCCCCGACAGCAAGGTCAAGTCGCTCTGTGAGTTTCTGAATGTCCCGCTCTTGCTCCCTACGCTCAGTAATATCAAAAAAGGATGACACCACACCGATCGGGGTACCGTCGCTGTCTGTCAGGTGGCTGTTCACCCCTCTGGCGTAGAACGTTGACCCATCTGCCCGGACGGCTTCGAGTTCGCCTTCCCAACGTTCCTGTTCTTTGACCGTCTCCAGCACAGACCGTGCTTGCTCAGGATCCTCCCACAGATCTATCGCTGAACGTCCGATCACATCGTCTTCATCATCGTACCCCCACATATCGAGAAATGCAGGGTTCACATCGGTTAATTCGCCGTCAAGATCTACTTGTGCAATCCCGCTGAGGGCTGATTCATACGCATACTGGTACTGCTGGAGCATAGCCTCCCGCTCTTTACGCTCGGTAATATCCATCGAGACACCGAGCACAGCGTCACCGTCTGTCTCAACCGGGTCGTAGGGGATCTTCGTCGTGTCTAAGAGCCGTGTTTCACCGTCTGCGGTCGTCAGCGACTCCTCGGGAATGTACTTGGGCTTGCCGGATTCAATGACGGCCTGATCATCGGCACGGAACTGTTCAATTTCGGCCTTGGAGTCGGCGAAGTCGGCATCTGTGGCTCCCTCAAGATTGCCGACGGTGGTCCCGTACACATCGGCAGTGGCCTCGTTTGCCAGGAGGAACTTGCCGGCCTCGTCTTTGACAAAGACGAGTTGTGGAAGCAAATCGATAATCTGGCGCAAGCGATCGCGAGTCGCCTGGGCACGCTCCTGTTGACGGTATCTCTCGACAGCGTTGCGAATTTTATTGGCGAGGACGATATACTGGCTCGTCCCGGATTCTTTTTGTAGGTAGTCTGTCACACCAGCAGCGATTGCGTCGCTCGCAACTGCTTCACTCCCTTTGCCAGTATACAATATAAACGGCAGGTTAGGATACTTTTCCCGTATGGTTTCGAGGAACTCGACGCCGTTCTTGCCGGGCATCTCGTAGTCGCTCACGATACAGTCGAAGCTATGTGCGGCAAGTTGGTCTCGTCCCTCACTGGCGCCTATCGCCGTCTCGACGGTGAACTGAGCCTCGTGTTCTGAGAGCATCTCGGCCGTCAGATCCGTCAAGACGGGATCGTTGTCAACGTGAAGAACAGAAATCTCTGACGCCTCAGTCATGGATATATCAGCTAACGCGGGCGTACGCTAAAGTAGTTATTACCGACGCTCTTGGATGAACTGCCTCAGAATCAAGCCTCGAGGCACTCGCCTTGCTTATTTGTAAATCGTGGCAGCGGTGAGCGGTACGTGGTCCCGACGAAAATCACGACCGAACCACGGATTCGACTCCTGCTGGCTGACCGCTAGCAGGAGTCGTTAACTGTCTGTACTGACGGCTTTCGGGCGTATGAAAAATTTGGGGAGGACAACGCATTCATGTGTAAATGCGTCGTCCACAGTTACAGTGAGTGCGTTGATGGAGACGTTCACTTGAACACCTGCGAGAGCCACTGTCGCGCCAGCTACGCGTGGCTCTCGCCGCATCGAGGGTCTCTAAGAATTTCAAGGGAGCCCTGTAGTATAAAATGATAACGAAACATCATAGATTTTTATTTATTTCTGGGACAGAGACGTATACGCAAGAAGTAGTACATCTAGTCAGAAAGAATAATTACATCTAGTAATTATGTACGCGTTCCAGCTGACTCCGTCGATGGTTCCATTTGCGATTACATCTTTTGTTTCAACTCTCGTCTTTTTATATATCGCCAAAGAATACATACAACAGAAAAGAAAAATAACTATTCTGTCATTTTTGATTTTACTGTCAGGTATCATTTCATGGCAATTAACAAATTTATTTGTTGAAGCAGCTACCGATAAGCAATTAAAATTAGTAGGAAAAAACTTTGTAAATGCTATTTCAGTACCAACTATTTCTTATGCAACTCTTGCGATTGCGTTATCATATAGCCACAGAGAAAAATACGTTTGGCATGTAACAACTATTTTCATTATACATACTTTTTCCCTTATAACTCTGCTCTTCTTTTACCCAGAATTTTTTTATGAAGCGCAAGGTATTAAAAAGGTTGGCACTTATAGCATTGGCTTCTACCAGTTTGATACTTTTGTATCCCTTGAGCGGGAAATAAAGCCGGCATTCATATTTTATACATGTGCTATGATCTCCGTTGTATTGTGGAGCTTGCTAATAATAATAAGATATCATCGCGTGAGGGACAAACGTGAGACTCGTGTCCAGGCAGGTATACTACTTTTCAGTATTTTAACTCCAGTAGGAGCAGCTGTGTTACTGGTAGCTGAGGTCGTCTCACCGGTGTGGAACCCTGTAGACTTTTCATTAAGTATCACTGCTATCGGATTAGCAATCGCAATCCGTCGGTACGGAGCACTAGATTTCGTCCCCATCAGCAAAAATAAGGCTATTAATCTAGTAGATGATCCAATAATTATCCTCGATAATACCTATCGGATTACAGATTACAATAAAAAAGCAAAAGAATTCGCTGGCAGGCAGACTGATCTCAAAGGCCAGCTTGTTGAATCAGCATTTGAAATGTTCCAGGAACCAATTTATCAATCAATAAAAGATCAAGATGACAGGGTAAAGTGTAAGATCGATACAGAGGAAGCTATTCAATATTTTGCTATCAGTAGTACATTAGTTACTGACTCGAGAGATGAGGATCATGCGTATGTCACTGTGTTTCGGGATTTAACAGAGATTATTGAGAAAAAAAATAAGATTGAGAGTAAAAATAAACAGCTTCAACGATTTTCAAGTATACTTACTCACGACATACGAAGTCCGCTTTCTGTCGCTCAAACAAATATTGAACTGGGTATTAAGCAAGATAATATTATCCAATACTCCGATAGGATAGTGGCATCAATAAATCGTGTTAGCCAGATCGTTGATGATATGGAAAGGCTTGCGCGTCTTGAATCGGCAGAAATGGATACACAACAGGTTGAACTTTCAGTAGCAGCGGCTCAGGCTTGGGGAGTGTCTGATACTGCTAATGCGGTAGTGAATATTGATGACAACATGCCAGTAGTGAGTGGCTATAAGTCGCAGATATACCAAATGTTTGAAAATATCTTCCGTAACGCTGTTGTCCATGCTGGTGGGGACGCAATAATAGATGTTGGGTCACTAAATGACGGTGGATTCTATATAGAGGACAATGGTGATGGAGTTCCGGAAAATATACGTGATCAAGTATGGGAATACGGGTTTACATCAAAGGAAGAAGGAACGGGGATCGGTCTTATAGTTGTTAAGAGAGTCGTGGAGCGCCACAATTGGACCATTGATATCTCTGATAGTCAGAGTGGCGGTGCTCGCTTCGAAATACGATTTTCTGACGACAAGTGAACTATGCCCTGCTTGCTCACGGCTGACGCCACTCGCTCCGTGAGGGTGGGATACTTGTTTCCACGCCACGCTTTACGAACACAGACGTATTCACAGAGAGCGAAGTCTCCACAGATGTTGATTCGGGGTGAACTGCCTCGGGGTCACGCCCCGAGGCTTCCCGTGGGTTAGTCGGACACTCCCATCCGACCATCGGCTTGATAGTCTCGAACGGTCGGGTGGGTCACGGTCGGGGCGCTCACGGCCCCCGATACCTGTCGTCGCACCTATCGTGTTCTTTACGAGGTTGGCGTCGCGGCTCCGTCTGAGAATACTGAGGCTGACTAATCTGAGACAGTTGAAGAGGAGCTACACGAGACAGTAGAGTGGAAGGCTTCTGGGGTATGGAATAGCTATCTCATCCCCGCCCGGAATGCTCTTATCAGTTCCGAAGGAGCGGACGTCGTAGCCGAAAAAGAAGAGCTCCGGGAGGTACTTCAGAAGCTCGAAGCGTTGGAGGTAGACGATGAATCTTGATAGTGCCCGCGTGACGGCTCGAATCGTCCGGATCAAGGACGGTGAGACCTATCATGAGTACATGCTCAGCAGCGTCCCGTATCCCTCTGTAGAGGTGATCGAAGCGGCGATTGGGGCATACTGAGTCCACAAACCATGATTGAAGACATCGACCGTGACGTCTTCGTGCGAATCCGCACCGATCTGCTGGTGGTCGGAGACAGCATCATGACCGACCGGCACCACGCCTCGAACGGGAACTACGAGGACGACGACCCGCAGAACCAGATCGGCGGCATCATCCCCGCATTCCCGCTTTCGGGCTGGCTCCGTCACGGGATGGAGGAAACCGTCCAAGAGTACGGCGGGACGGCCTGCCATCTTGTTGAAGCCAACGCGAACTTCATGAAAGAGGACGTCTACGACCGCGATCTCAACGCCGGCTACCACGAGAAGTGCGCGTGTACCGACGACCCAAAGGAAGACGACGGCTGTGTCGTCTTTGACCTCTTCGGCGGCTTTGGTGGCGTCCCCGGTAAGCTAATGCGCCGCCCAATCAAGTTCAATCCTATCTAGTCAAATATACTACACGCGTGGGCAAGCCGAAGGCCACTACCGGCGGCTCAACCGGAAAGTCGTCTCCCGGAATCGAGAAGACAACCGCGAACCGCTACGGAACGCGAAGATCGACGCCGTGGCGAACCTGGACGGCTGCTGGAACCTCTCCTTTCGGGAGACGAAGCCGGAGTTACTGGGGCTACTGACCGAGAGTATCGACTTCCTCGATACTCACAAGACCGACCTCATGTACCAACTCGGTGGCGCTCGGAACTTCGGTGCGGGAGTCATCGACTGCCACCTTATCAACCCGCTCTACGAAGAGCGCGAACTAAAGCGCGTCTTCGACCGTGGGAAGGGGAACACGAACGCGATGGACGAGAAGGACGACCAGTGGGCCGAGGAGTACCGCCCGGCGTTCGTCGGCGCGCTCGAGGAGCGAATCGAGGAGGGGCCGTAGATGGATGACGAGATGATCGCGGTCTACCGCCACGACGCCCACAAAATAAACGGCCAGCCGCACGACTACGCTCCGAGGGGTTCGCTAGGGTGCCCGTGAACCAAACCGTCCCACACGGCGCGGACGGAGATGCGTCAGCGCTCAGCCGGCCTAGCGGCAAGCCTGAGCAAACCGTCGGGAACCACAAGACACTCTGCCGGTTGTCGCTCATCAAGGGCGAGAGTCGCTACGACCCGCAGGAGTTTGCGCGCAACAGCGTCGAGAGCGCCGTGAGGTCGCTCCTGACCGAAGACGACCCCGAAACTATCCATTAGGCGTGGCTGGGGAGCGACATCGTCTCGGCGTTCAACGAGAGAATCTACTACCCGTACACGAGCCTGAAGTACCACACGCTGCTCGTGGCGTCGCTGCTCGACAACTGCCGTGCCGGCCACGAGTTCAGCGACCTCCGGCTGGTTGTCGACCCAGACTGGGAGATCGTGCCTCACCAGACGGTCTACGCGGGCGAGGAGTTCCCCTGCGGATCGACGTCGACGCTCAAGACCAGCCGTCGGCCCGGCTGGGGAGTCGTCCATGGCGGTCGTGGGTATCGGTGTGGAACCGCCTGAAGGCACACCCGCTGGACACGGCGCACGACAAGTACGACATGGTTCTGGATGCGAATCTCCGTCGGATCGGTGCGTGGTCGACGGCGCTCCAGTACATCGAGGACTTCTGGGAGGCGTTTGACCGATGACGCGCATCCAGCAAGTCCAGTGGGAGCTGGAGATGGATTACATCGGCCACCCGTACTACGCGAGCGGGAATGCGATTCATCACGCGCTCGGCCAGCACATCCCCCACGACGTCCATCAGCACCTCCACGCCAGCCACGGGATGTTCGTGCCCGGCCAGTTCGGGACGTTCCCCGAAGAGCACTCGCAGAGCGGCATCCGGCCGTATCTCGGAAGCGGCCTCCCAGACGTCGAATCCTACGATGATCTGTTTCTGATGCGGAATCCTGCGCACCGCTGGCTGCTCGATTCCCGGCCGCGAGACGTGCTGAACACGCACGACATCCGGCAGCAGAGCGGGCACCCGGCCCTGTCCCACGAGACGATTATGGGGAAGCCGGAGGGCGCTCGCAAGCAGCAGCAGACGACGAAGTGGTACATCAACGTCTACCTGCATGCCGGTGACCCCGATACGCTCCCGCTGGGCGAGGATGTGCTTGATGGCCTCCAGTTCGAGGGCAAACGGAATTACGGATACGGCATCACGCGGCTGAAGGACACGCTGGTTGTCGACCTCGACGACTTGGACTACTCTCGGCTCGAGGACGGTGAGGCTTTCATCGTGGAGGTGACGACGCCGTTCGTGCTGGAATCGGAGTACCCCAAGGACCGCGGTCGTGAGCGGTGGACCGCTACCGGAAGAACCGCTCGTCGAGTGGTTGATTCGCTGGGACAGCCCTGCGCACACCAAGCGCTGTCCAGGCTGCTCGCAGCACCATCTCACAGAACTCCGTGAACGGCCATCTCCAGAGGCGGCGCCCCCCGCGGCGGGGCGCCGCCACGTACCTCCAATGGAGATACCGCCAGCTGTTCTGAAGCAACAGACTCACAACAAACATCACCAGCCGCAGCCCAGCGTCCTGAGAACTGGTGAACGCGAGGCTCTGCTTGGCTAATCGGTAGCTTGATTCGATGCCGAAGCGCTTGCTGTAGTGCTCTCGGGCATCTTGCGGTGTGTGGATAAACGGCGCGTCAGCGGCGTAGCCGTGACACGCCACCCCGTGTTCGTCGTATCGTCCTTGCTGGTAGACGCAGTCGATGAACACAGGGAACGTTACCTCGCCGGCGAGATCGTGTTCGATCTCGCGGCTCCACCCTGTGCTGAGTTCCTCTTGAATCGTCTCACCCCACTTGATGATCGGTATCGCGTAGGCGTAGTTGTGTGCGTACAGGAGTTTGAGGCAGGTACTGTTGTAGAATCCGCGATCAAGGTATACGGCCTTGACACCGAGGTCAAGGCCGTCGAGCAGTTCAAGAAACTCAGCGAGGACATCGCTGGTGGTGTCGCCAGCGACCAGCTGGCGCACCGCCAGCGTGTACCGTTTGGTTCTCACCCGCGCGTACAGCGTCGCATACGCGTGGAATGTCGTTGTTCCGCGTTTTGCCTGCGAGGAGTACAGCGCCTCTGTCTCGTCTTCATCACCGTAGTAGGGATCGAGGTGGAGGTCTGCGCAGACCTCCACCGGTCGATCTGGAAGCGTCTCAAGCGTATCTCGTTGAAGTAGCATATCTCCAACTTCCTCAACGGAGTCAAGCTCAAACTGGTCAGTGGGATGGCCACGGACGGTATTGGCGTGTGGCGAGTCGTCTGTCGTTTCGCAAACGTGGTTGATCGAGGTCCTCGCCGGCGATAGCGCCGGCGAGGACCTCGTACAATGTCTCGGTCGTGACCTTGACGTCCTCACCGAGATCTATCGCAAGCTCTTCGTCGAGGCTATTGACGACAAAATTAAGCAGGTGCTCTTCCTCTATCTTGCTGTCTGCTTGGGGTTCTTCCACACCCTCTCCAAGCAGACGCTTCCTCTAACTCGATGTGATCGACTGAACCTCTCGTCGTTCGTTCGCGGTAAACTCGACGAACTCATCGAAGAACGCTCGTAGATGAACTACAGCTACAGGTATCGACTCCGACCGTCCGACGCCCTCGAAGACCAGTTAGCGTGGACTGTCGATACCTGTAGGCAGGTCTACAACCACTTCCTCCACCGACTCAACCGAACAGACGACACCTCGGCATACCGCGAGCAGAAGCTCCCGCCGAGCCTCAAGAAGTGGTGGGACGACCTGAAAAACGTTCACTCAAAAGTTCTTCAGAAAGTCGTTCAACGCCTGTACGACAACCTCTCGACGCTACGCGGTCGCAAAGAGAACGGCTACCGCGTCGGGACGCTCAGGTGGAAGGCACCGGGCGAGTACCGCAGTTTCACCTACAGTCAATCCGGCTTCAAGCTCAAGAACACGAGCGGTCGGACGCGACTGTGGCTCTCGAAACTCGGAGACATACCCATCACTTTCCACCGTGACCTTCCCGACGACGCCGACATTAAGACCGTCACGGTCAATCGAGAACCGACCGGGAAGTGGTACGCCATCCTCAGCGTCGAAACCCCGGAGAACCCACCGGAGAAACCCGAGAATCCCGAGACGTGCGTCGGTATCGATGTTGGGGTTCTCAAGTACGCCCACGACACCGACGGAACCGCCGTCGAATCACTCGACCTAAGCGACGAGCGCGAGCGGTTGGAGCGCGCCCAACGCGACCTCTCGCGGAAGGAACACGGATCTGCGAATTGGGAGAAACAGCGTCGTGTCGTGGCCGAACGACACGCCGAGTTGAAGAGCAAGCGACGGGACTTCCTGCACAAACTGTCGAACTACTACGCCCGAGAATACAACCTCGTGGCCGTTGAGGACTTGGACGCGAAGGGCTTGGTCGAACTACCGGGCAACTCGCGGGACCGGGCAGGTGCGGCTTGGGGGACGTTCCTGCGGATACTCGAATACAAGTGCGAACGCGAAGGAACGCACTTCAACGCCGTGAACCCGAGAGAGACGACCAATGAGTGTGTGTCCTGCGGCGTCTCGACAGAGAAGCCGTTGTGGGTGCGCGAACGTTCTTGCCCGGCGTGTGGATTCGAGGCGGACAGGGACGCGAACGCGGCGTTGAACATTCTTTCTCGCGGTATCACAAAGCGGTTAGGAGCGGAACGCTCCGAATTACCACCTGTGGAGACTGCGCTCCCTGTGGATACCTCGGTATCTGCAAAGCGCGTCGTTGAATTAGGAAGCTCCACCCTCAAGCGCGAGCCGTCAGGCGAGCGGTAGGATGGGGTAGTTCACATAGCGGTAGATGGGAATCGCTTTGCGAGGGGTGACCATATCTCAGGATCAGCTGAGAGATCTGATCTCTTCTTCGAGCAACAGCACTGTTTGATCTCCGCTTTTAGATTGCCAAACTACTGTAACCCGATCGCCGACATCAAGTTGTAATGTCGGTCCTAGACCTCCATTGTAGGTTCCGGTTTTGTATAACTCACTTATTTCGGGACCCGAATTACCGTTTTCGTTGATAATACTGTAAGTGTCTCGGTAGCTATCACCCTCATTAATTGTTATCTCAGAGTTGTCTTTGTGTACGACCGTGATGGATTGGCCCGTCCGGAACGATGACCCGTTTTCCACCAGTAGTGGCGACGGTCTGTGTGCGTAGTTCCTATCACTGACCCAGTATCCAGCAGCCTCTGAGTCATTAACCACACCCCACGCCTGTTTCCCATTAATTTGGACAGACAATTGCCCGTTTGGAATTGAGTCACCACCTAGATGCGTAATTTCGAGAGCATAAAAATAGGCCTCACTTCCGCCATTCGCGAATACTTCTTTTTCTACTTGCTCTGCGCTAAGGCTAGCCACTGGTGGGCTTGACTGAATACTGTCGCCGAGAGAGAGTGCAAATACTCCAATCGTCAATACTAGTATAAAGACCACTCCGACCATAATTACCGTTCCAACTACTGCCGAGGCACCCCGTCTATTGCGGAAAAACTGGAGCATTTTATCACACATTTTTACGAATGAGATTAGAGTCATATATAATAAATTTATCTATACTAATACTATGTATCATTATTAGCACCTGTATCAGAGGCGGTTGTATCACCACTTCCATCAGCACCATCGACATGCTTCTTAGTCGTATTAGCACTGGTCTCTGGTGCGACGTACAGATACATGACGTTATCAACAATAGTAGCATACTCACCGTTGTTTTCTATTACTGGCTGGTCGCTGTTAATCGCGATGTCAACAAGATCGGTTAATGTAGCAGTTCGTGCGATTTGCCGGCTCCCAGCTGGTGGGATGTCTGCGGTCGAAATCCACCCATCAAGATCGCTTCGTGCGATTGTAAACCGGTAATGAGCACGCTCGGTTCCAGTAACATCAAGCCACCCACTGCTGCGTCCCACAAGGAGTATGAGTAAACCACTAAACCCAGCTAGAAGAATTATTGGCCCGCCATACAAAAAGATGGGTGACGGGCGGACTGTTCGAGCTACTGATGTTGTTGTCTCCCGAGTTATCGGTGACTGAACAGCGGCACTAACCGTATACACAGAGGCTTGTGGCTCTAATTGGAGTCTATCTGTTCGCGTAGTGTCAATCGAGTTGTCATCCAACTGCCCGGTGATGGCCGTATCAGCCACAAGTTCAACGCGTGTGTCTCCAGGTGTGGATCCTAAGTTCGACTGAACAGCCTCAATTCGATTCTGTACTGCTTGAACGTTCACTTGGACAGTTGCAACGCTTGTACGACCGGTATCTACAGTAACTCCCTCAACATTCTCGAGCGGTTCACTGATCTTCCAATGAGTGACTGTCTCACCGTTGGCCTCTTGAACGGCACTGATGACAAGCGAAAAATCCGTTGTGGCGCTTGCTGGCTTGTCACCAGTGGCCTCGTGGGTAAGCACGTACGTGACATCTAACACCGGAGTGACAGAGGTAAAATAAAGCGGTCGATTTGTTAATCGGTCACCAGCTGAAAACGGATCACTGTCACGGTTAACCGTTGCTGCGTGTTCAAATTCGCCCTCTACAGTCCATGTTCCCGTTGTTTGTTCCTCGGTGACCGTCTCTGGGGCCTCGATATGAGCGTCGAACGTTAGATATCCTCC
The DNA here is from genome assembly GCF_005435115.1 of Halorubrum sp. ARQ200. NCBI lineage: Archaea > Methanobacteriati > Methanobacteriota > Halobacteria > Halobacteriales > Haloferacaceae > Halorubrum > Halorubrum sp. ARQ200. The sequence goes on along the minus strand of NZ_SGTZ01000006.1, from coordinate 18,095 downwards.
AACAGCGACAGAGGCTACGCAGACAATAACAAGTACGACGAATAATTGATTGATACGCGTGCGAATAGAGACTGGAGGCTGAGCTATCATTATCGTACGGTCAGGACGCAACTTGTACTTCCACTGTTAGACACCCACATATATATACAACCGAACATTATCTCTATGGATTGATGTTACCGCCGCCGCCACCGCTACCAGCTTTACTCGTGTCGAATAAGTTCTGTACCTGTGCCTTACTAATCGCGAAATCGTACACCTTCGGCTCGTCTATTGCGTTGGCCCACCTGAACGACAGGTCGCCATTCCCGTCGACAGCGTTACCGATCCTCAAAGGCGCGTTCGTCGCAGTTGGAAAGCCCACCGTATTGTCAGTGAATTCCTTCACATCACCAGCTGGGTCCTGATGGTTTTCCCCGTTAAACGCCGTATCGTCGACAGTCACGTACACTCTGTTCATAGGAGTGGCATCGCTGTCGTGGACCCACACGATGTGATGCCAAGCATTGGATGTCCCATCGTTGTCAGGGTCATATTCATTAAACTGTTTGATTTCACTTTCTTCACCATCTGAATAAATATATATGTCTCCGGTTCCACTTCCGGCTCCGCTATCAGCCCGCCTTCGGAGGAACAACCGAAGCCCATCTGTACTGGTCCCAGTCTTATCGAAAAGCACCTGATCGGTATTTTGGACATTAAAGATATTGTTGCCGTTTGCAAACGCAAATAATGATAATGTAAATTCGTTGGTATTTGTGAAGTCATAGGCACTACTGTTCGGTGCTTCGAGCACGTGAGACATATCTCGTATCCTGCTGAAATCCGCGCGGTTACCGGAAGTGTCGACGAAGCCTGTGTAGGTGCCGTCGTTACTGAGGACTCCATCATCATCAACTGCCCTGTCATTTACCGTCGTGTCACCTGAGACGCCTATGGTATCGAAATTCCAGTAGGAACTGCGTCGGTCAGCTACGAACTTGACCTCTCTAGTTGCCGTTACAGACTGGTTCGCACTTTGAGCTGTAAGTTTGAGTACGACTGTTTCCGTAACATCGAGACTGGCGCTATCGTTCACATCCCCAGTGACAGTGGTGGTGCTCCCATCGCTGACCGTGGTTGCTGTGGCTGGTTCGAGGTTCTTGATGAGGTCAAAGCTGGTGTCGTCGTCTTTGAACCCAGTAATCGTTGCGCTTATGCTGGCGTCTTCACCGAGTCGATTTGTCAACACTTGGAATGTTACTGGGTTACCGATGAGTCCTCTCACTGCGGTAGTTCCAAATCTCGTTACTGATTTCTCATCAATGCTAAGTAACGCATCTTGGTCAGATGCGGTGTCTAAATCGGTGTCACGCTCGCTGCGGAATATGCTCGAAGCATCCAGATCGAAAAGTAATAATCCAGCTCCGCCACCCATTAGTGCTAATGCACCGCGTCGACTCCATTCTGAGCTCATAGATTTACTTCTGGTGGCGAAGACTCAGTGCCAATTTGGTACTTTCGACTCTGCCAGGTGTGATACACTGCTGAACAAAAGACGAGCATCACAACAAGACCCATCCACACCACGACTGGAACTTCTGACGGCAGCAGACTGACACTCTCTGCTAAGACAATTCCCATAGATACTACGGACAACCCAAGGTAATATTCTCCCCATGGGATTGAGTCCTCTGGTACAACATCGATGTACACATCGAGAGCATCTGCCTGGTCAGTCATAACAGCGGTCCCACGATCGAACTCAACCACACCAGCGCGGTCCATCGCTGGTAAGTGTGTTTGTTGTAATGACGTATACACACAATGCCGCTCGTCTGCGGCGAGTTCGTCAAGCGGCTTTTCGTTTTCCCACGCTGCGACCTGTTCGGCAAGATCTGAGAGTTCTGCTTTGCCCCCATTCTGCTTGATTGCATGGATAGCGTAGCGCCGCCGATGGCTGCTAAGTATGTCAAATAATTCATCTCTTGTGACTAAGTCGTCACTTTTTGATCTTCGGTTTACTGCTGCACTCATTTGACTAGTATTTCTGCTGACGCAATATATAGTTTATCTTACAATAGGGTGACTCGTAGCTTTCGTTGGGGTAAGTTAGTAGTCTCCCAACAGTTCATGCCCCAGAATTCATAGCGGTAGCAGCGCGGAAACCTACCCGTTCACGGGTGGGAGGAACCGCGTAAGCACAGTACAGCATTCGCCTTTAGTTAATACTCTCAGTAATGCTGTCTTGGCTCAAGTTCTGTTCGAATTCTGCCGATTTACTCCCGCTACGGCGAGAAATTCGTGTTTCTAGAGTCGGTTTATTGCTTGATTTCAGTGGATACAATGTTTGGCTCGGTTGATCAGTATAATTCAATACCATCGGGCATATTTCTAACCAAGTATATTACTGACAAGCTTAAATAAAGACGAATGATACAAGCCCACCTACCGGGTGTTTTACCGCCGATAGTATGTGACCAAGATGATTTCTATAGAGCCGAAAGTCTCTGAATCGTATGATTAGAGCTCTGTCGGGGGCAAAAGATTACAGAGAACAGCGGCTTGGTCAAGAAGTGCGTTGTAGAGCCGTTCAGTCGGTCGATATAGCGCGTGATGTTCATCAACAGAATATGGCGTTTTCTCATCATCTGTGTGTGAGAGAAATCCGCTTTCGAGGAGTGGAGCAAGGGTAGTATCCAGCGCAGTTCCGGAACGGCCAGATTCGGCTTCAAGAGTGTGTCGAGGGAACTCAGAAAGGAACCGCGTACAGCAACTCAGTACGTGAGCACGTCGATCAGCGAATAGTTCGTTGAGCGCAGTACGATGGGTGCGTGTCCAATACTCGTCGAGTTTGACGTATGTGCGTACGATAGGGGAAAGCTCGTTCAAGGAACCATTAGCATGGACGATGCCAAGGTCGTTGAGCGCATGTTGGTCTTTGGTGTCCAAAGACTCGGCGAGGGGATGGAGAACAGTTTGAAGCGCCTCGTGGTACCGCGAAGTGAGAAATTCCCCGGCAACAACGTGGACGTTCACGATGTTTCGACTTGGGTGCATTGACTCGTGGTGATCGGGGTTTCGGTGGTCGACGTGGGTTCGTGGGTAGCTCATAGAGCACCTCTTCCAACGTGGCGTTGAGCATTAACATACCGAGCAGTTAGGCTCGAGACTGTTGTTGTGAAGGTTTAACCAACATTCTGCCGTCGATACGCTCGGTGTTGGTTAACACGGAGAACGCTCGATTCAGGAACTATTCTCGGAAACAGGATCAAAACAGAGACTACTGCGGACTGTACCGCGATTGGAGGAGACCAAGTCGAGTTCCCGGAAACGCGGAAGCGACACGCCGCGGCTTATCGCGAACGTACACAACTAGTCGTGTATGGGAGAACACTCAACGTCGAATCGATTGGCGGTGGACCAGCCGACACGGGGAGCCGACCGCAATCAGTCCCTCGCTGACCAGGCCGCTCCGGCTACGGACGAAATGCTGCTGCCGCAGCTCGACGACGGCGTCACGCTGCTCGATGTCGAGGGTGGTCGCGGCGTCCCGATCCTGCAGTCGCTCGTGCTCGACCATCTCCTCCTGCACGACGGGCCCGCCTTCTGGGTCGACGCAAACGGCCACGCGACGACGACGACACTCGCACAGATCGCGCCCAGTCAACGGTTGCTCAACCGAATCCACGTGGCACGCGGATTTACCGCCTACCAGCACTACGGCGCCGTCTGTAATCTCTCGACGGCAGTGAACAAAGCAATCCAGATGTCCACCGCCGATGCCGGGGCGGCCGGTTGAGGGGCGCCAGGTCGTGACGAGGACACGTCGCCCCACACGCCCGCCCTCATCGTCGCGCCGGCGGTCGACACCCAGTACCGCGCCGACGGTACCCTCGGCGAAACCCACGCGAAAACCCTCCAAGCCCGCACCCTTGCCCGGTTGGCGACCTACGCCGATGGGTACGACATCCCGGTGCTCGTTACGCGAAACGAACGAAACGAATTCACCGAGCCAGTCGCGACGGTCGCCGACCATCACCTCGAGTGTGAGCAAACCCGGATGGGCCCACGGGTCGTCGGGGAGGACTTCGAGACGCTCGTCTATCCCGTCGACGACGGCGCGTACTACCAGACGACGTTCGCGTACTGGCGGCAGCTGCTCGCGGCACGCGCCACGCAGGTCGGCGTGGAGCCGACGACACCGGCGCCGTCAACGCCGACCCCGAAGGGCGTCGGGACGGGCGTCACAGCTGACGGTGAGACGGTGGCGGCCACCGCGGACCCCTTGCTCGATGCGTGGACCGCAACCGGGACAGGAGGCCGATAGCGATGGGGCGTACGAACCCAACCTACCGAGATGCGTTGCGAGCCATCGAAGAGCGCTGGGCGGAGTTCCGCCGGGCACTGCGGCGTCGCGACCAGCCGCGCTTCGACCGGCTGTTCGAGTACGCCCGCGAGCACGCCGACGCGAGCGGGCTGTTGAACCATCAGAATCCGCTGCTGCCGGCGCTATTCAGCATCGATCTCGAACAGGAGGCCCGCCTCGACGACCACGAGGAACGCCTATCAGAGCTTGAGCAACGGCTTTCGGAAACCGGGGGCGAACAGCAGCAATCGCCCGCCGAAGGTACCACTGGAGGTGTAGAATGACGGAGTTGACGACGATTGCATTCGATATCGAAACGACGGGATTTCAGGCCGATGATGAACTCACAGTAGTTGGGTTCGACTCCGCGGTCTCGTCGCGAGTATTTCTCCATACCGGGACGACACCACAAACAGGCCTCGCAGATCGGCTCAACGACGCCCTCCAGACACCGGTACAGCTCTCACTCCATGACAGCGAACAGGAACTCCTGCACGAACTGGCAGCGTTTGTCACATCGACACTCACCCAACGTGATACAAAGCTCGTTGCGTACAACGGGGAGCGGTGGAACGGAGGATTCGACCTCCCGTTCCTTCGCACACGGCTCTGTACGCACGGGGTCGAGTGGCCCTTTGGCACGTTGCCATACGTCGACGTGATGGATGTCTTCGAGACACGCTTCAATACCAGTGAGGATACCTTGGATGGCGTCTATGGCGAACTGATTGGTTCACGGTTGAACAACCTCGATCCATTCGACGATAGTGGAACGGCAGTCACAGCCTGGAAAGAAGGCGCGTATGAACGCCTTCTCACGCACAACGTCGCCGATATCCGACGAACAAGAGCGCTGATGGAACTCGCAGAACGATATTGCTCGAAATCGGATTTCTCGATGAAGTCACTCGAGCCAATCGTTTGAGAACGCGAGTGAACGACCCTACTCTTCTCGCTGATTGCGGTGAGGGAGTGGAGTGCAATAGGGACGACAACGCTGGTGAATGCCTACATCATGAGTCTACTAGTAGAGTAGCGCTGCAGACGTGTATCACCAGCCGGATGCGCTCACCATTGCTGCGATCTATATCCACATACTGGGGGATTGCTTAGTCAGGGATCAATCTGTGGGTCGCTGTTGAGCTCGCGGAGATATGCTATTGCGGCGACACCGACGTGGATTCCGTAGACGTAGTCATCGTCGGCGAATGCCTCTCGACCAGCCATTCGATGGGTTACTCCCTTGGTGAGTGATAGACGGATAGCCTCCTTGACGGCGGCTTCACCGGCGTATTCAACGGCGCCTCGAACGTACTTATCGAAGTGACTATCTTAGTGGTCAGATGGCCGTGGATCAGCAGCTCGGTCAAGCGCGAGGGATACGACTTCTTCAATAGAGGGATGTACTGGATTGCCAGTGTTCTCTTGGACGCGATACACCTCGCCAGGCATGGTGATGAATGCGTCAGCCCATGGTATAAACCCAACTGGAGTATCTGGGACTCAAGCAAGGAGTTCGAGGATCAGCTTCGTAGGAACTGTTGCGTCGTTCTAACTGGGTTCTCTACTCGAGTGTCGGTCTGTTCCGTTCTGTGGGACCCATCGTAGGTCCTTAGCGTACCATTGTAGGTTGCGAAATGCGTTGTAGCCGGGTTGGAAGTGTAGGAGTCTTCCCTGCATTCTCGTCTACGGCGGATTTTCTGCGTCGTTGAGCCCTTCGAAGGTTCCGTTCGTGTAGGCGTAGCGCCACCGTTGGAGAACCGCTCGCGTGACCAGTGGGGCCTCACGCACAGTGATACAAGATGGCTCAACAGGACGACTTGGAGCATCAGGTGGTGGATGAAAGTGTCGTGTCGGTGCATCCGGTTTCGGATGACAGTCGAATCGAAAATCCCGCCCCTGGGTGTCCGTGTAGTGCGCAGCGTAGTTCCCAGCCAAGCTCCACCGAATATCTATACGCGCTGTTGATGCCGCTCCAACGCCGTCAGACAGGTCAACCGAAAGCGTCTGTGGGTTCAGGGGATCATCCAGTGAAGCCTCCTCAACCAGCGGCTCTTGATTGACGACCAGATCTCGGATTTCTCGTAACGCTCCGGCATCGATCGGTCCGAACACCTCTGCCTGTTCGGCTGGCTGACTATCGTGAGAAGGGTCCACATCCTCGTCGCTGGTCATACGACGATCGATGAGTCACTGTTACCATCGTCGTCAGTATTGGTGCCAGTGAGATGACCGGTGCGGGTTGCCTCAGCAATCGCGAGTGTCGCTTGTGCCAAGGCGAGGTTGCGGCGAGTGGTTTGCCATTCTCTGAGCAGCGCACCTTGGTCGCTGTCGGTATCTTCGATGTCCAGTTCCCGAGCGAGTTCCTCGGGTGAATCAACGTCGTATTCGGTACGCCAGTCCTGAATCTGTGCTTTCAGTTCAGCGATGCCAGATGCGATCTCTTCGGGTGTTCGTTCCGCAAGTAGTGACTGTGCATGCTCGGTGACGATACCCGTTTCTGACTGGCGGTACAGCGTCGTCTGGCCGTCCTGTGCTGTCGTCACTTCACCGGAATCCATGAGCGTCCGCAGGTGCTTTCGTGCGGTCGTCGGCGAGACACGAGCACGAACAGCAATCTGTGCTGCAGACGTCGGATCGTAAGTCCGGCGAATGATTCCATAGACTCGTTCGAAGGGCGTCGTGTCCTCAACCCATTCCTCTTCGACCACGTCGTTTATGTCACGTTGTTCGGCACCGCCGTCAGGACGTACTCGGTTAGGTGGGGTCGTCTCCTCAGACATCATATGCTAACCCACGGGAGGTAAGTATAATAATCCTTGGGCCAGTATATTGGTCTGTAGTCCATCGGAACACGGAGTGTCTTCACCAACCATTTTAACAAACAAATACGATCATTCGGCTTTGTTGAAAATCTATTCTTCAGACATTTTCTCGCCAGAAACAGCCGGTCGATGAGACCTGCGAATTAATTACTCTCAGAGCGGTCAATGTCGGGTTTGAATAAATCCTCAATGTGACAGTCAAAGTAAGTGGCCAGTTTAAATGCTAACTCTAGAGAGGGGTCGTACCGATCTCGTTCAATCGCATTTATTGTCTGTCGTGACACGCCGACAGCTTCTGCGAGTTCTCCTTGACTCAGTTCCTCGCGTTCGCGGTAGGCGGTAAGCTCTGTTCTCATGTGTACTCCGGGCTCATGCGTACTGCCGTTTTACGTACCAGTGAGCAGCTCCGAAGATGAAGATTAAGAGCATATATCCCCAGACTGCTCCCCGGACAGCAGCGGGAGCAGTGTATACACCGGTCGTGCTGAGGACGACATCTGCCGGAATCCCGATGATACTGACAGCTGCGATGAACGTGTACGTCGCTCGACTTGCTTCTCGCTCCATGCGCTGTTCAAGTTCATCTCTCAATGACACCGGAGAACGCCAGTATCCGATTCCCATCCCCAGACACCCGAGCCAGTAGACACCGAGCCCACCGTAGAGTACCAGTGGGTCGTCGGTGAACATCCATACTGCTGTCGCAATCAAGAACCCCGCGACGCCGACCCCGACCGACCGGTTTATCCACTTGGTGTACTGTTCGCGTTTCTCGACTCGCTGTTTCGCTGTGATTTCTTCACTCATTGAAATCAATGGGTGTAAAACTCTCTTTACAGTAAAGAGGGTTTTACACCCATATAAAGATACTGCTTCAACTCATATTAGATCCTCATTTGAGTCGCCCTGTGTGAACTGGCAAGTGCTGTATTAGTGGCCTGTACTGACCGAACCTACGTCTAACGTATCAAATTTTAAGTATTTCAACAGAGCCCATTAATCGATTATAGAACTCTTAGCGGTCAACCGGCTGTTTCACCGGATATTATGTCTGAATAATAGGATTTCAACAGAGCCGATTATTCCAGAACTGTTGGTTAACCCGAGATTCCGGAAGTCATCTTGGAAAAGACCACAGACACGCAAATAGGACAAATACCCCGGTAGCGATGTCTTCGAAGTCGTCCTCTGAATTATGGAAACACCACGCCACGGCTTATCTAGGACTGAACCGTTTCGTTCAATCGAGACGTGACAATCCCAAATGCCGTTCACAATCGATATCTTAGACGACGGCCGCGTCCTGGAGTGGGAGGCAACCGCCGACGGCGCTGTCACGACCGAGCGCCAAGACTACACCCCACGCTTCTACGTCGCCGCTCGCGACCCTGATGCCGGCCTCGACCTCACGACACTCCAGTCGGTGTACGACCAGCACCCGGACGTCGTCGCGACCGAGATGGTTACGCGACGGCCGGGCTTTCGACGAGACGAGGAGGCCGTTCTCGCGGTCGACGTTGCCCACATCGACCGCGTCACTCCACTCGCCCGGCAGGTGCGTCAGCTGTCGGACTATCCAGTCGGGGATCTCGCCTGTTTCCGGGGATCTCGCCTGTTTCAACGTCGACTTCTCGCGAGAGTTCCGGTACTGTCTGGAGACCGGCGTCAATCCGACGCCGGCAAGCGAGTTGTCGACGCTCCGGCTCAGCGTTCCGGTGACCGAAACGAGCAACGACGTCTACGGCGAGTTGACCGTCGCCGGCGACACCGTCACCGGCTCGCCGACGGATATCCTGACCGCCGTCCAAGGGGCGCTCGACGCACACGATCCGGACGTCCTGGTCTGCTCGACGAGTGAGATCGTCCCTACTCTGTACGAGATGGCGACGGCTGCCGGCGTCGACGGCTTCTCGCTGAGTCGGTGGCCGGACGTCGACTACCAGCAGCTCGCGAGCCGGTCGACGTACTCGAGCTACGGCCGCGTCGGTCACTCGCCGGCGCGGTACAACGTCCCCGGCCGGGCGATCATCGACGAGTCGAACACGTTCTTCTACGGGGAGACGAACCTCGACGGCGTCCTCGACCTCGTGTCGCGCTCGAAAAAGCCCGTCCAGGAGCTCGCGTGGGCGTCGATCGGGAACGTGCTCACGGCGATCCAGATCTGCGAGGCCCACGACCGCGGGGTTCTCGTCCCCTGGAACTCCTGGCGCCACGAGTTCTACAAGCCGATGGGGACGCTCCACGACGCCGACCGTGGCGGCTTCATCTTCGCGCCCGAGGTCGGCCTCCACGAGAACGTCCACGAACTCGACTTCTCCTCGTTGTACCCGAACATCATCTGTACCCGGAACGTCTCGCCGGACGTCATCCGGTGTGACTGCCACAACGACCGCGACGACGTCCCCGGCCTCGGGTACTCGATCTGCGACGACCGGGGCTACCTCGTCGACGTACTGCAGCCGATCATCGACGCCCGCGACGAGATCAAGGCGGCCATCCGTCGCGAGAAGGGACGGGACGACCCCGACGAGGACCGACTGGCGGAACTCGAGGGGCGGTCGGGAGCGTTGAAGTGGATCCTCGTCGCCTGCTTCGGGTATCAAGGGTTCAGCAACGCGAAGTTCGGCCGCATCGAGTGCCACGAGGCGATCAACGCGTTCGCTCGCGAGATTCTGCTGACGGCGAAACAACGGCTGGAAGCCGGCGGCTGGCGCGTCGTCCACGGCATCGTCGACTCCATCTGGGTGACGCCGGACCCCGACATCGACGACGATGACCGCGAGGACCTCGAGACGCTCGCGACGGAGATTACTGAGCGCGTCGAGATCCGCCTCGAACACGAGGCTCACTACGACTGGGTGGCGTTCGTGCCGCAGCGCGAGAGCGACGCTGGCGCGTTGACGAAGTACTTCGGGAAGGTCGCCGGCGACGACGATTTCAAGATACGCGGTATCGAAGCTCGGCAGCGCTCGACCCCACCATTCATCGAGGACGTCCAGCGGGACTGTCTCGAACGGCTCGACGCGACTCGATCTCCGGACGCCGTACTCGACTGTCTTCAGGACGCGATCAGTCGCCTCCACGCTGGGACGGTGCCGGTCGAGCAGCTCGTCGAACGGAATCGTGTCTCCAAGCCGCTGGAAGGGTACACGCAGAACACACAGAACGTGGCGGCGCTGAAGCGGGCTCGAGAGCAGGACCTCGCCATCCACCCAGGACAGGACATCGAGTATATTGTCGTCGACGACGAGAAGAGTTCCCGAGAGCGGGTCGCGTTGGCTCACGAAGAGACGGAATCGTACGATGCGTCGTACTACGAGATACAACTCGTCAGAGCTGTCGAGAGTGTGCTGTCACCGCTTGGGTGGGATCGCACGGAGATACAACAAGAACTCGCAGGGGCACGTGAGCCAGAGCTAACCGATTTCCAGTGACCGGGCAACGAATGGTTCAATAGAGAATCACGGTCACACTCCCTCCCCCCGTCATCGATGTGTAAAACCATGAGAGGAGGGAGGGGGTGACGAGAACAGAATGGCGAAAACCGGCGATAAGACCAATAACACGAAGGAGAGCGTCTCAGCGACGCAATCTATATTCTCGTAAGCAATACATATTGTCTGACGAAGTTTTATATGCAGTGCGTTACAACCAGAACCATACTGTATTTAGATGTGAAGGTTAGGAGAAGCGACGCTTCGACTAACCGAACAGGGATGCCCATATCACACTTCTCGACTTCCTACACGATTTCTCTTGTTTTCAACCGTCTCGTGGCGTCAAGCCCGGATTTCGTGATTTATTCTACGTGAGTTCCCCCTTCCACCCCTGCTGTTTACACATCGATGACGGGGGGTGGGGGTAACGAGACACCGTGTCTTGATCTCGTTTCAAGTGGGTTAGAAGGATCTGATGCGGAAGTGGCTGTTCCGTGTTCGCTGACTCACCGCCACCAGTTCAGGACCCTCTCGACCTCTCCCCCGCTACAATCTCGACATTACACATCGAAGACGGGGGGTGTGTTCTCCACCAGGTGCTCGCCAGGATTCTTACTCCTCGTGAAATTCTTTCAGCTGAGCATTCACGACTGAACTGAGGAGTTCTTCCTGCTGGGCTATTCCTTCCAGGCGTGTATCATCAACGATCCGAGTCATCATCGCTTCAGGATCACCCGTGAATGTGAACTCCATATACATCCCGCCGCCTCGTCCGCGGCTTTTCCGGGATGTTGAAATCAACCCGTACGTCGAGAGTTCTTTGACATATTTGACATACGTCTCACGAGTCATCTGGTCCGCATCGAGTTCGTTCGTGACCCACTGATAAACTTTGAATCCAACCGGACTTGGGACTGAGCTTCCCGTCCGGTTCGAGTGATGCGCAACTGCTGCAGTTGCGTAGAGTGAAATCTTCTTTTGTGTCGTGAGCCCCTCAACGAGCTTCAGCGACCGATCCTTGTCGATCTCCTCCTGTGATTCCCGGACGTGGTCCTCCGTGACTACTTCATCCCCTCGTTCGTCTGAGAGGTCGCCGGCACCGCGGAATAGGTCGATCGCCTTCCGTGCGTCACCGTGACTTTGTGCAGCGAACGCCGCCACGAGCGGAATCACGTCGTCCTCGAGAGCATCTTGACGGAACGCATCGCGTCGATTTTCGAGAATTTCGCGCAGCTGGTTCGCGTCGTAGTCAGGGAAGTAGACGTCACGTGGATTGAATGAGCTCTCGGCACGCCCGTCGATGTCTTCCATAAACTTTGGATCGTTCGTCAGCGCTGCGACGGACACGCGGCCTTCGATTTCGTTCGTGTTACTCGCCCGGGATAGCTGATAGAGCAGTTTCGAGTATGCGGGTTCGTCGTTTTCGCGCCGGCCGACTAAGAGGTCGATCTCGTCGAGAATGAAGATGACCGAATCGTAGTACTCGTTGATGAGTTCGTACAGCCGTCGGTACTTGCGCTTCGTCGATACGCCGGTCTCCGGCACACCGACCTCTGTCCCAACATCCTGGGCGACAGTTTGGACGAGTTCATAGACGGCCTGATCGAGCGTATTGATTGGCTGGCAGTTGATATCGACAACGCCGAACCGTTCGCCTTTGGATTGACAGAGCTCGATGATCTGTTGCGTGACGGCCCCGATGATGAGTGACTTACCTGTCCCTGCGGGACCGTACAACAGCATATTCGGCGGCCGATTCCCTTGGAGAGTCGGCTTCAGAAACGAGACGACGGACTCGAGCTGATCGTCACGGCCGACGATTCGCTCCTCGTCGATAATCGTGTCAGGTTCGACGAGGTCCCGGTTGACGAATACCGATGCCTCTCCCTCATCATCGAGCATATCACGGATCGACCGCTGAGTGCTCTCTTCGGTCGATCCCTGATGTTGGCTTGCGTCTCCGGCAGCGTCCTCACGGGCGGATTCTACCTGCTGTCCATCCGATGTAGAACTAGTTTCTTCATCAAGGGTGGATTGGTCCGCCCCTTCTTGATCACTACCGGCCATATGCCTGCTGTACGCTGGAGGATTAAAAAGGTTAACCACCGTCGATGTTTATTCGCCCGCTGTATCGAATTATTCGCCTGAATTCGGCGTTTTCACGGCTCATTAGTTGGAACCGGCACCGAAGTACATCCGGTGGGATACCCCCCGTCATCGATGTGTAACACAAAATCGATGGCCCTCTTGTGAATCTGCGCATCTGTCGCTTGATATATATGTCCAATCTCTATCATCGAGGTGTAAGCCGCACGTCCGACACCCCCCGTCATCGAAGTGTAAACAGTGGGTCGACCATCCCCCCGTCATCGAAGTGAAAACCGGTTCAGTCTTCGGCTCTCTTGGTGTCCGCCGTTCGAATTTCACTTCGCACACGGGGTGTCCTCGCTCGACCTGTTACTCAATTCATCTCTTACACGGGGTCCCGGTACGTCTGTGTCATCCCACGGGTTGTTAGTCACCTCAATATACAAAACCGGTTTAGTAGCACTCTGCCGTCGGAATATGGCATATTTACACTTTGCACACGGGGTGTGTGGTGAGATCTTCTCAGCGGATACACTCGTGATCAGGGGTGTGGTCTGTCTCAAATGGAAAATTATGCTGCAACTGCTGAACCTCGTCCTACTGTTCGTGCGTAAAAACGGCTCTGTCGACTATTAACGGCTTAATCTAATCGAAAACCCGTTCTTGTCCCCTCTGTTTTCACTCTGGACGAGGGGTGTGTAGTCACTACTTCTCTAAGTACACCAAAATCAAATAGCACACGGGGTGTCGGACCTCGATAATCGGACGTTTCGCCTTCTCATTCGTCCGGATTGACTGGCCCTTTATATTTTGACGTGACCTTATCGCCTTCCCGCCACTGCCAGTAGTAGTAGCGGTTGTCGTTAATCTCCTTGATCGTGATCGTGGCCTTCGCCGGGACGTCGTCCGGCAAATCGTTGGGGCGTTCTTCGATTTCGCTTTCATCTGAGTCCTCTTCGAGACGTGCCTCGCGAGCTTTGTGCTCAGCTAGCTCTTCAGCGTAGCGGGCAACGTACTGGAGCTGTTCAGAAGAGGACTCGTTGAGCGTATTGACGAGGTCTGTCGGGAGTTCCGCCGGCGGCGTCGGTGGTTCGTAGGACATCAGCGGTCGCCTCGTGTTAACCAACAAAGTGCGTATGGGCATAGATTTGTTGGTTAATCAGATATCGACTCGTCACGGGTTGAAGAGTATGAATAGCAAACTATTCAAAAATAGCAACCCGGGAACGCTGTCGATGTCAAACCAACGGCAATCAATTAAACCTCACCGTGGAGGAGGTCGATAATTCAATTGCTGGTGTGAAACTCACGAGCATTCTCTTTCTGACTCACGGTAGGAAACGTCGAGCTCGAGATCGTCGTACATGCGATCGAGCATAGCAAGTGCTGACTGAAACGTCGCATAATGCTTCCGCATGAACTCTATCGTCTCGCGCCGAGAGATGACTGGATATCCTTCGACGTGGTCGGGGTTGAGCACCGAACGCTCGTTGAGGACGACTTGGAGAGGACCTTCAAATGATTCCTCCGGTTGTCGCTCAAATCCTGTTGGGATTCCAAACCGTTCGAAAAAACGCTGCCAGGCGTCGATGTCCTTCTCAAGGACGGCAAGAAAGAGCGGGTAGTCTCCGGGCTCGCGACCAGCCTGATAGCCCCCTTGGGTCCACACGTAGACGGCGTCCACCTGTGTAAAGGCGAAGGGCCAGTCACCGAACTGTGGGAGTACGTACGCCTCTTCGATGGACGGTGGATTCACGGCGGCACTCGTGGCCAGCAGGTCTCGTGCCGCCTTACGGACGCGATCGTCGGTCACGAACAGTCCATCATCATATCGAAGATACCCTGTATCCTCTAGTTGATTGACTGCTTGTCGAACCGTTTCGTAGGGGGTGTGGAGATGTTGGGCTACCGTTCGGATCGAATCTCCAGGATTGACTGCGAGCAACACTCTAACAGCAGTCTCATCAAACGGTTCGTACATCTAATAGGTGCCAATATTCTGGGAACAGTCAAATTATTTACTGTATATTGAGGCTGAAGACGGTCTGGGACCTGAGAAACTCGCTCCAGATTCGTATACTCGATCAGCTGTCGTCGGGACGAAGCGCGTTCTCGTACTTGACCATCTTCTCGGATTTATCGCCGATGGTGTCGTAGATCTGCTGGAGTGTCTCTTCAGCGGCGAGCAGGTTGTGGTCGTTGAGGAACTCTCGCCCCTCCTCCGTGAGGCCGTAGAACTTCCAGGGGTGGCCCTGCCGGCGCTGATCGTCGTCTAGGGCGACCTCCTTCACGATGCCCTCACCGATCAGCTTCTGGATGTGCTTGTAGACAGTGGCCTCACTCACGCTGGGGTTGAGCTCCTCGAGTTCGTACATCGAAGGAAGCTGCTCGGGGTGCTGGAGGATGTTGTTGATCAGGGTAAACCGCGTCTGCTGAGTGACGAAATGGATGAGTTCCCGTGGTGCCGTGTTCTCACCGTTCCCAAGGCCATCGTCCATATTCGTGTGTTCAATCGAGTACGCCAAAGCAGTTTATCCCAGAGTAAACTACCACGCAGAAGCGACTGAGAAGCAAGACAGGAGCTTACACCTGTGGTGGAAGCTGACCATCTGGACGTGGGACCTGCCCCTGTTTGATTTCGTGATCGACGCGACGCATATGTTTGCAGCCCCCGTCTGGAGCGCGCTGCTGCCAATCGGGACAGGTACAGGATTGCTCGATGATATCGACCTCGTATCGATTTCCGGACGCCGCTTCGACTTCGTAGCGACCACCCTTGGCGAGTAGGGAGACGGTCATCGCTTCCTCGACAGCGCGCTTCGTGCGGGGCTCGAGATCATCAGCTGAGGTGGAGCCGTCCGATACGAGCATTCTGTCGCGGACGTCTCCTGCCTGTCCGCCGTCTGGAGCGACAGCGCTTCCAATCTCCTGAATCCGGTTTTCCAAGAGTGCTTCCGCAAGGTTCCCCTCCGGCCAGAGAAAGTGGACTTCTCGTCGCTCTCGATGATCGTAGGAGCCACAGGTGGCGGCATTCCCTTCCCAGACTCGCCATGCCCCCAACGCGGCCATCACGGTGAGGATGACCCGAGGAACCGGTGTTTGGTCCTCTGGGTAGAACACTCGAAAGCGCGTACAGTCGTCCTGTGGCGGTACTGTGTCCCACCACTCGAATTCGGACCCCAACTGTCGTACATCGCTTGATCTCGGCCGTATCCGACCGTCACGCCATCGACCTGCGGGACCTCTTCAGGGATCGCGTTGGCGTCGCCTTCGAGGAGTCGGAGTACAGCGTACCGGAGATACTCGTGTGTAGGGGAGTTCGTGGTTTGGGCGATCTGGTTGTACTGCTCTGCGACTCGCTCCGCTTCTGCCAGAACGGCTCTGAGATGTCGCTCTGTCATAATTCGGTGAGGCTGGAATGCGCCTCCGCCCCTCGGCGGGCGCTCAAAAACTTAACCAACGCTCCAGCCAGAGACCCCGAGTTGTTGGTTAATCACCATAGCTCCGGATGCGACATCCATCGGCCATCGACACCGACATCGGTCGTTGCCTACGACGATTCCTGTTGGGAGATCACCGTGTCCAGCTGTTCCCAGACCATTTCGAACGCCGGCGGATCACCGGTCAGATCCGGCAGCGTGGTCTCCCACTGGTGGCGGATCGTTTCTTGTTGCTTGTCCGGGAGTCCTTCGTTCAGATCAACGGTGAGCCCATCGTGTTTGCACTTCGCGTCGAAGGCGGGCCCCACGTCGGCAAAGTTGATCGCGACCGAATCGGTTTCGAGCAGCTGATAGACGTCGTAGTAGTCACGGGCGGCCCCGCGCTGGTAGATCGCCCGGAGCTTTTCGGCGAAGATCTCCTCGACGCTGTACGCTTGTATGTCGAATTCGGGCACGTCTTCGTACGCGTGCGTATGCTGAACAGGGTCGAAGGCGACGTGCTCGTCGACCATCACGTCGATGCTGGTCGTGTTGGGGTGGTTGAGGACGGCGCGGTACTGAATGCTGATGTCGACGTAGTGGGTCGGGTAGTGGTCCTGCTGGGATTCGTGGTGCTCGCGAATCTCGAATTCGATGCCAGAACGGTCTGCAATCGTATCGAGGACCGCTCGGAGCTCCTGTTTGGACCCCTGGTATTCCCCTTCGACGCCAAAATCGAGGTCTTCCGAGAACCGCCACGACTGCGGGAAATACAGCTTGGACAGCGCGGTCCCGCCTTTGAACAGGAGGTTGTCGCCGTAGTCGCTCGTGAAGATGCCCCAGAGGAGCCACGAATTGACGTAGTTCTTTTCGGCGTACCCTTGCCGAACGCCCAGTTCGCGAGCGAGAATCCGGAGCCGGTCCTGACTGATCATCGGGATCAGGACTCCGTCGGCTCCAGCATGGCTGGCTCGACGTTGATTCGGAGGCGATACGTACTGTCGGTCGATCCGGTGTCGGGCCGCGTCGGGTCCAGTGGGGAATAGCCACTTGTGAAAGACGCGACGAGTTCTTCGCGGGTGGGGAGGTCGATGCCGAGCTGGTCGGCGAGGTAGACGACCCGCTTGGTCGCAGCGCCGTTGTCGAGGCGTTCGAGGTACTCGCCGACAGTGATCCAGTCGCACCCCCGTTCGTCGGCAGTACGCATCGCGGTCGCAAGTTCCCGAAGGCCGCCGCAGAACTCGGGGTGGTCCGCACAGTCGACCAGCGTCTTTTCTAGGTCGCTGACCTGCACGGTCGTACCCTCGATCGAGGTCGGCTCACAGCCGAAGAATTTCCGCTCGGTGACTGTCGTGACGCGGTACGGGACGCCGTGGATCTCCCTGCTTTGCGCTCGGGTCGGCGTAACGACGTACACCGTCCGGGGAACCTGTTCGGTCAGCCCGTGGTGGCTGAGGGCGCTGTAGTAGCCGATGTACATCGGCTCGGCGACGTGGGCGGCGATGAGGTACTCGTGGGTCGTGTACACGGCCTCCTCGCCGGCAGTGAGTGGAATGATGAGATACGTGCCCGGGAAGAGCCGGTCGAGCCAGCCCTTCTCGGTGAGCCGGGAGGCGATCTCGCGGGCGGTGTTTGGGGGGACCTCCAGCGTCGTCTCGATGTCGTCGACGGAGATGATCTGGTGACCCGCGCCAGCGAGTCGTGCAAGGAGTCGACTTTCTCGAGTCGAGAGACCCTGGCGTATATTTTGCGTTTGTTCTATGATACTCATACCTGCGTTTCTTACATAGAGTATAAACACGGGCCTGCTTTAGCCTTGCGACTGTCGTGAACGGCGGAGACGAGCAGACTCGCTCTTATGTAGAGCTGCGGAAAGCCCCCATAACAAGGCAGTCGATGGTGATATCGACAGATGCGCCTGTGAGATTCAGCGATCTGACGATCCCAAATGTATGAGCGGCCTGTTCCAAGCCTTGCT
>NZ_SGTZ01000062.1:0-449 GCF_005435115.1 Halorubrum sp. ARQ200 | reverse complement strand
ATGTGTTGCTGGTGACCGATGAAAATGAACTCGCTTACTCACTGCTACAAACCATCAAGAGCGGACAAGTTTCGGGTGGCATGGTTCTGATGGATGATGAGGGTAATACTGTCTCCTTATTCGGCGCCGACGGTGGATACGTTTCCACGCTCACCCTAGATGGGCAAACGTACAACTATGATCCCGCCACGGACAGCGCGCAGCAGACCTTTGAAACCGCCAAGGGCGGGATCCTCACCATCAATTTTAATACCGGTGAGTACGACTACCGCGTGGCGGTCGACAGAGATATTCTCAACGAGCAAGAACAAATCGCGCTGACGCTTACCGATAACGATGGCGATACCAGTGATGTGAATGTTGCCATTGACCTCTACTACGAGGCACGGCTCGATGCCAATCACGATATAGTGATCACCAATGTTCATGACGGTAGCCCAATCGTGATC
>NZ_SGTZ01000061.1:0-450 GCF_005435115.1 Halorubrum sp. ARQ200 | reverse complement strand
CGACGGTCGAGGCGTAGCGCGGCCGCGTCCAGGACGTCCCCGAGGAGATGCTCGCCACGTGTGACGTTATCATCGGAGCCGTCGACCGGCTCACGGCGCGGCAGTACTGTAACGAGTTCGCCGTGCGGTACCTTCGGTACTACATCGACGGCGGCGTGGCAATCGAAACCGCCGACAACGGGTCAGTCACCGACGAGCGCGGGCTGATCCAGCTAGTTGCCCCCGGCGTGAGCGGCTGTCTAGACTGTCTCGGGCGCAATGATCCGCAACAGCTCCAAGTGGAACAGTCGAGCGAAGCGGAGATCGAGGCGGACTTGGAGCGAGGCTATATCGACGAGGACGACGTCGCGCCCGAACCGGCGGTCACGCCGCTGAACGGGATGGCGGCCTCGAGCATTACTCGGCTCTTCACGAAGGTAGTGACGGGGTACGCGGCCCCGCCGGACTACC
>NZ_SGTZ01000060.1:0-450 GCF_005435115.1 Halorubrum sp. ARQ200 | reverse complement strand
ATTCTATGACGATATTTCTCTTTCAGGTTTTACCTTTCTCACAGAATCTCGGAAGCCATCGATGCAAGAACAATATAGCCCGCAAGATATTGAACAAAAAGTTCAAGCCCATTGGGATGACAATAAAACCTTTGTGGCTCATGAAGACCCTAACAAAGAAAAGTTTTACTGTCTTTCTATGTTCCCTTACCCCAGTGGTCGACTTCACATGGGGCATGTCCGTAATTATACCATCGGTGATGTGATCTCGCGTTATCAGCGCCTGCAAGGCAAGAATGTGATGCAACCTATTGGTTGGGACGCATTTGGTTTGCCAGCCGAAGGGGCCGCTATCAAGAACAAAACCGCCCCTGCGCCTTGGACTTACGAAAACATTGATTACATGAAAGGCCAGCTGAAAATGCTGGGCTTCGGTTACGACTGGGATCGCGAAATCGCCACCTGTAGCCC
>NZ_SGTZ01000059.1:0-452 GCF_005435115.1 Halorubrum sp. ARQ200 | reverse complement strand
GTTTTCCGAAAAAGGCGTCAGCTCGAGCTGCCATTCTAAGTAGTCGTAAAGCGTTTGGGTGGTTTCGCCTTGATAAACCGGTTGGTCGTCGTATCCGCTGGCACCTGCGCCCGTGTTGCCCGTGCCAGCCGAGTAGAGATGATCCCAGGTGGTATCGACCGGGAGATCGTCTGGCATTTCGTTCTTTTCAAACGCGTCAGAGGTTTCCATGGTGTCGGCGCTGGCGGTTGCAGTTTCTTGTGCGTCCGCGTCTTTATCATGGGATGGCTCGTGCTGAGTGGCCTCTTGCTCTTGGCCCTCGTCATGCTCCAACAGCGGGTTACTTTCCAACGCTTCTTGGATTTCCTGTTGCAAGTCCAGCGTCGACAGTTGCAACAGACGGATCGCCTGTTGCAACTGCGGTGTCATTGCGAGTTGTTGTCCAAGCTTAAGCTGAAGCGTGGGTTTCATAG
>NZ_SGTZ01000058.1:0-464 GCF_005435115.1 Halorubrum sp. ARQ200 | reverse complement strand
CCTCTCGCTCAAACACGCGCGGCGGGTTGGCATCAACCACGGTCAAATCTTGTGGGCGTCCCGAGGGACTAATGGTAAAGCTTACCACCACGAATCCCTCTAGGCCGCGGCGCATGGCACGTGGCGGATAATTCGGCTCGACCCGAAATAGCGGCATCGCCTGCTGGTTGTTCGGCCCGGTGCTGACATTTAAGTCGCCGAGCGACGGCGCTTGCACCATCACCCCTTGAATATTGCTTTGCACATTCAAGTTCGGCATATCCGGCTGTGACGCGGCGCTGGATTGTGTCTGCGTTTGCGTCACCGGCGTCGGTGGATCAGGCACCTCTGGCGGTGTCGGGCGCTCCGGGACACTGCGTTGACGACGTTGTACCTCGGTATCCGGCTCTTGCATGAAAATATCAATGCTTACCGACTCAGCCTTCTCTTGAGGCCGCTGAGACGAATGTCCGACCATTAGCGCC
>NZ_SGTZ01000057.1:0-465 GCF_005435115.1 Halorubrum sp. ARQ200 | reverse complement strand
GGAAATAATGTCTTTCTTTTTATCACACCATCGTCACACTCCCCCCTTAGGCTGAAGGCAAAAAAAGCACAGCCCATGCTGTGCTTACCGTTGCTTAACGAGAACCTGCAATGACGAAGCGAGCCAGTCACCTGCGTTAACCCAGTAACGCGATCTCTTCGTCTGTTAATGGACGATATTCACCCGGCTCTAGGTGTTCGTCTACTACCAAGTGACCGATGGATTCTCGATGCAGCGCGTCGACCTTATTGCCCACCGCCGCAAACATACGTTTTACTTGATGATACTTGCCCTCTTGAATGGTGAGCAGAGCCTCGTAATCACCCACTTTCTCTAGGGTTGCCGGTAGCGTGGGTTGCTTCTCGCCTCGTAGCATCACCCCTTCTTTAAACGCAGGAGCAGTCTCAGGACTAATCGGATCAACCAGCCACACACGATAGGTTTTAGAGCACTGATGCTTGGGTG
>NZ_SGTZ01000056.1:0-465 GCF_005435115.1 Halorubrum sp. ARQ200 | reverse complement strand
ACGCTGGATACGGCGGCCCCAGGCGAAGGTGGCGATAGCAGCAACAGCATCGCGTTCGACGATGCCGATGGCCTGATCAACGACAACGAACAAGACGACGTCGAGTTCACCGGCACGGTGGAAGACGGTGCGTCGATCGACAGCATCGTGATCACCGACAGCGCAAATAACAGCGTCACCGTGGCGGAAGGCGACATCAGCGTGGATGGTGATGGCAACGTGACCGTCACAGGCCAAGACGTGAGCGGCCTGGCCGATGGCGAGCTGACCGTGACCATGACGGTGACCGATGAAGCCGGAAACCAGGGCAGCGTGGATGACACCGCGACGCTGGATACGGCGGCCCCAGGCGAAGGTGGCGATAGCAGCAACAGCATCGCGTTCGACGATGCCGATGGCCTGATCAACGACAACGAACAAGACGACGTCGAGTTCACCGGCACGGTGGAAGACCGTGCGTCGATC
>NZ_SGTZ01000055.1:0-466 GCF_005435115.1 Halorubrum sp. ARQ200 | reverse complement strand
GATCAAGGAAGTCACTTTGCTCGTAAACCCCTGACTGACCACTGACTGCCTCAGGGCTCCCATCAAAGACACGTAGTGGTGAGTAATGGGTGTTTTTGAAATTGTAGAAGGCCAACGCAGACCCGTTTGAATTCAAGCTGGCGGAATTATCTAGTTCGTACGTGAACGTGATATCATAGGTCTCCGCCGGCGCCTGGTTGACTATTTTGAAAGCCGGAGTTCCCGTATATCCACAGTCCTTTGCTAGGTCTGGCCCCTGAACATTGATATCACCGAGTTCGATCTTAGCCCCGACGCTGACACCATCTCCAGTACCTCTAGCGAAATCAATCCCTAGCTCACCACTAGATTGTTTAATGAAATCTCCGGAACTCACATCTTTTAGTCCAATTGCACCTTGATCGTCGGCGACAACATTAACATCGACATTTCGATTGCTTTGAGTGATACTCATTGCCCCGGTACC
>NZ_SGTZ01000054.1:0-466 GCF_005435115.1 Halorubrum sp. ARQ200 | reverse complement strand
CGATATGGGCTTTGACGTGATGCACTACAACGTCCACAAGACGTTCGCGACGCCCCACGGCGGCGGTGGCCCCGGTGCCGGCCCGGTCGGCGTCCGCGAGGAACTGGCACAGTTCCTCCCGAACCCGCACGTCAGAGAGCGCGGTGGGAACTACGAACACTACGAGCCATCGAACTCCATCGGGAAGGTGCATGGCTTCTATGGCAACTGGCCGGTACTGCTCAAAACCTTCGCCTATATCGCCAGACTCGGCGACGAGGGCCTGCGGGACGCCAGCGCGAAGGCCGTGCTGAACGCGAACTATCTCGCCGAGCAGCTCGAGTACGAAGTTCCCTTCGGCCCGTTCCACCACGAGTTCGTCGCCAGCGCGGGCGAGCAGGACGCCGCAGACGCGGCCAAGCGGATGCTCGATTACGGCGTCCATCCACCGACGACGAAGTGGCCTGAAATCGTCGATGAGGCGTTG
>NZ_SGTZ01000053.1:0-467 GCF_005435115.1 Halorubrum sp. ARQ200 | reverse complement strand
GTAGTAAGACCAGCGACTATACCCCGCCGAGATCTTCGGGACATCTTGTGTTCACATACCACTATCAACTTAGCTAATAATTCTTTTTCGTATAATTTTGCCGGGGCAGGACTGTCTTTACCCGCTGAATTGGCGTCTGCTTGGAGGGCAGTTGTCATGAGCGGAGACAGAGGCCCGTGTTTAGCCGCCATCGCCCGGGCCGCACTGCATCCCCCAGAAAAGGACGCTCGCTTCGCGATTGTTTGACGCCGAAGCTCGCTGGCAGCCGCTAGCCGGCGACGCTCGTAGCGTGCCCAGAACTGTCCGCGCCGTTCCTCGCAGTCACATCGCTGTCTGCGATCGGCCGTGAAACCGCTTCCTGATCCTTTAATCGGAGATGTTTGTGATGCCAGACGACGGCCGTTGTTGGATTCGTCGCATCGCTGACCGCATTTGGCGTCGGGATGTCCGCTATCACTGGAGTAGAC
>NZ_SGTZ01000005.1:0-158435 GCF_005435115.1 Halorubrum sp. ARQ200 | reverse complement strand
GGGGGGGGGTGAGCGATGGGAGAGACTCAGCGACCGGATATTTGTTCAAGACCGCCTCCGGCCGGCGGCTACCTGTATCTAATACTGGGAATAGTATCAAGCCCGTAGCAGCGTTTCATCGGGAGAAACACGGCGCAGTTGGGCCTCAATCGGATTCTTTGAGTGTTAGGCCACGCTCCCAGTTGAGCCAGTGGCATCGTTATACTGGTAGCCACCGAACCCGAGAAGTGGGTAGAAAATGAACGATATGAAGGTGAGTCCGAGACCAAATAGAACCCCCTTATTGAATCTGCCAGCGACATCGATACTAACCTTCAGCGTGGCGAAGAAGTTGATCACCGGGACGAAGAACAAAGCAATACCATGCGTTTCCGCTCACCTTGACCAAGACGTAGAGATTGTATATCGGAACAATCGCAGCCCAGCCCGGTTTACCAGCTTTCTCAAATACTCTCCAAAGTCCGGCAAAAATCAAAATAATGAGTCCTAGTGTAACGAACAATTCAACATTGGTACTACCTGTTCCTTCTATCGAAACGGATGAACTCAATGCTGATCGCATCAATCACCGAATTCTCACACTTAATAAGAAATCCAAGTCACCGTTTCACGCTCTGAATTACGACCGGTAGAACGCTTATAAGCCGAGGTGTGCGTCACGTGTAATAACGGTATACCCCTGAACCGAGAGCACCTCGTCACGATACCGATTCGCGATTAGCTGTTGTGGGACACGTCGTAGTCCGAACCGTCGATTTGAGGTGTATGTCACGTCAATAGTTGTGTATTCACCCGAGCTGCTAATTGTCGACGTATATGTGGCCCATGGTTGGTCATCAACCGTAACTTCTGACTCAATTACACATCCACCACCTGCTGTCGAATCCGTTTTCGTGTGCACAGTCATGTCGACCGATCGAAGTCCAAACAGGTACGAAACGGAATATATTGCTGTGTCACCCTCTGTGAAGACCTTCTCCGCCAGACCCCATTGAATTGCGAGAACAGGCGGTAGGGGGCCGGAGAATTCGTCCATAACAGTATCAAGATCGTCACTAGTTCGAAGTCGGAACGTCCCATTTGACTGCAAAATAGGAAACCGAACCCCAATGATGAGGATGGCTGCGACGAGAACAGCTTGACCCAATGCTGTCACGAGATATGTGCCGACGAATACCAACCACGCGAGAACGACGACAAGTGCGTTGAGTGGACGTTCGCGTCTAAGATATTGCTGTGCGACATCAACCGCTTTTTCTGAGCGCTCAGAATCCGTGGAGGGCATCGTGGAAACCGTTGATGACAAGAAATGTTACTCTTATGTTTTGATACAACTTTTCAATATTAGGAGAGGTTGAAACGGTGAACACAGAACTAAAATAAAGCAAATGGATCTATTACCTAGCACCATCACTAACTGACGAATTAGGCGCCATCGTGGTGATTAGTAGACATGTTTGATGATATCTTTGAGTTCATCTTTGAACTACTGCTAGAATTGGTTCCAAACGTGATCTGGAAGGTTCTACTGAGTATGGTCGGGATCGCGATGACGGTCTTTGGCGCGACAAAAATCACAGAGTCAACACGACTAGGGGCCGCACTGATTGTCGTCGGTACATTTCTGTTTGTAGGCTCTCTCCTCTCGTTGTACCGATCGAGCTAATTCTTTTTATCACGACGCCGTCACGAGAACGAACGCGACGATACCGATGAGGAACACAATGAGTGCGAACACGAAGCCGGTCAGTTTCACTCGACGGCCATAGATATCGAGGTCGTCTCGGGAGTACATGATTGTAACGAGGCGAGACGGATGTCGGAACGGGCTCGGTGGCCGTGGGTCTGGAATGCGTTCACGCAGTCGTCTGTATTCGGTAAATGACCAAATGCCATAGAGTGTGAGCCCAAAGACAAACCCTAAAACCGATAGAAGGGCCGAAAAGAACGCGAATCCGACCGGGTCAGTCACACTGACCTGTAGTGATGATCCCTCCGAATTCAACAGAAGTGCCACTATAGTTACGAGAGAAAGGAAAAACACAGCTGGTGTAAACAACATGAGACGCTTACTAATTCGAGATAGTGTGTCCCGATTGAACCCGAACACCGTGTCATATCGAGTTGGCTCGCGTTCAGTTGTTTGACTGATCCCTACATTTTGGCCAGGGTTACGTGCCCCAATCGCATGAAGTGCTGTCAGGAGCGCCAGAAGACTCCCGAAGCCAATGAATCTGAACGGAGCAAATATCGTTTGTTGCTTGAGAAACCCTCCACTAGGGTTGTCGGGGGTAACGTAGGCTGTCGCTGTCTCGTCCGACTCGTACGGCTCAATAATACGTTGAGCGTCACTTCGTACGGTGTATATCGGCCCCGTTGAGCCTGGGAACACCTGTTCGCTCGTATATTCACGCCCCTGATATTCGTAGGTGTGCTCAACTGAGATGCGGTAGTAGAAGCGACGGCCGTTGGATCTGCTTATACTAGTGTCAACAACAGTTGTTTCGACAGCGACAGCATCGTGAACAGCGTTCGATTGCTGGACATAGTCATAAGCTCCATACCCAGCGATACCGAGTCCGAGAACGAGCGTGAGAAAAATTACCGGCGTGACCGTGACAGCCACTCCACGGACAGTAAACTCCATTTTACCTAAGCCTTTTCAAGAAGACAAACAAGAGTAAATGAAGTGTTTCACCGTTAGCAACAGCGGTCCGCTGCTCGATCGACGTATTTGTGTTTCCGGACCAGTAACAGACATAATCAAATTATGGATGAATCAGTTGAACAACCAGCGTGAGTGACCGCAATGACATCAGTAACTGTCCAGCGGTTCAACGCTGTTCCATCTAAAAATCCGAAAGCGAATGCCCTCCACCAATGCTGCTCTCATTAGGACTCTCAGTTGCCGTTGATGTCGCCGCTGTTGGCCTCCTGGCGTGGGTAACATGGCACACTGCGAAGGATCGATCCCCGCCAAATGCTGTCCCCTTTGCGCTAATGACCAGCAGTCTGTTGCTATGGGCACTGCTCTCGCTGATTTCTGAATTTCCGAACGCGTGGGGGGTCGGATCGAATTTGGCTGCCATCGCACAGGTTGTCCCGGTCGTGTTTCTTCCCGCGATGTGGCTGGTCTATGTCCTTGGATATATCGGCCGAGAGACAGGCTTTACTTCCCTCCGAGGGGCGTTGTTTGTTCTCCTTGCGCTTCCGCTGATTGGGGCAGCAGCCACGTTCGAGGGTGGCCCAACGCGGGAAGAGATCCGTCGCTCACTCGCGTCACTCGTCGGTACTGAACTGTTTTTATTGTTCATAATTTACGTCTACGCAGCGTTTCTCTTCCTCAGGTACGGTTGGAACCACGGGCGTGTTTCAAGGACACAGGTTGGGATCCAGCTGGGAGCAATCTCAGCACCATACATTATCGGGGGCTGGCTGGACGGGAGTTTGATTATCGATGGAGTCACTGGCGGGTTGTTAGTTTCGGGTGTGTTACTTGCCGTTGCGGTTCAACGCTATCCGGTATTGACGGGGTTCCCGAAGGCAGATTATGTCGCGCGGTCACGCGTCGTCGAATCGCTTCAAGAGGCGGTTGTCGTCGTCGACTGGGAAGCAAATATCCTTGATGCCAACGTGACAGCTGAAGGCTTGTTTGGGTGGGCGACACGAGATGTGATCGGGACACCACTCAACGTGGCTGTTGACGGATTCGACGGGATAGATCTGTCTGCTGGTACTACAGAGGTCGTCTCGCTTCAGACGACAAAGGGCCGACGTCAGTTTCAGTACACGGTCTCCGATGTCGAACGCCACGCGGGTGACAGCGACGAGGAACCCGTGGCGTGGACAATTGTTTTTCGAGACGTGACCGATCAGCGAACCCGTGAACAGCGGCTCTCAGTACTCAATCGAGTGCTTCGACACAACGTCCGGAACAAACTCGACGTGATCTTAGCGCATGCGGATCACGTAGAAGACGACACGCACCGGACAGTCATTCAAAATAGTGCCAGCGAACTCGCCTCGGTCAGCCGGAAAGCACGGGAAGCTGAAGCAGTTATGACCGACAGCGTTAGCGCCCCGTCAACGGTCGACATTGCTGCGGTCGCCCACGAAGTCGCCGCAACGGCCCGCGATGACTACCCGGATAGCAGCATCTCAGTCACTGCTCCGGAGCGGCTACAATTGACCTCCTATCGAACTGTTGTGCGACGGCTTATGACAGAACTCGTCGAGAACGCTATTGTTCACTCAGATGACCCCGCACGAGTCGATATCGAGGTCGAAACGACAACCGATGAAATCCCGCAGCTCCGCATCGCAGACAATGGGTCCGGGATTCCGGACCGAGAACGTGAGTTGTTGACCGAATCGAATGAAACGCAACTCGAGCACGGACTTGGTGTCGGACTCTGGTTCGTTAATTGGGCAGTAAGCCAATTAGGCGCTGAACTTGAGTTTCAGTCTACTGGTACCACAGGCACTACGGTAATCGTTCGTTTTCATCGGAACAGCGAGTCGATGCGGCAAGACTCAGACGGTAGTCACAGTAGGTAACAAGCGTATTGAAGCTGGAGTCTTAGCCGACGGTGGCTTTGTTGAAATCCTCAAAGAGTAATATATTGAACCGGGTCCTAGTCCGTACAGAAATCTCAAGAATCGCTCAGTACAGAGGGGCTAGAGAACAAATCTGGTGCTACAGAGTTTTCTTCATACAGGTGGCTGTTGAAGGGCAAAGGTCGTCGAACTCTGTAGTTTGCTGAATAGCTCTTGGAACTGTACTTCGATCTATTTCTACGTATCCTAGCTCGGTAAAGAAACCAGAAGTGTTCGTCGTCAACAGGTACAGCATGTCAACGTCGGCAGATTGCGCTTCCGTTTCCGCAACCGCACAGAGCGCTGTTCCGTATCCCTGGCCTCGCACAGCTTCTTCGACGACGACCGACCGTAGAAGACCGTCAGTGTCATAAATTTCGATACCTGCGGCGCCGATCCGTTCGTCTCCATCGTAACCGATGTAGAAGCAGTCGGGTTTCGACCGTACGTCCTGAGACGGCAAGCCGTTCGCTTCAAGTTTAGTTTCGACATAAGAGAGAGTGGCCTCGTCCGCTCGTCGGAGCTTGAGGGGTGCTCCATTCATACTTCGGAGGAGTATCCGAAGCATCTAATAGTTTCGTCAGGTGTGGTCCTGTTCAATACGCATTTCTCACCAACCGGCTGATTCATCGGTGTATGTGTCTGAATAATAGAATTCCAACAAAGCCGGCTAGCAGTGTTTCAGGACGAGCAACACCCCATCCACGCTGTTCGGATTCAGTCTTGGCGGGTCAACCGACAGGTCCCTGCTCGTGGCGACGATAGCCTGTCAGTTCCGATACCGCACCGCAGTCGTCGACCGTCGGCGTCGGCGGGACGTGACCGCAATCCATGGAGACCCATGCGTTGCCGCATTTCGTCCGGAGACGGTTGGTCCACAACTTCACATTAGCCATTACTCTCACAGATTGGGCTGCTATCCTTAGCGACTCTACATTGACGACGATTGGACAAAATATATCATCTGCCGAATAGCTTTTAACAGAGCCACCATCTTTAGTCACTAGGTGTTTGAAAAACGGCCTGATGTATTCAGTCCTCCAACAGAACGGTCTGACATTCGGACGACGCATACAGCGGGTATCGCTGCTTCGCCTGTTATACCGCTCTCGGTGGTGTGAACAGATCCGTCTACAGTTGGCTGAACCCCGCAGCAACGCCCGACATTCTCCTCATTGTACGCGGCCTCGTGGTGATTGATAGTATGAGCGACGATTCAGGTGTGACTATTAAAGGCCCCGATAGCCTCAAGGGTGCGTTACTGTATATTCTCATTGGGATTGCTATCATCAGTTACGGGGGATACGATTACGTTCAACAGACGGAGGCAGTCCGGGAATCAGTCGAGGTTGATGCGACTATCACCGAACTCGACATCGAGGCTGATAGCGGAACGTCATCAAATCCGGGCGCCGATTTCGATCCGGTGGTTGAGTTTGAGTACACGTATAACGGAACTGAATATACTGGGACAAAAATCTATCCAGCAGATATTGAGCAGAACTACGAAACCCAGTCAAGCGCCGAATCAGCCATTGAGGAGTTCGAACAGGGGACACAAACAACCGCATATGTTTCCCCTGACCAGCCGGGAGATGCGTTTTTGAAAGATCAAACGTCGAACGCACCGATCATTGCGATTGTACTCGGTGGACTATTCACCCTCTTCGCCGCATTTTCTGCCGTAAGGAAACTCTAGCACACTGAAACTGCGCTGAGGGTGATCCGTTGGCGTAGAGCAGAATGTATTCGTTGTTTGTTAGGAATAGTAAGGATAAAAGCTGTGAGCATTCTCTGTTTCTGAGCCAGAGAGTACAGGTAACATCTATACAATTGCCGGATGCTGGCTGAACTATGGACAGAAGCTCGAAGAGCCAGTTGTTGGTCTCCGGGGGAAGTCTTTTACTAGTATTCCAACTAATCGTGTTTCAAGGGGCGTTCAACATCGTCGAAACCCCTGGAGTTTCAGGTAGGCTGAGGGGTGTTCTCAGTGGTGGATTATTGCTCATCGCCACGATCTGTGTCGGTAGCGGAGCATATCTTCGGTATCAGCGCACGCTAGTTACACAGGGTCTACACTGAGCGCCTGAGCGTCGATCGATTTTTGTGAAATGATAGCATACGCTCAGTTGCTGATGCCCTCCGCAGATTACGGGGACGAGCCTCCTTTGAGGACCGGAGGGACAGGGGGCATCAGCCTTTTGTGTGCTGGTAGTACGCCTTTGATGGAGAACATTTAGCCGTATGTATTTCAGCTACGACCGCTAATTGTCGGCATGTATATGCCCTCCATCTTCAACCAACTAGACGATCACCCGGTCTCACTTGTGGCCGGATTTGTGACCGTCGCCGGAGTGTATGTACTCACTCCGGCAGTGTGGTATACGGCGTTGATCGCGGGAATGATCGTATCTGGCGTTCTTGAGTTCGCGATCAAGGAGGTACCGCCCGACACCGACGAGTACGATCCGGAACAGTACCCGCTGTGGGCAGCCGCGGATTCGGGTGATGCTCCAACCGACGGCCGCAACACCGACTCTACGGATGATGCGTTGTCAACACTCCAAGAACGATATGCCAGCGGTGAGCTCAACGATGCGGAATTTGAAGACAAAGTCGAACGACTCCTTGAGTCTGACAGAGATGACGCGCAATCGCATCTGGAAGAAGATTCTGTCATGGAAGAGTTGGAAAAGTAACTGTAGCCGGTTCCCGTACCTTGATTCTACAATTCCTCTCTGTGTTGGTTGATGAACACGCGCCTGACGGTTGTGCTTCCGAACCTGAAACACGTCTCCGAGCATTATCACCGAGCACACGTCTTCTGAAACGATGCCCTCCAAACGGACGTTCGCGAGGCGCTTAGGTGCGCTCGTGGCAACTGGGCTCGGTGTTAGTAGGCCCATTGGAGCACTGACTTCAGAACCCCCGCCCGCTGGAACGCTCGCAGTCAACGGAGCCGGTGAAACAGGACCGGCGTCTGGTAGCTCGGCCAACCACAGCTCTCCGCAGCAACTCCACTCAGCGGTTGCTAACGGGGAGTATAATCCGGCCGCAGTCACATCACGGGGAGTTGACACCGTGGTTACTGCGCGGTTTGATTCGAGCTTAGTAACGATGATGGGGGTCCCCCAGAAGGTTGCGGCTCCGACCCGAGACTTTCTTTCTCGGTACGACAGTGTATCGCTTGACCGACTCCAGCGGGTGGCTGGCGGAACCGCACTCACGACAGACGGCCCTGAGGGCTGTGGTGTCGTTGTCGGAGATATCGACGCACGGACACTCCGTCGAGAACTTGCCCGTGACGCCGATCTCATCCGAGAGCCAGCCACCAAGGCCGGCTTTACGCGGTTCAAATCGAAACGCGCTACCACGGCCCTTGGTGTTCGCGCGGATGAGATTGTCATCGGACACGCATCATCGATCAGCAGTGCGGTGACCCACCGTGACGCCGGTATCAGCGGCCTCGATGCGGGGCACTCACGGACAGAGACAGACTACGGACCGCTCCCGGCACGGCTCCGCGGAGACGCGACGGTCTGTGTTGACCTGGGGACAGAGACGCGGGAGTATCTACGACGTACGCTCTCGGACGCACCGGAAGCGCTCCGGACGGCGGTTGATGCGGCAACCGCAGTTGGCGTCGCTTGTAATGTGACCCAAGACAGCTCAAAGCATACGGAGTCTCTGTCAGCCACGCCTGCGACAAGCCAGCATGGCACTACCGATACTCTAACAACGACGTTTCGGTACGGCGCAGTAGCCGACCCGAAGCGGCTCGACAGAAAAACGGCAGAGGCGATTGCGCGTGCCGCCCACGAGGGAGAGTCTTCGTTTAGTGACGCAACCGTCTCCAGACACGGACGTACCGTGATACTGGAAACTGCCGCCGAGGGGGATATATTCGCGCCACATGCCGAACTAGCGGGGGTGACCGTTGGCGAAATCGAGTCGCTGTCAGACTCATGAACTCCAACATCGCGTCCACTCTCCACACACGGTATCGGTTTCAGTATGCCCCCAACGCAGCTACAGCAAAACGCTATCACCACGCTATCGATTCGACGATGCAAAACCGACACAACCTACAGATACGACCGCGGGACCGAGCGAGGATGGTATAATGAGTTCTGAGAAAGGCCCCGCAGAACCCTCAGATGAATCGACTCCGGATACGGACACGCGAACCGAGCATCACTCGCCGACGACCTCCGACCGCGTTCCGCCACGCTCCGAGTCGAGATCAGTTGTCGACCGGATCACCACTCGACACGCCGTCGGTGTCGCTGTGATGTTGGCGCTTGCTGCGGGGCTGTTCGTCGCTCCCAGCGTGTACGGCGCCGCAACCGATCCGGACGGTACTGTCGCTGTGATAGAAATCGACGGGGCGATAGACTCGTCGACAGCACAGCACGTCGAAGACAACCTCCGTGACGCCCGCATGAACGACTCCATCAAGGCGGTCGTCTTGGAAGTCGACAGCGGTGGCGGCCTGCCAGCTCAGAGCGAACGGATGTACGCCGCGGTTGACCGTACCGCCTCAGTGATGCCGGTATACGCCGCAGTAGATACGCTCGGTGCATCCGGCGCGTATCTTGCGATCGCGCCCGCCGACCGCATCTACGTTGCTCCGTCTGCGCAGGCGGTCGGCAGCGTCGGTGTCGCGGGGGCTGCGCCGGCTCCGAGTGGACCAAACGCAGGGACATCCGGGCCGGACAAGCGAGGGAGTGACCCTGATACGCAGCGAGAGCGGCGAGAAACGCTCGCCAATCTCTTCATCGAGAACGTGATCGAACAGCGTGGCGACGAGATCGAACTTGACCGAGAAGCGATCGCGCACGCCGACGCCTACCTCGGAACCGAAGCCGTTGAAAATGGATTCGCGGACCGGTTTGGGTTTGTTGACGGAGCAGTCGCCGATGCCGCAGCTGAAGCCGGTATCGAGGACTACACGGTCGACACGCGTCGCACCGAAACCCGTGTTCCAGGGAGCATTCCGCTGTTACAACAGGATGACGGCACCGTCGTCGTTGTCGACGACTCTGGAAGTGGTCTTAACGACGACCTCATTCTCGCGGTAGCACCGCAAACGTGGGACGAAACTGTTGGAGAGGGGATAGTTATGACAAGCTACACCGGACCACTGCCCGCGGACCAACTCATTAGTGAGACGAATGCCGACGACACTGGCGCGCAACACGACAATCCCAACGCGACGAACGGGGGTGAGGCCGCATGAGCGTTAATCTCCGAACAGCAATCGGGGTATTCGCGCTCGTATTCCTCGCTGTTGTCGGCGTCGCCGCAGCCGGTGGCGTCCTCTTAGATACGGCCCCACCAGACACTGAGCCCGTCGCAGACGATCACTGGCAGTTGGACGCCGTCGAACCAGAGACCGTCAGTGAGGGCGGTGAGATCGAAATGGAGAGCAACGAGCCGTCGAACACGGTTGTCGTCCATCTCGGAGGTAGCACGACCGGCGCCGGAGGTGGGCTACCAGTACTGCCGGTTGAGGATGGTAACGCCCCTACGGAGGCAGATATTGGGACGCTCGGTGGTGAACGGCGTAGCGTCACACCGCTTACTACAGCACTCATTGAGAACGGCCACGAAGTTCGGTTCTACGGCGGTATAAGAAGCGGTGAGCGGCTCCAGTCGCTGCTCACTGACGCGGACGCGTTCGTGACGACTGCCCCCGGCGCACTCTCGGGACCGGACGCTGATACCGTCAACTCATTCGTTGATGCGGGTGGTCGAACCCTCGTGACGAGCGACCCGGGCAACGCCGGGGCATTAACCGACTTCGGCTCCCCGTTCGGCGTCTACGGTGACGCCGGCTATGTGTACGACATGGAGCACAACGATGCGAGCTACCTCAGCGTCCTCGTTGAACCACCTGAGTCGACACCGCTCACTGACGGGGTTGAGCAGGTTGTCCTTCGTGGTGCTGCGTCTGTGGGCTCCGCTGATGACTCGGCAGCGCTCACGACGGCGGAGACGTCGCGGCGTTCCACCACTCGGGAGCCCGGCTCATACACGGTCGCAGTACGGAGCGAGTCACTCGCTGTGGTCGGAGACTCGAGTTTCCTCGCGCCCGAAAATGCCCATCGCGCCGATAACGGTGTCTTCATCGGGAACCTCGCTGACTTCCTCGTGAGCGGTGACGCCCCCGATGTGTCGTTCGGACCCCCGACCGGGCCGGGTGGGGGAACCCCACCAGGCGGAGGTGTGCCTCCCGGTGGCCCGGCCCCGCCTGAGCCGCCGGAGAACGCGACGGCCTAGCATCGACTCATCACCTCGACTGGGTGAATATTTGAACTACTCTTAGTCGCAACTATCCTGTTTTCCCCATCTACGAAGTTGGTCGATTCGACCGCTGATCAACATAATACCTCCTACGGTTTCGTCGTCAGGAGAAACTTATCTCAAGATCGTCTGTTTGAGGATCTAAGCTCCCTATCCATGCCCGAATCGTTCCCATTGGTACGAGATACAACAACAATACGAGTCGTGAGGTGACTTCAGTATCTAATGCGATTGCGGTACCCACAACCACAAAGGTGACAGGGACAACCACGTAGAGAATCATAAACAGCAACTCAGTAACTGGAGCAAACGCAAACTGTATCGCGTCCATTGGTGACTTATTTTGATATGATTGATCCGCAATGAAGTATCGCCAGACCCGCCTCAGTTGGAACAACACGATGCCAGCAATCGCGACTCCAACCGAGGAGGGTAGTTCCGAAATCACTTCAGAGTTAAAAACGATGGTTCTCATGAGCATTCCGATGAGGATCCCAGTAAAAACAACCTTGCCCCCGATGAACTTGATATTCCGCCAGTAAATTGGTGGAAGAAAAGGGACTAGCTGAACTGGAGTAGGCTCCGTGTTCCACGCGTCTCCATCACGGTCATCTACTGGTTGTGGAGTGAACAACGCGACGATAAGAAAGAGAGAACTGATAATTGCTACTTCAATAATATATATAACAACGATTTCAACGAGGCTCCACTCAAATACGATTACTCCAATAATGAGTGCGAAGTTCAGGATGAGGCCCGACACGAACTCACGAGACTCTGTGAGTACTCTGAGGACCGTATCAGTAGCTGACTTCCAACCGTACTCTCTCATACACACTTAGCTGTTCGAAACTTGCTCATTTTGCTCTGTTGAATAGCGACCTCCAAGTTACTGAAACGCACTTGATTTTGAGACCGCTAACGGTAGCCATAAATAGGTCTGCGGCCGCGGCACGCCGACAAGATATCTCGGTAACAGCATCGGCGACTGTATAATACCTGCCAAATGATCCTGAAAACGAGACTGACCCTCCGGTCTCATG
Source organism: Halorubrum sp. ARQ200 (assembly GCF_005435115.1). Classification (NCBI taxonomy): domain Archaea; kingdom Methanobacteriati; phylum Methanobacteriota; class Halobacteria; order Halobacteriales; family Haloferacaceae; genus Halorubrum; species Halorubrum sp. ARQ200. Next base: position 146,490 of record NZ_SGTZ01000005.1, on the reverse strand, counting down.
TGCTGTCCGCAAGCAACGCCAACTGTTCAAAAATGGCCTTCAACGACGCTAATAACACCGTTTCCATTTTCGATCTTGGCACACTTGTTCGGATCGCTGCCGAGAAGACAGTCTGCGCGGTCACCCACACCGTTATACAGTTGGACGTTTACTCTGTAGATTGAGCGTTCGAGACGAGTCTGCATGCTGACGGTGTCTTGTGGACCGACAGAGACGGTTCGAGTGAAGACGGTTTTGCCCTTGTCGTCGGTGACTGTAATGTGAACATCGTGGATACTATCGTCGTAATTCCTGAGTACCAGACTCTCACCACTAACCCGACGTGTATCTGGGTTTCCTGAGTGGTCGGTGTGCGATGCGCAGCGTGATAAGCCTCTTTTGCGGGCATGTACAGACGGTGGAAATCCAGTCGGTAATAAGTGGAGTCACCGTTACGGGACGTGAAACACCGATTCTACGGCTTTGCTGACCTGTGCCGGCTCTGTCACTGGCCCAGAAACACCGGACCCATGTATATGTCATCTCGATACACTGGGGCACACATGCGACTTGAGATAGAATCGCTCGGTAAGCAGTACTCGGAGGGTTTTTGGGGAGTTCGAGACACTACGCTTCGACTCGGTGCTGGTGTACACGGCCTCGTCGGTCCGAACGGTGCTGGGAAGTCCACCCTCATGCGCATGCTCACGACGGTGACGCCGCCGACAGAGGGAGCGATCTACTGGGACGGAACTCGAGTGAGCGAATCGCCGGACGCCGTCCGAAGCGTACTTGGATATCTCCCCCAGGATTTTGACACCTACCCAACATTAACGCTTGAAGAGTATCTCGAGTACGTGGCGGCGCTACGAGGGCTTGACTCCGAAACGGCGAGCGCGCGGATCGAGAGGCTGCTCGATCTCGTGAACCTCACCGACGTGCGTGAACGGCGGCTGGACACCTTCTCCGGCGGAATGCACCAACGAACTGGAATTGCCCAAGCGTTACTTAATGACCCTGAGCTGTTAGTCGTCGACGAACCAACTGTCGGCCTTGATCCGGAGGAGCGCGTTCGCATGCGGAACGCGCTGGCTGACACCGCTGATGATCGCGTCGTGATCTTTTCGACACACGTCGTCGCCGACATTGAGGCGACGGCTGACACGGTTACCGTCTTGGAAGACGGACAGGTACTCACACACGCACCGACCGAGTCGCTGATCAAGTCCGTCGACGGTGATGTCTACGAGTGTCGAGTCTCCCAGTCAACATTGGAGCAACTTCAACAAGAGTTCCCCATCTGTAACACCGTCCAACGGGCAGATGGCGTCGATGTTCGGCTTGTCGCGGAGGACCCACCAATCACCGACGCCGAGCAGGTCACCGCATCGCTGGAAGACGCATATCTCCAAACTGTTACTCATGCGCACTGACGTTCGCCGAGCCTATCATATTGCTCGCGCTGATATTATCGCTCGTGTTCGGTCGCGAAAACTACTCATATTTTTTGCTGTTGTCATTTACGTCGGATACCTGATCAACTCGGGCTCGTTTGGAGTCTTCTATACGATTTCCAACGGGCCGAACGTCAACGGCGCGCTGACCTCTCACCTTGTCGGGCTCAACGCGGGGATGGCCGGATCAGCGGTCATGCTTCTGGCCGGATTCTACGTGCTTCGCGGGTCGATTGAACGCGATGAACGCCACGGGCACCTCCCGCTGTTAACCAGTTCACAGACCAGTAAACCGGTGTATCTTCTCGGCAAACTACTGAGCAACATCGCCGTCGGCGTTCTCGCCGCAGCGGTACTCGCAGGCGCAGCGGTTGTCAACCACTCGATATACGGCGTCGGCGCTACCGACCCAATTGCCACCAGCTGGCCAGTCTTTGTGATGGTTGTTCCACTAACCATCTTTGTTGGCGCGGTTGCGATGCTGTTCGGCACGATCAATGTGCTCGCTGGGACCCTCGGTCGAATAGCCTACTTTTTTGGAGCCATTTTCTTGCTCTCCGCCCAGTCAATGCGTCCGGAAACGGCAGTCCCATCTGCCGTCCCGACGACTGTAAAAGCGCTCGATATTGTCGGGCTCACTCTCGCGTACGATCTCACTTTCGAGTCAATACAGGCTGCTGTGCCGGGGTTCGAGAGTAGCTTCGCGAACTTCGGAACGGGTGGATCCAACGCGCAAACGTTCCGGTACGAGGGAGGCCCGTGGCCGGCGTGGTTCTTCGCTCAGCGACTAGGCACCGTCGTCGTCGGACTGGCTGTGACGCTGGTCGCAGCACTGCCCTTTAATTGGTTCCAAGCCACGGACGGGGTAGTGGGAAAGGTACGTCAGCGCCTCCCCCTCGACGAGGCTCGCCCTGAGACTGCGTCCAATCCACCGACTCCAACGGACACGACCGATTCGGCTGTGTCTACTCCGTCTGTTGGTGATGATGTCACGATTCCCCCGGTTACCCGTCGTGGTGCCGGTGGGTTTCGGCGCGTCCTCACGATGGAAATTCGTCGTCTTCTGCGTGGGCAACCGCGTTGGTGGTATCTCGGTGCCGGTCTGTTGATACTTGTGCCAACTGTGATTGCTCTCACTAGTGGCGGCACTGAGGGAGCTGCCCGGGGACTGCTTTCGCTGGTCGCGGTCTGGCCACTCTTTGTCTGGTCACAGATCGGCTCACAGACCGCTCGTCATGGGATCCGCCCCCAAGTTCTCACGTCCGAATACCCGGTTGGTCAGCTCGTCGGCGAGTGGATTGCCGGCTGTTTAATCACCATGGTCGTCGGGGCCGGAGCGTTTGCGATCGCTGTGGCCACAGGGGGCCCCACCGCACTCATCGGAGTGACGGGCCTCATCATCTTCCCGCCGTCGCTCGCACTCGCTGCTGGGTTATGGACTGGATCGCCTCGGCTGTTCGAAGCGTTGTATCTCGGACTTTGGTATATCGGTCCACTCAACGGCGGATTCGTAGCTGACTTTGCCGGCGTCACCGCTCGGGGCACGTCGTTGGGAGTCCCGGTTGTCTTCGCCGCCGTTGGTATTGGTCTTGTTGTAGTCGCCGCACAGACACGGCGGGTGTACATGAATCTGGGCTAGCTTCCTTCGAAAATTCGCCGCGAGTTATCCTAGGCTCCACTCCTCTGATTACAAATGCTCGGCCCTGTTGAAATACTTAGAAACTGATGGGACTGGTGTGCGAGATACAGAGGACGTAGTTAGCTCTACGAATTTCTGTTTCGGTTGGTTTGTGCTCAATCAGATTGGCTATCAACGGGCCTCTACACCAGTCACTTCCATAACTCGCCTTAGCGGCCCATCGTGATCTCACCGTCTCTGATCGTGAACCGAGGCTCGAAGCCGTCATCCAACTGTTTTGTTTCTGAATATTTCACCACACCGTTGAGCACGATCTCGATGACAAAATCGGGAGCGTAGTCGATAGTCGGGATTAGTGCTTCAAAAGTCGCCTCAAACCCCGGAGAGAGATGCTGCGTCCCCGCATGACCACCGATGTCATCACCAATCACCGAGACAATAGTTCGATAGCCGGTACTGTCGAGGTTGTGTACGATAACGTCTACACCTTCACTACCTTGATTAGACATACAGCCTGCTCCCAGAATCATCGTGCCCGTGGTAGCGAGGGCTGTCCGACGGTTCACCTTGTTACTCATAATCGGTAGTCATTATGTGCGGCTATACACCTTCTGATCTTACAGGTAATTGCTATTCGCGGATTCTAATACAGTTCTCTCGGAGATTCGCGCCCTGTATTCATCACTGAATGTTCTATCAATCTGCGGATAGTAGTGTTTCATTGAGTTCGGGAAGAGCCTTATAGATTTGATTTTACTGTTCAGAAAACCCTGTTTCCTGTACGGTCGCTCTTCTGTAGGGGATTGTTGGTACAGTCGTCGCTAATTGAGCCGGCGGACTATTCGATTTTCTAATATTCGCTACTATGAACTCTCAATTTGATTCACGCACCGTAAGCCAAAAGACCAGAGTCCATCAATAATGTGATACACAAAATCTAACGGAGCCAGCGAGTGTCAGCTGTACCACCGAGTATCTGTCGTTATCCCGGCGAACTGCCACTTGCCAGCAACCCTCTGGATTTCTGTCTTGAGAAATGCTTGAATAGTATTATTATCTAGCACCGGCTGTGTTTGCTCATGCATAGTGAGGCAAGCATCCACGTGCTTCATGTCGACGATGAACCAGACTTCGCTGAGTTAACTGCGGAGTTTCTGAAACGCAAGGATGATAGCTTCACCGTCACGACGGTGACGAGTGCCAGTGAGGGGCTAGAACACCTCCCCTGTGACGACTTCGACTGTATCGTTTCTGATTACGATATGCCTTCACAGAACGGTATCGAGTTTCTCAAATCTGTCCGAGAGAACTATCCTGACCTGCCATTCGTGCTGTTTACTGGCAAGGGTTCTGAGGAGGTTGCCGGTGAAGCTATCTCCGCTGGCGTGACTGACTATCTCCAAAAAAGGCGTGTAGCTGACCAGTATACTATATTGGCGAACCGACTGCGAAACGCCGTTGAACGGTATCGTGCGGAGAAAGAGCGCAAACGGCAGCGCAAAGCCATTGAAACGGCCCAAGAAGGCATTAGCATCCTTAATGAAGGCGGTAAGTATATCTACGTCAATCAGGCTTACGCAGACATCTACGGATATGACCCCGACGAGATGGAGGGCGAACACTGGGAACTGATCTATCCCGACAGCGACACAGCGATGGTGCGGGACGTTATTTTGCCGACTGTCGCCGAGGACGGCTACTGGAGCGGGGAGACAACTGGGCTCCGGGCCGACGGAACGACCTTCATCGAGGATCATACCGTTGCCCAGACGGACACTAGTGAGCTAGTCTGTTCGGTACGGGATCGCTCTGTGAAACAGGAACAGGAGATGGCACTCGCTCAATTTCGAACCCTCGTCGAGACTCTCAACGACGCGGTCTACGTACTTGATGAAACAGGACAGTTCGAATACGTGAACGACGCGTTCATCGAACTGGTTGGGTACGACCGTGAGAGAATTGTTGGAGCGTCACCAGCACTGATTAAGTCACCAGAAGCGGTTGACCGCTCAGAAGACCACCTTGGGCAGATTCTCTCGTCGGACGGGCCCGACAGCGTGCAGTTCGAGATCGAGATTCTGCCCAACCAAGGTGAGCCAATTCCCTGTGAGGACCATATGGGCGTCTTGCCGTACGAAGGGGAGTCATTCGAGGGGTCTGTTGGGATTTTGCGCGATATTAGCCAGCGGAAAGAGCGGGAAGCGATGCTGCAAAAGTACCAGTATGCGTATGATTCTGCTCTTAATGGAATTGCGATCGTAAACCTCGACGGCGAAATAACGGACGTCAATGCTGCGTTTATCGACATGTGGGGGTACGAAAGTGAAGACGATGTACTCGGACGCCCGGCCACAAGTATGTGGAGCGATCCCGAGCGAGCGCAGTCCGTGCTAGAGACAGTTACTGACCAAGGCAGGCGAGAAGACGAACTCGAAGCGGTCCGAGCGGATGGGTCAACATTCTACGCCAGGGGAGTAAACAGCTACCTGCGCGATGAGGAAGGGAATCCGATCGGTGTAATAGCGTCCTTTTTTGATACCACCGAACGCAGAGAACGGGAAGCTAAACTCGAGACACAGACCGCCGCAATGGAGGCGTCAATGGACGGAATCGCGATTCTGAATCCCGCCGGTGAGTACACCTATATGAACCAAGCTCACGCTGACGTGTTCGACTACGACGCTGATACACTCATCGGCAGTTCGTGGCAGCGACTGTGCGACGACGATGAGGTCGCTCGAATCGAGCAGAAGGTGCTTCCTACGCTCAGAGATGAGGGGACGTGGCGCGGCGAGGTCGTGGGTACGCGCCGTGACGGGAGTAACGTGTCTCAAGAGGTCACCCTCTCGCTGCTTGACGACGGCAAGGTAATCTACACGAACCGAGACATCACTGAGCGAAAGAAGCGTGAACAAGAGCTTGAGCAGACAAATGCCGTGCTTCGCACAATTGTTGAAACACTGCCGATGGGCGTACTCGTTGAAGACACCAAACGCGATGTACTCATAGCAAACGACCACTTGGGCGAAACGCTTGGCGTCCCGATCGACAGCGAGGAACTTATGGGGCGCGACTGCGCCACGGCAGCTGAAGAAATTAAATCCCGATTCACTGATCCAGAGGAGTTCATCGAAGTGATTTCTGATCGACTTGAACAGCGGGAGCTGGTTCAAAATGAAGAACTCCACCTCACAGATGGTCGCGTGATAGAGCGCGATTACGTGCCGTACACTCTGCCCGACGGTGAAGCGAACTTATGGCTGTACCGTGACATCACAACACGTAAGCAGCAAAGTCAAGAACTTGAGCAGGCCAACGAGTTCCTTTCACAGACCCAAACCGTCGCAAACGTCGGTGGCTGGGAGCTTGACCGCCGAACAGAGTCGCTCCGTTGGACCGATGAAGTCTATGAGATCCACGGCGTCGACATGGAGTTCGAGCCAACAGTTGAGGATGCGGTCGGGTTCTACCACCCGGAGGATCAGGCGACGATCCAGGATGCCGTCGAGCGGGTGACGGCTGAGGGCGAACCGTTCGACTTGGAGTTGCGCATTGTCACGACGGACGGGGAGGTGCGATGGATTCGCACCCGCGGCGAGCCTTGGCATGTGGACGGCGAAATTGTCGGTGTGCGCGGCACGTTTCAGGATATCACCGGGCGGATAGAACGCCAACAGAGACTCGAAGAGTTCGCCAGCGTTGTGTCACACGACCTGCGGAACCCGCTAAACGTTGCTACCGGGCATCTCGACTTGGTGGCCGACGAGTGTGACAGCGACCATCTCGACAGCGTTCGCCAAGCACTAGAGCGGATGGAGGCACTAATTGAGAATCTCCTCACTTTGGCTCAAAATGGTAAAGAGATGAGTGACACTCAGCCGGTTGATCTCGCGACGATAGCTGACAGGTGTTGGGAGAACGTTCAGATGGAGCAGGGACGCGTGATTACTGCCGTCGATCGAACCGTGTGGGCAGATAGCAGTCGTCTCAAGCAAGTATTTGAGAACCTGTTTCGGAACGCGGTTGAACACGGTGGGTCAGAGGTGACAGTGACGGTCGGAGAACTAGCCGACGGGTTCTATATTGAAGACGATGGGACAGGCATTCCGCTTGACGAGCGCAACGCTGTCTTTGAGGTGGGCTACTCGCAGTCGGCAAATGGAACTGGGTTCGGACTGAATATTGTCAAACAGATTGTCGATGCTCACGACTGGCAGATTCGCGTTACGGACGGGGGAGACGGTGGAGCACGGTTTGAGATCACGAACGTTAATTTCGTGGATACGTAGACACTATTGATATCTTGCCCAATCTAGACAGTAGTTGCCGAACCTGACTGAGGCTCTTCATCCTGGGCTTTGTTAGTCGACAGACGGTCCAGGCAGCTGAAGCGAAACAGGTTTCCTGTGGTTCGTCGACGGTGTTGTTTCCAGAACTCGAATTCGGCGTGAAACCGTATAAGAGGTACACGAGAGAGGATTTCCAAGAAATTCTCTCCCGAATCGCTTTTGATTAGGAATTCACAAGTACGGGTGAGAAAACGCTCCAACTGGCTCTGTTGAACTTCTCAGCAAGTGATACATTCTGCTCCGGCTTACGATCAATGCAGGGCGCGTACACGACAGATCGATACACGTCGCCATGCATGCGAAATCAAGGGGCCGGTGAGGGCGCCCGAAACAGTTTGATCGGCTCACAGTTCAAATAACTGCTAGATAGCGTTGAGGCAGATAGAGCAGTACAGCATTCTATTGAGCACAACGTGGTATGTTTCTCGTGGAGATCTCGGAGGGCTGTCTGAATGCTCTGCGGCGATTCACTTGTGTATTCAGAGCTCTCATCGACCGGCTGTTTCAGGTGAGAATATATCTGAAGAATAGGATTTCAACAGAGCCAAAATATTTATTCGATATAGTATAGTCTGCAAGGATGTCCTCCATGCTTGAACGACCGATGTTCTACTATGGAGCTCCGTTCGTCAACGCTGTGATTATCGCCATTATTGGGCTTACTCTGTTCAGTGGCGTAGCGCGGCTGTTCGCACTCGCACTCGCCAGTATGGAGATTGTGGTGGTCCCGCAGAGACTGAAACGCGCAGCGTAGCTTCACATATCGGACGCCGTGTGTGAGCTGAGCTTGAAACGGACGAAGATACCTAGTTTCTTAACCTACAACAGCTGGCAGCACCACCAGTTGTTGGTTAATATTGATAGACAAGCACTACTGGACAAACTCTCGCCGGCAGATATATTACGGTTGTTTGTTAATGTTTAACACTCCACGTAAAACAGCGTGGTGGGAAATACTATGAACGGAATACAAGACGGAGTTGCGGTCGTCACTGGCAGTGGATCGGGAATTGGTCGACAGTCGTCGCTACGGTTCGCCGAGGCAGGAGCAAAGGTCGTTGTCGCCGATATCGACGAAGATGGCGGCCATGAGACGGTCGAGATGATCACGAGTGACGGCGGCGAAGCGACGTTCGTCAAGACAAACGTGACCGACTCTGACGATGTTGACGCCATGGTACAGACGGCGCTCGACGAGTACGGCGGGCTTGACTTCGCACACAACAACGCTGGCATCGCGGATGAGGGTACCCGCCTTGCTGAATACGACGAAACACAGTGGGATCGGATGATCGATGTGAATCTGAAAGGCGTTTGGCGATGTCTGAAAGCCGAGATCCCAGAGATGATCGAACGAGGTGGTGGCGCCGTCGTCAACACTTCCTCAGTCGCTGGTGTGAGTGCGAACGGAAGCGCGCACTACGCGGCCAGTAAACACGGCGTTATTGGACTAACTCGGCGGGCAACGGTTGACTATGCTGAGGATGGAATCCGGTTCAACGCTGTCTGTCCAGGTGTCATCGACACGCCAATGGTCCAACAGGCGGGAGTGGACAACAGTGAAGAGATGGACCGCATTACTGCGGGTATCCCAGTAGGACGCCTCGGTGAGCCCCAAGAGATAGCCGATACAGTCGTTTGGCTTTGTTCTGAGGATTCCTCCTACGTGATGGGCCAGCCAATTATTGTCGACGGAGGGTTGCTTGCTCAGTAGCTGAATAGATACCGCAGCGGTGGCTTTCATTTCGGCGGCAACATGGTGTCTCCGTACACCGCAGTGCTGCCGCGATGAAGATTTCGTAGAAGACATCTCACACCCAACACCAATCGCTCAAGGCAAAGCGTTGCGTAGGAAGTTCAGCTAATCTGAGGGCAGAGCGAGTGCGAGACATCAACCAGCTCGTCAAGTTCGATGCCGAGACGCTCTAGATGTTCGTGGAGTTCGTCTAGCTGCCGAGAGACACCTTCGTCTGATGTCGAAACACGGGCGTAGATTGCTGTGTCTGAGGGTCCGTTTCTGAGTGCGCGCTCTTGTATTAAACAAGTGGGACACAGTTTCGGAGGGTAGGCCAGTTTTGGATCGAATCGCCATCAAGCCGTGGTGATAGAGATACGAGCGCATACCCCCGCCTTGCCGTGAGTGACGAGTGTTCCGACAGAGTGTCGCAACCGAGGAACGAACAGGCGGGGGTCAAGCGGACATCATTCTCAGCAGTCGGGGGTCGATTTTGAATCCTTACTCTCGAATTACGGTCGTGGGTGCGCTCGGACCTTCCTAGACATCGGCTTCGCTACAATGCCGGCCACCGCGACGGCCCCGGTAGCTTCCAGCCTTACCGTCGGAATGCGCCTCAACGAACGCGTGAACGTACGAGCCCAGCGCGAGGTCTTTCACGCCCTTTTCGCGATCATCGGGAGCCAGCTGATCTTCGGTAGCGCAAGAGCCGCGTAGCCGGTACCGCTGGTCGCCGACGACCCCTATCGACACGTACACAATAATATAGACGCCTCATGATACCACATACCAGCCGCTATATCCGATTCGCGAGAAGGGAATATATGGCTCGCCGTCTTCCGGAACTGTCTGCAGTCGAGACGCGACAACCGACGCACCGCCGCCGGGTGCTCAAGGGCACCGTCGGTATCACAACGGCGGGTGCGCTCGGGGCTGTGTACACCGACGGTGGGCTGGAACCCGAGGACGCTAACGAGACGAGTGACGCAGCAGCCGCGCAACGTCGGGACAGCGAGGTCGGTCCGGTAGACGCCACTCCAACCGGTGAACTCACCCTCATCGCGCACCGTGGCTTCGCGGGAGAGAACCCAGAAAACACCGTCACCGCTGCTCAGGCGGCCGCAAGCGAGAGCGGATCGACGGATGACGAGGGAACGACGACCCGCCAAGCCGACGTCATCGAGATCGACGTCGTTCCGACAGCCGACGACGACGTGGTCGTGTTCCACGACAACAACTTAGCAGGACGCGGTGGCGGCGAGCGCGGACTCACGGACGAGACGGGCGTCGTCTGGGAAACCGAGACGACGGCTGTCACCAGTGCGGAGGTACTCCAGAGCGGCGACACGGTACCGCGCCTGTCAACGCTCCTTGAAGCCGTCCCTCCCGAGGTCGGGGTCAACGTGGAATTGAAAAACCCCGGCCGGTACGACCTGCGGTTCGACGAGAAACTCTCTCCAGACGCACTTGCTGACCGCAGAGCTGCTTGGCAGCCATTTGTGGACCGAGTTGTCGACATACTCGACGCTCACGACAACGAGTTTCTTTGTTCGTCATTCTGTGAGGGTGCGCTGGCCGCGACGCGCGACACGTCATCGTATCCGGTCGCTCCTATCGTCTACGAGTCGGTTGGCGACGGACTCGCCATCGCTCGGGCACACGACGCCGCAGCGGTCCACGCCCCGATGAAGGTAATATTCGGAACTCCGTTTCACGATCCGGCGATCACCGCCGGCGTGGACCTCGTCGCCGAGGCGCACGCCGACGGACGTGAAGTAAACGTGTGGACAGTCGACACGTGGTATCAGGCCAGTCGGCTTGCTGCCGCCGGCGTTGACGGCATCGCCGCCGACTACTCCGGTCTGCTCCCCGCTGCCGGTGAGACGTCTGCCGGAGACACGTAGTCCTGAGCACGACGCGAGCGGCCGGTCGACGGAGATCAGGTGTGAGCGCGCCGACGCGGCCCCAGCTCTGTTAGTGGCGCCCTTCGATCGACTCTTCTTCCTCCGCCGTCGATTCTCGTCGATTAACTCTTCGTGGTCACGACGGGTTGCTGAGCGACGGTGTCGATGGGGTTGTCTCAGCGATGTTTCGCAAAATACCCCAGAACCCTCTAGATCGGTATGTACAGGTACGTATCAAGGGGGGAGTAATAGTAGCGGTGATTACCACCTACTACTAATCATTTCAAATATTATAAAATGTTAAAATGAAACTAATATACCTCAAGATGTGGTGGACGCAAACGACTCACACAGTGGTCGGCGTAGATTTCTTCAAACAACCGGTGCGGCCGCCGTCGGTCTTGCTTCCGCTGGATGTTTAGGAGCAACATCAGGAGGTTCGGACGGCGCTGATGGCTCGGACGGCTCTTCCAGTTCCACGAACAGTGCGAACTCCGAAAGCAGCGGTGAGACGACTATTAATTGGTGGCACGCGATGGGGGGAAACCTCGGCGAAACGGTCGACGCGCTCGCGGCCGACTTCAACGAACAGTCCTCCGGCGTGACGGTCGAAACGAGCTACAAGGGAAGCTATGACGAGACGCTGAACGCGGTCACCTCAGCAATCGGTGCGGGCGAAGCACCGGAACTGGCACAGATCGTCGACCTCGGGAGTCGCCTCGCGATCGACAGCGGTGCGTTCGTCCCGATGGAGGAGGCGCTTCCGAGCGACCGGATCGACTGGTCCGACTTCCAAGACCCGGTCATCGATTACTACTCGTTCGACGGCACGGTGTACTCAATGCCGTTCAACTCCTCGAATCCGATTTTCTATTACAACAAGGACATGTTCGAGGAGGCCGGGCTGGACCCCGAATCACCGCCGTCGACGCTCGCGGAGGTCCGCGAAGCGAGCGAAACCGTCGTCGACCAAGGGGTCGCGGAACAAGGAATCACGTTCGCCAACGTCTCGTGGTTCCCTGAGCAGTGGTTCGCGGAAGCGAACGTCCCACTCGTGAACGAAGAGAACGGTCGTGCGGGGGACCCAACCGAGGTCAATCTGGACACCGAGACGGCCGACCGGGTTTTTAATTGGTGGGCGGACATGTACGCCGACGGCCTGTACAACCACGCCGGTGTCGGCGCCTGGGGCGCCGCACAGCAGGCGTTCCTCAACGGACAGACCGCGATGTGGATCTCGTCTACGGCCGGCGTCGCTTCGGCGACTGCGGGAGCCGAGGAGAACGGCTTCGAACTCGGGACGGGGTACTACCCGACGGCCGGCAACACCCGCACCGGCGTCGTCATCGGCGGCGCGTCGCTGTGGATGACTCGTGGCCTGTCCGACGAGAAGAAGCAGGGACTCACCGACTTCCTCCTCTGGCTGGCCGAGGCGGAACAGCAGGCGTTCTGGCACCAGAACACCGGGTACTTCCCGGTCAGCGACAGCGCCGTCGAGTACCTCGAAGAAGACGGATGGTTCGAGGAAAACCCCAATTTCCAGACCGCGTTCGACCAGCTTCAGGAGACGGAACAGACCGTTGCGACGCAGGGGTGGCAGGCCGGACCGGCGTCGAAGGTTCGGACGATCATTCAGGACGGCTACGTTAGCATGATCAACTCCGATGTCACCGTCGATTCGAAGCTCGCGGAAATGAAGTCGGAGGCTGACGACGCCCTACAGAGTTACATCCAGAGCAAAGGCAACTGAAATGGGCGTACACGAGAACACATACGATAGTTCGCTGGGGGCGTACCTCCTGCTGCTGCCGACACTAGCGGCGATCATCGCGTTCCTGTACTACCCGTCGCTACAGACGCTCCGGTTCAGCTTCTTCCAGACGTTTTTGTTCGGTCAGAACACCCGGTTCGTTGGACTGGCGAACTTCACCGACCTGTTGGGGTCGCAAGTGTACCTCACGAGCGTCGGGCTAACAATGGCGTTCGCGGTGATCGTCGTGGTCGGATCGCTCGCCGTCGGCCTCCTCGTCGCGTTCTTGTTGTACGAGGTCAGCGACGGGAAGGCCGCGTACCTGATCGCCGCAATTTGGCCGTACGCACTGCCGACAGCCGTCGCAGGAACGGTCCTGTTGTTCCTTGCGCACCCGAGTGTCGGTATTTACACGCACTACCTCGAGGCGTGGTTCGGAATCGAACTCGACTGGTTCACCGTCGGGTGGCAGGGGTTCGCCGTCGTCACGGTGGCGGCGATCTGGAAACAGGTCGGGTACAACGTGATATTCATGCTCGCCGCGTTGAACAACGTGCCTGAGTCGCTCAACGAGGCGTGTCGGCTCGACGGAATCGAAACGTGGCGCCGACTGGTGCGTGTGTACCTTCCGCTCATGTCGCCCACGTTGGTGTTCTTGGTTGTGATCAACACGATCTACGCGTTTTTCGGCAGTTTCGCCCTGATCGACTTAATGACGCAGGGGGGACCGACAAATGCCACCAACTTGATGATATATCAGTTGTACCGTGACGCCTTCCAGTTCAACAACCTCGGTCTCGCATCCGCGCAGTCCGTGATCCTGTTCGTACTCGTGGCGGGACTCACGTTTGTCCAACTGCGCGTTTCCGACCGTTACGCACACTACTAATGTCACTCGACACTAACAACATCGCGACCGACGTTCGAGAGCGCGGACCGCTGTCGGCGATAGCCGACACACAGGTACTCCCGGCGCAGTGGCGCGTCCACATCGGACTCATCACTTCTGTCTTAGTGATGGCCTCGCCGCTCCTGCTTGCGTTCGTAATGAGCACCCAGACTGTTCCCGAAGTGTACGATATCACGGACATTGGCGTTGGCAGCGACGGGCTGTCAAACTACGCCGAGGTGTTCACAAAGTACGGAATGGCATCGTACATGTTCAACTCTTTAGTGATGTCTATCGTCGTCACCGTCGCGAAGATCGCCGTGAGCCTCCTCGCCGCGGTCGCGCTCGTTTTCTACAACTTCCGGTTCAAGAACGCGATCTTCTTTCTGATCCTGTTCACGCTGATGTTCCCTGTCCCGGTACGAATCGTCCCCTTGTACGAGATGATGGCCGCACTAGGATGGACGAACACGCTGCTGGCGCTCACCGGTCCGTACGTCGCGAGCGCGACCGCTGTGTTCCTCCTCCGCCAGCACTTCATGTCGATCCCCGATTCGCTCGTCGAGTCGGCCAAAGTCGACGGCGTCGGTCCGCTCCGCTTCCTTTGGAAGGTGCTGATCCCGATGTCTCGGGGGATGATAAGCGGTCTCAGCGTGATCACGTTCATCTACGCGTGGAACCAGTACCTGTGGCCGCTGATCGTCGTCTCTGACCAGAGCAAACAGGTTGTACAGGTCGGTATGAAATACCTCCAATCGGTCGGTAACGCTGGCCAAACCGACTGGGGGCTCATCATGGCGGGCGCCGTGTTGACGCTGCTGCCGCCGCTGCTGGCGCTCATCGTCTTCCGAGGCCCGCTGCTGGAAACCTTCGGACTATCAGAATGACCGGAATCACAACGACAGACCTGGTGAAGCGCTTCGAAGATGTCACTGCCGTTGGCGGCGTCGACCTCAACGTCAAAGACGGCGAGTTCCTCGTCTTGGTCGGTCCGTCGGGGTGCGGGAAATCAACTACGCTCCGACTCCTCGCGGGCCTTGAGTCTCCGACGGAAGGTTCCATCGAGATCGCTGACGAGGTCGTGACGACTGTATCGCCCGCCGCGCGCGACGTCGCAATGGTGTTCCAGAATTACGCGCTGTACCCACATATGACTGCTCGGGAGAACATGACGTTCGGTCTCGGAACGGCCACCGATTTCACCGACGATGAGGTGGCAGAGCGGGTCGCAGACGCGGCTGAGATCCTTGACATCGAAGACCTCCTTGATAGGACTCCGTCAGCGCTTTCCGGGGGCGAACAACAACGCGTGGCCATCGGGCGGGCGCTCGTTCGCGATCCGGAGGTGTTCCTAATGGACGAGCCGCTCAGCAACCTCGATGCGAAACTCCGCGTCCAGATGCGTGCCGAACTCGCCGAGCTCCACGAGCAGCTTCGCACGACGACGCTGTACGTCACGCACGATCAGGTCGAAGCGATGACGCTCGGCGATCGGGTCGCGGTCATGTACGACGGCGAGATTCAGCAGGTCGCACCGCCACAGCGGTTGTACGATGCGCCGGCGACTCAGTTTGTCGCCGAGTTCATCGGTAGTCCGGGTATGAACACCGTCGAGGGGCTGCTCGAACAGCGTGGGGACTCTGTCCGCGTGACGTGGGGCGAGAACAGCGTTCCGTTGCCGAGTCCGGTCCCCGACTCTGTGACATCTCACGCGGGAGACCGTGTGGTTCTGGGTGTCCGTCCCGAAGACCTGTCACAGGACATGAACGGCCCGCTCAGCATGGATGTCACCGTCACCGAACCGCTCGGTGATTCGCTGTTGACCCGGGGCACGGTCGGTGACATTGAGATGGAAGTCAGCCTTCCGCCGCGGTCGGCGGTCGAAGTCGGTGACGTGCTGTCGTTAACCACCGATCCCGAACGGCTCCACTTGTTTGACCCCGAGGCCGGGGGCGCGTTCTATCACTCCGCCGAGAACGTCGCCTCAGAGTCGACCGACCAGCCCGCGCACGAGGCGCAGTGGAACACGACATGAGTCGGATCGAAACACAGTACAACGCGATCGTCTTCGACAACGATGGCGTCCTCACCTATCCGACGGACGAGTCGGTCCTGACGGAAGCGTCGCGGCGGGCGTTCGCGGCGTTCGACGTCGACCCGACACCGAGCGATGTCCGGTCGCTCGTCGACGATCTCTCGGTGGAAACGGTGCGCACGCTTGCCGAGCGGTACGAAGTTGCCGCTGACGCGTTCTGGCGTCGTCACGAGACGGAACGCACGGCCCGCCAGTTGGCGGCGATCCGAGACGGTGAGAAGCCGCTCTACGACGACGTCGAGATGCTCGCCGACCTCGCGGTCCCGACAGCGATCGTGAGCAACAACCAGCACGCGACAATCGAACACATTGTCGCGGAGTTCGGTCTGGAGGGGATGTTCGAAGCGTACTACGGTCGAGAGCCGTCGCTTCGCGGACTGGAACGTCGCAAGCCGGACCCGTCGTATCTTGAGGCGGCGCTCGACGAGTTGGGCGTCGAATCGGCGTTGTACGTTGGTGACAGCCGTGTCGACGTGGCGGCGGCTCGTGCGGCCGGCGTCGACGCCGCGTTCGTGAACCGACCGCATCGCCGCGGGTATCGTCTCGATATCCGACCGACGTATCGCCTCGATAGCCTCGCCGAGCTCGCGAACCTTCC
This sequence comes from Halorubrum sp. ARQ200, assembly GCF_005435115.1. Lineage (NCBI taxonomy): Archaea > Methanobacteriati > Methanobacteriota > Halobacteria > Halobacteriales > Haloferacaceae > Halorubrum > Halorubrum sp. ARQ200. The sequence goes on along the minus strand of NZ_SGTZ01000005.1, from coordinate 130,098 downwards.
CACGAAGTAATCCACGGTCCGCTACCCAAATCAATATGAATCCACGAATCGGTTTCGTCACCGCAGTCGCATCGGAGCTGGAACCGCAGTTGCGCTTCGCCGGGGACGGGGAGTTCGACTACGTCGAGATACTCATGGACGGGCCTCACAGCCACGAGCATCTCACGTCGAATCGCGGGACGATTCGGCAGATACTGGACGATCACGGCCTCGACCTACTCGTTCACCTTCCGTTCCCAACAGACATCGGATCGCCTTACGAGTCCGTCCGCAGCGGTGCCGTCGAAACGCAGTCGGCCTGTATCGATGCCGCGGCCGAACTGGGGGCAGAAAAGGCCGTTCTCCACCCAGAGTCCTCCGCATGGTCAGTCGCGTGGGACGACGCGGAGCTCCGCAGGTACATCGACGAATCAGTCAGCAAACTGAACGCGTACGGTAACTCACGTCACGTCGAAATCTGTGCCGAGAACATATTCGGAAGCCCGTACACTATCGAACACATCGACGGATTGCTCGCCGCGACGGACACTTCGCTGACGCTCGATACGGGCCACGCTCGGGTAACCGGTCACGACCCGACGGAGACAGCCGCGTTCGTCGCTGACCACGCCGACCGCATCTCGCACGTTCACCTGAACGACACCCGTCGGCCGGCGGACGAACACCTCCCGTTCGGTGCCGGGAACCTCGACTTCGGGCCTATCTTCGACGCGTTCCCCACCAACTGGCACGGGACGCTCTCGCTGGAAGTCGGGACGCAGTCGCTTGACTACCTCCGTGAGTCACGCTCTCAGTTGGAGCGGTATCTCTAGAGATCGTTGAGAATGATTGACCGCCGGCAATCGTGCGGGAGAGGTCGAGTAAAGGAAGCGGGGACCGCTGGAGCGATGTTTTATGAATTCTTGGCTGATACGCACAGGTATGGCACAGTCGTCGGTTCGGATCGTGACCGAGGTTCACGACGAGCCACATATCGAGGGGCGGCGCGTGACCGTCCGGCGGATTCAGGGGCTCGTCGAGGGGGCTGGAAAGTCGGCCGACGAGGTGGCCGACCAGCTCGACCTTGACGTCGCGAACGTGTACGGCGCGCTCCAGTACTACCACAGTCACCCCGACGAGATGGCGGCGGTCGAGCGCCAGCGGGCGGACCGCGAGGCCGTGGCGCGGGAGCCGGGAGCGGTGTCGCTGTCGGAGCTGAACGACGACGAGAGCGCGTAACCGGATGGAGTATCGGGTCCTCGTCGACGAGGGGACGAGAAGGGTCCACATGGGGACACGCATCTACGGACGGTAAAGCAGTTCTCCCCGGAATCTCTCATCGAAGGGTTCCACGAAGCCTCTGGCCGATTATTGTCACTTTTCGGGGCCGAGTCCGGGTTCCGAGAACCTGCGACGGTTGCGATCGACATTACAAACGTTCCCTACTATGGCCAAGTTGAAGGAATGCCGATGGTGAGCGGCGATACTGATGGAGAAGGGCTCGTCTTCAAGTACGCGACCCTCACGATCGTCGGACGAAATATTCCCATCATCCTCGAGGTAGAACCCGTTCGCGAGAGTTCTGCGTGGGACGAGAACTCGTCAAATCGGATTCACAGAACGGTACGCCGGCTGATTCAGCGGGCGCGTGAACACGTCAATATTGAGATGGTCCTCTGTGACGCGGAGTTTGATTCGAAACATGTCTTCCAGACGCTGTCGAACCTGAAGGACTTACCATAATCTCGGAGGATAGATTTGATGCGTGCCTTCTATTTTCTACTTAAGTATCTGGAATAATATACTCACTCTAGCTTCTCTTTCTGTTTTTCATTAAATCCGCAGAATGTGTTAGGACTAGGTGAAAACAAGATCGAAACTGTATCGCCGTTGAGGGCTTCTGAAACACACATTTGGAAGAGAAGTAAGGCAGCAGATGTCGTAGGAGGTTGATCTATGCTGTCGACGGCGAAAAATGATTTTTCCGCCTTTTGTGATATCTTGGTCCGGACACAGTTATGCGATCCAACAGAGCAAAACAATCCTTGATCGATACTGTCCAATTCGAACCTACTCAAGCAAAAGTCAACTACTCACTGTGCCTATCCATCCTCGGTATCTGTTGCGGCCAAAATCTCAGGATACCGGTTCCGTATCGTCATCTCGCTTACGTCCGTAGCATGAGCGATATCTGCTTGTCGGATAGACTCATCGCACTGTTTGGCAGCCGCGTACAGTGCCCCTGCGGCGATGCCTACCGGATGTTTCCCGCTGTGAACACCGCTTTCAACCGCTATTCCGGCGAGACGTCGTGCCTCTCGCTCTGTCGCGTCCGTACACTCCACGTCCGACGCAATCCGCCCGATGAACGAACGAGGATCTGTTGGTGGAATTTCTAACCCGAGTTCACGTGAGACGTGTCGATATGCCCGCTCAACGCGAATTTGTTCGACGCGGCTCACTGTTGAGACTTCGTCGATAGAGCGTGGGACACCGTTCATGCGACTCGCCGCGTATAGCGCCGCAGTGGCGACGCTTTCAACGGCTCGACCCCTAACGAGTCCGTCCGCAAGTGCGCGACGATAGATGACGCCTGCTGTCTCTCGAGTGCTGTCGGGCACGCCAAGCGCGGAAGCCATGCGATTGATCTCACCGAGTGCATGCATAAGATTCCTATCCGCAGATGAGCGTCGTCGGAAGCGCTCATCCCACCGTCGGAGGCGACGCATCTGTTGTCGCTGTTCTCCTGACAGCGCGTTCCCCTTCGCATCGGTGTCTTGCCACCCAATCACCGTCGATAATCCCTTATCATGTAAGAGGTTCGTGCTCGATGGCCCGACGCGAGAGTCCTGACCACCGGTGCCATCCGGCGTGTACAGTTTGATGTTCGTATCAAGCGTCGCGTCTGAAACGACGAGTCCACAGTCGTCACAGACCGCACCAACGTCATCATCGGCTCGACGAAGTCGTCCGTGACACTCCGGACACGTAGTCTGACTGTGCCATTCGTCCTCATTCTCCTCCGAAACGGAGTCGGTAACAGACTGTCCGTCGCCGGTTTCGCTTGACGAGGGCACATCAGTACCGTTTTTGCGGGAAACTGTGTCCGGTCGCTCTTGGTTAGTGCGCTCGTTCATCACGTGTCATCACCTCTCGTGACCGGGACAGAACAGACGCGTCCCACCGTGTGTCTGGCCAGTACCGTTCATTGTGGGCCCTGAGCCGGCGTCGAGTCGCTGATCCTGATACCGTGCGCGGTGACTCTCGTAGCAACGGCAGATGGAACTGACCACACTGTCTCGGTGGGTACTGTCACTCCGTCGATCGCGAGACAGACGAGTTTCCCTCGTCCCCGCCGCGCCGCAACGACAAATTCAAACCGGCGTGATCGGTCGTCAGTCGCTGTCACGTGGATCGTTGAGAGCCCGTTCACACTCTCCCACGTTGTCGTGTCGACGACCCTGAGGTCGCCCGCAGGAGTGACAGCAGTCGAGCCACAGGCCGGGCAGGACCCCTCATGTGGACTTGCCCCGAGATACCCATAATCGGTGTCACACGCAAAGCAGTGTTCCATGGTCAGAGACTAGTATCGATCCACGATCGTCTCTGCGATGTGTGCCCGACCGGAACATGCTGGACAGGCAACTACGTCACCACCGTCTAACCCGAACACGGTCACAAATTGTTGTGAGACGTGTGCTCCGCAGTGGGCGCACTCAGGCATCGGATTACCCCAGCGAGCCCTCCATTTCGAGTTCGACGAGCCGGTTGAGCTCGACGGCGTACTCGATCGGCAGCTCCTCCGTGATCGGCTCGATGAAGCCTGAGACGATCATCTGCTTGGCGTCGTCGTCGTCGAGCCCGCGCGACTGGAGGTAGAAGATATCCTCGTCGCCGATCTTGCCGACGGTCGCCTCGTGGGCGACGTCGACCTTCGACTCGTTGATCTCCATGTACGGCATCGTGTCCGACGTCGACTCGTTGTCGAACATCAGCGCGTCGCACTCGACGGCCGTCGAGGAGTTCTCCGCGCCGTCCGCGATGTGGACGAGGCCGCGGTAGTTGGTGCGGCCGCCGTCCTTCGCGATCGACTTCGACTCGACGGTGGACTTCGTGTTCGGCGCGTTGTGGTACACCTTCGCGCCGGTGTCGATGTCCTGGCCCTCGCCCGCGAAGGCGATGGTGATGTGGTTGTCGGAGGCGCCGCGCCCCTTCAGGATCGTCGAGGGGTACAGCATCGTCGCCTTCGACCCCATCGACCCCGAAATCCACTCCATGCGCCCGCCCTTCTCGGCGATGGCGCGCTTCGTGTTCAGGTTGTACGTGTTCTTCGACCAGTTCTGCACGGTCGAGTACTGGACGTGGGCGTCCTCGCCGACAAACACTTCGACGCCGCCACAGTGGAGATTGAACTTCGAGTACTTCGGCGCTGAACAGCCCTCGATGTAGTGGACCTCGGAGCCCTCCTCGGCGATGATGAGCGTGTGCTCAAACTGGCCCATGCCCTCGGAGTTCATCCGGAAGTACGCCTGTACGGGCATGTCGACGGTGGTGTTTTCAGGGACGTAGACGAATGAGCCGCCCGACCAGATGGCGCCGTGAAGCGCCGCGAACTTGTTGTCGCTCGGAGGGACGCACTTCGTCATGAAGTGCTCGCGGACGAGCTCCTCGTGTTCTTGTACGGCCTCATCCATGTTACAGAAGATGACGCCCTTCTCCTCCCAGCGCTCCTGCATGTTCTGGTAGACGACCTCCGACTCGTACTGGGCGCCGACGCCCGAGAGCGCGTTCTTCTCGGCCTCCGGGATGCCCAGCTTGTCGAAGGTGTCTTTGATGTCGTCTGGAAGTTCGGTCCAGTCGTCGACGCCGGCACGGACGTCGACGTCGGGTCGGATGTACGGAACGATCTCGTCGACGTCGACCTCGCTCAAATCCGGCTGTCCGGGCCAGTCGGTCGGCATCGGCATCTCCTGGAACTGTTTGAGCGCGCGCAGGCGGCGCTCTAACATCCACTCCGGCTCGTCTTTGTCCTTTGAGATGACGCGGACTGTCTCTTCGGTGAGACCCTTGTCGGTCTTGAAGGCAGACTTCTCCTCCTTCTTGAACTCGAAGCGGGCCTCGGTGTTCGTCTCTTTGAGGTCGTCTTGTTTTGAACTCATCAAAGTATTCTTTAGAGACTGCGAATATAAATGTGGGGAGCTGAAGCGCTCGTTAGTAACTTATACTGGTTTCTTTGAGAAAGTTAGATAACCTTATGGCATTTAATTCGGTTGCTCTAATTAATAGAATTTAATACATAAAGCAATAATTTACTGTGTATTCGCCATTCCGCCGTCAACGATGAGCGATTCACCATTTACGTAGTCCGAGAGATCACTTGCGAGGTACAGCGCTGTATCTGCAACATCTTCAGGCTGGCCCGCCCGCCGGGACGGAATCGACTGAAGGAAGTCTTCTTCAGCATCTGTACCCATAATCGGATAGTCCTCAGTCGTCATCGTCGTCTCGATCAGTCCCGGATGGATAGCGTTCACTCGAACGCCGTCGGGCCCCAACTTCGCCGCCATCGCATATGTGAGTAGTCGTACGGCACCTTTTGTCCCACAGTACGTGATGAACTCCCCTGACCCCTCAAGACCGGCGACCGAGGAGATGTTGATGATCCGCCCGCCACCAGCTTCGACCATCCGTTTCGCCGCCGCTTGCGCGCCAAAATAGACACCTTTGACGTTGATGTCCATCATCCGATCAAACGCATCTTCGTCGACTTCGAGAAACTCCTCACCATGGAAGATCCCCGCGTTGTTCACCATCACGGTGACACCACCGAACTCCTCGGCAGTCTCAACCGCAGTCTCAAGATCGCCGACGTTTGTGACATCACACTCGACGAACGTTGCCCTTGCCTCCGTTTCGGCCTCGATCAGTTCGTGGGTTGGATCTCCTCCCTCGCGAGGAGACTCCTGGATGTCAGCGATAACGATGTCTGCCCCTTCGGAAGCGAACCGGCGGGCAATAGCGCGTCCATTTCCGCTGGAGCCACCGGTAATGACTGCCACGTTGTCTGTGAGTAGTGTGGACATACCTCATGATCTATGGTGAGTGAGAACATAGTTATATCGCGCTTGTGCGGTTGGAACACCATATCGTGAGCCTAATTGATAGAGCTGACGAGTGGGATACTGTGATAATTCGAATCAGAATCACTCATTAGCGAGAACGACTTGACAGCACTCGATCGCTGCTTCGATGTGGCGGTCGGCGACCACGTCGCCCGTTTCGTCAGCCGACTCAAGCAGTGTGGCAACTTGCCGAACCCGTTTCCGTCTGGTTTGCGTGTCAAGACCGTCACTGGTCGCATCGCGGGCGACGGCTTCAGCCTCTCCGAGCCATCGGTTCGTCGCTGGCGGAACTGGGCGGTCTGCGGTCGCAGTTAGCAGAATACAGGCGGTAAGCCCCCTTCCTCAAGGAGCGACCAGCGGGAGCGAGTAGGGAGGGGATACACCGCCGTCATCATGTCTCAAACACGTTCGTACTCGCTGCCCAACCACCCCACCGATAGAGTTACGTTGAAATAATGTGTAAACACACATGATGGATAGACACGAAGTAGAAGGCCACGAAGTCATTAAGGGAGAGGTGAAGCCGACCGGCAACGGCGCACACGTTCTCGTTCCGAAGCGATGGCGTGGTGCAGACGTGAAAATCGTCCGAACCTCAGCCCCCGACGAATAGTCAATGCGCTACACCTACAGATTCCGGCTTGATCCCACGCCTGAACAGCGTGAGCTGTTGGATCATCACCGAGATACCTGTAGGCAACTCTACAATCACGCACTCAACGAATTTGAGAAAATCCCCGAATCGGCGGGAACACTCACCCAACGAGTACGCCAAGTACGCGATCAGCTCACCGATCTTAAACTCTGGTGGGATGAACTAAATGACCTCTATTCAACGGTCGCACAAGCCGCTGTCATGCGTATCGAAGACAGCATCAAAGCCCTCTCCCAGTTGAAACAGAACGGCTACAACGTCGGAAGCCTCAACTGGAAGGCTCCCAAGGACTTCCGCAGTTTCACCTACGTACAGTCTGGCTTCGAGTTCGATAGTAAGAACGGTCAGACCGTATTGTCGCTGTCGAAACTTGCGGATGTTCCACTCATCAAACACCGCACAATCCCCGACACCGAGACGATCAAACAAGTCACGATTAAGAAGGAGCCAACTGGGGACTGGTTCGCTTCATTCGTTGTCGACGGGAAAGAGACACCTGAGAAACCAACCGATCCAGATCGGTGCGTTGGTATCGACGTGGGGATTCTCAAGTATGCCCACGACACCGATGGGTACGCCATCGAAAGTCCCGACTTCAGCGACGAGCGCGAACGATTGGAACGCGCCCAACGCGACCTTTCGCGGAAGGAACACGGCTCTACGAATTGGGAGACGCAACGACAAATCGTGGCGGAACGCCACGCTGATCTCAAGCGAAAGCGCCGCGACTTTCTCCACAAGCTGTCGAACTACTACGCCACAGAGTACGACTTGGTGGCTGTTGAGGACTTGGATGTAAAAGGGCTGGTCGAACGCCCCAGAAACTCACGAAATCGGGCGGGAGCGGCGTGGGGAACGTTCCTGGGGATGCTCGAATACAAGTGTGAACGTGAAGGGACGCACTTCGTCGCCGTGAACCCGCGCGGGACGACAAAGGAGTGCGCTTCCTGTGGTGTGAAGACTGAGAAACCGCTGTGGATGCGCGAACACTCCTGCCCGGCGTGTGGATTTGAAGCGGATAGGGATGCGAACGCGGCGTGGAACATCCTTTCTCGTGGTCTTGAAGACGTAGGAGTGGGATACTCCGAATCAACGCCTGTGGAGACTGCGCTCCCTGTGGATACGCCTGTATCTGCAAAGCGCGTCGTAGAAACAGGAAGCCCCACCCTCAAGGAGCGAACGGCGTCATCCGTGAGCGAGTAGGGTGGGGTAGTTCACATGAGTCGCCAGTGCGTTGACCGCAGCCCGCGGCTCGGTTGGGATGTCGATTTCGTCCGTCATCGTCGGTGTATTGGCACCCACTGTGAAGAATTGTTGCGGCAAGCTACACTCCAGATGCTTGCGAACGTCTCCAGCCGAGCACGACCTCTTGTTCGCCTATTTTGACATCCTCCCCGCGCTGAAGCGCGAGGATTTCTCCTCGATTCTCCGTAACACCTCCACGGTATCTGTCTGGGCTTGTTCGAGAGACACACCAGACAACACAAGCCCATACACAACTGAGAGCGACTATGCTCGAGTCGCTCCTCCGGATTGACGTCGTACTCTTCGTTCTCATCGGCGTGCTGGGCGGCGCACACTGTATCGGGATGTGTGGGCCGTTGGTGACGATGTACTCGAAGCAGATGAACCCACAGCCCGATGGCGGAACGGTGACAGCCAACGACGGGCGTGCCGGTCATCTCACGACCTACGAGGTTCGCCAGCACTTCTTGTTCAACGTCGGCCGGGCGACGACGTACGCGATTCTCGGGGCCGTCTTCGGTGCGCTCGGAAGCGTCGTGTTCGTCACCGCTGACCAGTTGACACCGATCGCCGACCTCCTGCGAGGTGTTGTCGGTCTTGCGGTCGGAGGGTTCATTGTGGCGACGGGCGTTCGGTACGTTATCGGCGGAAGCGGAGGCGATATTCGAATACCCGGCGTCCAGCGCGTTACGTCGTGGCTCGCAACGAGAGTCCATCGGCACGTCAACAGTCCGAGTATTGTCGGGCTGGGAGCCGTCCACGCGTTTCTTCCCTGTCCGATGCTGTACCCCGCGTATCTGTTCGCCTTCGCGAGCGGCTCCCCGACCACCGGGGGAATCGCTCTCGGCGCCCTCGGCATTGGGACGATTCCAGCCGTCTTCCTCTATGGGACGATTATCCAGTCGATCGATGTCGCCCACCGGCGTCGTGTTCACCGGCTGCTCGGCGTGGTGTTCGTCGTGCTGGGGTACGTGCTGCTCGCGCACGGGCTGATGGCGCTCGGTGTTCACCTCCCGCATCCGATGCTCCCGCATTACCAACCCCTCGGCGGCGGGATGGGACATATGGGGCATTGACCGAGACCGACTCCCCTCCGGCGCGCTCGACACGCAAGGGGGTCTCTCCGGTGTCACCTCGGCCGGGAAACGACGAAGGCGATCTGCCGGTGCCCGGGAGTGATCACGCGGTGGTCACTCGTTCGAGGTCGTCGACGAGCTGCTCGATGTCGGTTCGCGGGCCTCGTGGGTACGCCCGCTCGATGATTCCCTGCTTATTAGCGAGAATGATGAGCCCGTAGTGCGGGAAGCGATACGCCAAGTTCTTGAGGTCATCTGCTGGTTGCTTTTCGATCTTTAGACCGAAGTGCTCGTCGTGTATCTCTTGGGCCCGCTCGTAGGTCTCTGGGCGGAGGAAGTGCCAGTTACCCGCGTCAAGATCAACCCCTTGCTGGCCGGCGTACTCACGGAGAGCCTTAGGGGTATCACGCTCGGGATCGAACGTGATGGGGAGAAACGCGACTTGGTCGCTGTACCCCGCCTCAGCGGCGGCCTCCTGTCCGCGACGAAGCCGGAAAATAAGTGCGGGACACACCCCATCCGGACAGTTGGTGTAAAATGATGTCCACAGCACCGCGCGCTCGCCCTCGAATTGGGCCGTCGATATCTCCTCACCGTGGATCGGATCGGGGACAGTGAACTCGGGCATGTTGTCACCGTAGCTCGGGAATGATGCCTCGCTGAGATCTTGCTCCGGCGGTCCGAGAATAGTTCCTTCGGCGCCACTACTACCAAGGACACCAAGACAACCGGCAGTGCCGGCGGTGACTCCCGCGACGCCGACCGTTTTACAGAAAATCCGTCGGTCCATACGTTTGCGTATCGGTCCCGCGGCTTTGAGGTATCTGGTGTGACCTTCGAATGCGCCACTTGCGTCCGATCTGGGCGAGTCCAGCTAGTCGGTTCCTTATTCGAAGAGGGTGTCGACAGTCCGGATGAACCGGTCGACGAGCCGGTCTGGCAGCGAGGGCGACACCACATCAAGCAACTCAGCTGTGTGTTCCGGGCGGGTTAGCGTGATTGTCATCGGACGGTCGTCGGACTTCGTCACGATTCCAGCGTCGCCGAGAGTCGAGACGTGCCACGAGACCGTGCTTCGTGAGAGATCCAATTCTGTGGCAAGTGTCTCTGGACGACGAGGGCCGTCCGCATGGAGTCGCAACACGATCTCGCGGGCGGTCTCGCGTCGAAGGAACGCGAGCGCGTGTCGTTCCCACTGGTCGAAGGTGGGATCGAAGTAGTGAGCCCGACCAGAGATCCGCTCGACGATCAACTCCCCGTCGTTCACTAGTCGTCGGAGATGATACTGCGCCTGTCCGGTGGCGATGTCCAGATCGCGTTCCACCTGGTTGAAGTGGACACCAGGTGTCTCGCGGACGTGTCGTCGCACCCGATCTCTGGTCGTCGCCATCGTGAGTATTCGCCTGTAATCGGCTGAGAGATAAAACCTGTCGGGGGCTTTCTTCCCATGAGAGCGTTTCGCCCCGTGTCTTCTTATCACTCCCAACGCATACTGGCCAGTGTCGTGATCGCGTCGCTCATCGTTCGGGCCGTCTTCTCGGCTCTCGTGCCATTGACCGTTCAGGGGTCGCCCGTACTGCTGGCCGTCATCGCGTGTGCCGGAATCGGAACCAGCGCGCTCTTCGTCGTGAGCCTCGTCGCGTATCGACGCCGCCAGACCGGCCAGTACCGACTGATCAGCGCCGCGGTTGGGGTGCTTGTCCTACGGTCACTGATTGGCGCTGGGACTGTTCTGGGAGCGGTTCCGATGCCGGTTCACCACTTCGTCGAACACAGCTTTGACTTCCTGATCGCTGCGATGATCCTCTACGCCGCGTACGCTCACGCCCCGGGTTCGCTTGGTGAGGATGTCACAAGCGACTAGCTTGGTTGAGTCCTAGCCAGCTCGACCCCAGTACATACCAATCAGCGCCAGACATCGTCCACTCCAGACCGATCTGTACGCTCGTTGATCCGGAGCGAACGCCTCCTGTGAGTGGTTTATGTCCTCTGGCAAACGCCGTTCGACAGTCACACCAGAACCGTATTGACTCTATATGAAGAACTATAGCTATGAAATCTGAACCTGACTCGCATTTGGTATCGCGTCGACAGGTCGTTCATACAGTCGGCTTGGGAGTCGTAATTGGAACGGCTGGCTGCGTTGGGGGATCCTCTGGCTCAAGTCCTGAACCGGTGGATTTGTCGGGTCAAAAGACTGACTACCAAGGTGGAATGGTCATTGGAGACCATGGAGGCCCTAATGGGCAGGTGTTCTACGCCGATACAGAACCCGAACCCAGACAGGGGCCCGTCCAAGGCTCTGAAGGAACTGAGAACCTTGCTTGGTTTCACACGCTCGCACATGGTCTCTTCCCGTACCATCTTAACCTGGTAGCTGACGGCGCGGAGGCGACCGCGGTCTACGTCACGGACTACTCCCGTGTTGATTGGGAGATCCCTGAAGACACTGAGCGAAAGAAGATGCCAGCACCGACCGCCCCCGATACATTCGCCGATGCCACGGGCCTCACATACGTCATCGAATCGGATGTAATGGGTGGTATGGGGCCAGATCTCATGCCGTTCTCGGAACCCAGCGAAGCTGAATCGTTCGCTGATAATTACGGCGGACGGACGATCGGGTACGACGACATCGATCGGTCACTCGTTGATGGAATCCAGATGACTGGGATGAACTAATTGACTTTTCTCATAGTGGAGATAATGAGAACCACACAGGTTCTACTCAAAGAATCTAACACGGTTGATCAGGAGCTAGAAGCCTTTTGTCCGGCAAAATCGTAGCTATTACACACGCGATGGCAACCTCAGAAAACGAATCGAAAGACACGCTAACCGTGTATCAAGAGCGGTTGGACGCACTCGATGCGACACTGGCATCGAAAATGGATCGTTGGAGCGTTCCAGCGTTGCGAGCCGCTGTCGGAGCGGTGTTCATTTGGTTCGGCGCACTCAAAGTACTCGGTGTCTCGCCAGCCGGTGACCTCGTCGCCTCTACGGTGTACGTTCTTCCGCCTGAGTTTTTCGTCCCGGTACTTGGCGTGTGGGAAGTGATCATCGGGATCTGTCTGCTCTACCCGCCGCTTACACGTGTTGGATTGCTGCTGTTGGCACTCCAACTTCCGGGTACGTTCCTCCCGATGGTACTGCTCCCTGAAGTCGTCTATACCACGTTCCCGTACGGGTTAACGGTCGAGGGTCAGTATATCGTAAAGAATCTCGTAATCATTGCCGGCGCACTCGTTCTGGGAAGTACCGTCAGGGACGAATCTGCGTCGGCGTGAGTCAGAAAATTAACTGCTCGTGCTGAACTGCGAATTTTGAGCCAGAACTGATGATGTCGAGACGTTCTGCTTCTCTATCTTTCTACGAGGAGAGAATCCCGGCGTTTACGCCGGGAGTGAATCCAACAACGGTGACACAGTCTCCCACTGATTACGACGGGGAGGATGAGGAACCTCGATCGACGACCAGCGAGTAAGAATAATAAATCTTAATATATTCTGCCGGCTATATTGATATATGACCGTGGTAAGCGTCTCAATGCCTGAAGACTTGCTTGAGCGGATTGATCAGTTTGCCGACGATCACGGATACACTGGTCGGAGTGAGGTGCTTCGGGAGGCGAGTCGGAACCTCATGGGTGAATTCGAGGACAAGAAACTCGAAGGGCGCGAACTGATGGGAGTGGTCACCGTGTTATTCGACTACGAAACAACGACTGTCGAAGAGAAAATGATGCACCTTCGCCACGAATACGAGGATATCGTCGCTTCGAATTTCCATAGTCACGTTGGCGGACACCACTGTATGGAACTGTTTGTGCTCGAAGGGTCTCTCGAAGAGATCTCGGCGTTTGTTGGGAAGATTCGAGCGACTAAGGATACTCTCACAATTGATTACTCCGTATCTCCAGTAGATGATTTCAGCCCGCTGGCCGATCTGAGCTGATTCTGCTTTTCCTCCCTCGCTGAATTCACCCCCATCAATACCAATATCTCCGAACCCCATCCAGCAAAAGTATTAATATTGTTTAGAAGAATCACAGGTATTATTATGATTGCCTTTAGTGTTAACAACACTGATGATTCACATCTCGCGCCGAAGACTACTCCAGACGGGCGCAACCACGATTGCTGCGACGGGAGTCGCTGGCTGTCTCGGTCAGGGAGGCGGGTCCCTCGATTCTGTCACGGTCGCGTACGTCCCGATTTACCCGAACATGCAACACTACGTGATGGAACAAGAGGGGTACTACGAGGACGTTCCGACGGATCTCACAATAGAGCGGTTCAGCTCCGGCCCCAGTGTCGTCAAGGCATTCGCGAGTGGGGACGTCGATGTCGCGCTCTTCGGCATCACCCCGGCAATGGTCCTCGTGGACAAGGGCACCGAGGCTGGTGTCCTCGCGGCGAATTCGAGAAACGGCTTCAAGATCATGGGGACGACCGAACTCGCCGATCTCTACGAACAGGAAGGGGCTGCCACGTTTGAGCGCTTCGAAGAAGAGCACGGGCGGAAGGTCCGGTTTGGAGCACCGCCGGACGGGAGCGTTCCCGACATCGTTCTCCGGTACTGGATTCAGGAGGACCTTGACGTCGATGAGATGGACTCCACCATCAACAAGTCCAAGGTCCCGCCCGCGAAGGCGGTCCAGACCATCCAGTCGGGCGACATCGACGCGACGATCATCCAGGAACCGTTCGCGACGATTATCAGCCAAGCTGACGGGTTCGAGGAACTCGCCTGGTCCGGGAACATCCTGGACAACCACCCCGTCACGGTGCTGTTCGCGAACCAGCGAGTGCTCGACGACGATGAGGTCGCCCAATCGCTCGTCGAACAGCACGTCGCGGCGACCGAGTTCACGGGGAAATCCCCGGATGCCGCCGCCAGCCACGCTGCCTCGGTCATCGGCTCCGGCGTGAGTGAAGACCTCGCGACGGCCGCCATTGATTCGAAGGCGTCGGAGTTCATGTCGGATCCCCACGCGATCACTGATCAGGCCGCGACGATGGGAGAGTTCGTCGCCAACGTCGGCAACATCGAGGAGCCAGTCGCGACCGAGGACCTGTTCGCGTTCGACCCCTACGACGCAATACAGTAATGAGCACGCAGACCGACACCAGTTCGAACGCGCTGACGGCCAAAACCTTCGAGGGGGACCTGCAGCGGTATCTTCGCGGCCTCGGCGGTCTCGTCGTGTTCCTGCTCGTCTGGTGGGTTGGCGCGATGACGACCCAGCCGTCGTATCTGGTGCCGGGCCCCCTCGATTCGGTGCGCGCGTTTATCGACCTGTTCGCGACCTCGACGGCGATTGTGGTCCCTATTCTGGGATCGAGTCTCGTACTCCCAACCGGGCTTGCACATCTCGCGCAGACGCTGTTCCACTACGTTCCTGGGCTCCTTCTCGGTGCGACCTGTGGGATCGGTCTCGGACTGGCGATGGGCTGGAACGGTGCGTTCGACGACTGGCTGCGGCCGCTCGTCCGGGTCCTGCGACCGATCCCGCCGCTGGCGTGGATCGTCTTCGCGATCGTCTGGTTCGGCATCCACCACACCGGCGCGGCGTTCATCGTCTTCGTCGGTGCATTTTGGATCAACTTCTACGGCGCGTATGGCGGCGTCGAGGGCGTTTCGACCGACCTGACCGACGCCGCGTCGACGCTCGGTGTCGAGCGCGACCTCTCGATGTTGAAACTCGTCGCGCTCCCGAGTGCGGCTCCCCAAGTGCTGACCGGATTCCGGACGAGCATCGGTCGCTGCTGGATGATCGTCGTCGGTGCCGAGCTGTTCGGCGCACCAGGCGTCGGCTACGAGATCATCAACGCCTCGAACAACCTCGCGATGGCGACCAGCGTCGCGTACATGTTCCTGATCAGCTTGGCGTTCCTCTGTATGGACGTCGGGTTCCGCCTGCTCGAACGGAGGGTCCTCGCATGGCGCTGAGTACGGACTCGTCCACCGACCGGGACTCCCGTGAGAAGATCACTATCCAGAACGTGAGCCGCTCGTACGAGTCGACGCAGGCGCTCGATGACGTCTCGTTCTCGGTGTCGGAGGGCGAGTTTTGCTGTGTCGTCGGTCCCTCGGGGTGTGGGAAGACGACGCTGTTGCGAGCGATCGCCGGGCTCGACGATCCCGATGGTGGTTCGATACTGGTCGGTGGAGACCCGGTTACCGGTCCTGGGCTGGACAGGGGAATGGTCTTTCAGGAGTACGCGCTGTTCCCGTGGCGAACCGTCCGCGGAAATATCCGGTTTGGCCTTGACCGGCCCGCCTGTGACTGTCCCGACTGCGAGGGACGAGTCCGGGAGTTAATCGACCTGGTAGGGCTCGACGGCTTCGAAGACGCGTACCCAAAGGAGCTGTCCGGTGGCATGAAACAGCGCGTCGGTATCGCTCGCGCGCTCGCCCCCGATCCGGAGATCCTCTTGATGGACGAACCGTTCGGTAGTGTCGACGCTCGAACGCGTGACCGCTTACACGCGGAACTGCTCGACATCTGGACGCAGACCGGACAGACCGTCGTGTTCGTCACCCACGACATCGACGAGGCAGTGACCCTCGCTGACCGCGTGATCGTCATGGGTTCCGACCCGGGAACTGTACAATCAACATTCTCCATTGATCTAGAACGCCCACGTGGACGGACCGCCCGCGACTTCGTGGACCACGTCGCACAGATTAGGGATGAGCTCGGGAGTCCTGCCGACACTAGCCACTGAGACGCTCTCACAGCAGAGTTATTAATTCATTTTCTTTAGACCGCCATATCTATTATGTTAGAATCGAATTTTAACATATGCCTATCGTGAGCTCCTCGATGACAGAGCGACTCCGAGAAGATCTCGATACGTTTGCGGAAGAACACGGCTACACCGGCCGGAGTGAGGTGATTCGTGAGGCCTGTCAGTCACTGCTCGAAGAGTATCAAGAGAGCGATTACGAGGACCGGCGGGTGTTGACGACGGTCACTGCAGTCTTCGGATACGACGAGCCGGAGATTGAACGCCGAATGATGGATATCCGCCATGAGTTCGAAGGGTCCATCCGGTCGAACTCGCATAACTGCCTCCGAGAGAACGCCGGCTGTGTCGAGACGTTCGTCGTCGAAGCCGCGTATCAAGACGTTCTCCATTTTATCGGCACCGTTCGAGGAGCGGACGAGTCTGTCTCGGTGGAATACACTGTCGTGCCCGTCGACAGAAACGGCACAGAAGTGAGCGATACGTAGGCTCGGTATCGCTGTCACCGGCACGTGTGCCCGCGCTTTGAATTAAACCGCAAACGCATCTTGCGTTCTTCTTATTATGTTCTTCTACCTTAGCACAGCAAAGTTATTATATCTAAGTCTTTAATTGCCAAACAGATATGCCGCACATTCACCTTGGAGAAGGGTCATTCCCCCTCTGGGCGCTCGTGCTGTGGACGCTGCTTGGTGCTGGACTGATTTCCACCGTAGTCTATCGGATACGGAAAGGTGGAATAAAAACACACCAGATCGCACTCGCGGGTATTGGCGCGGCTGCGAGTTTTGCGGTCTTCCAGCTTAACATTCCAGTGTGGGGCGGAATTCACATGAACCTCACCGGGCTCGTGGGTATCATCGCCGGACCGCTTCTCGGCGCGCTTGTCGCATTGGTCGTCAACATCTTTTCGGCGGCGCTCGGACACGGAGCGGTCGGCCTAATCGGGGCGAACACGCTGATCAACGCCAGCGAAGCGATCGTCGCCTACTACGCGTTCAAGACGCTGATGGGGATGGAGTGGGACGTCTTCCCCGCCAGCGCGAGTGCCGCGACACTCGGCCTCTCGGCAGGGTCATTCCTGATGGGGGCGATCATCGTTATCAGCGGGGTTAACGGGAGCGCGCTCCCGCGTGGTGACCTGCTGATCGCCGTTGGTGGACTCTCCGCTCTCAACCTCGGTGTTGCGGTCGTTGAGGGGCTGCTTACGGGACTTATCGTCCAATTCCTCGCCTCAGTGCGTCCCGACCTCGTCGGACTTACCGACCGCGACACTCGCGATGAGCCCTCGGGGGTGACAGCCTGATGCAGCGCTGGAAGCAGTACGGTAGCATGGCTGCCGTCTTCTCGGCGTTCCTCGCCGTCGGCTACTGGGGGTTCACTGCGACCGGTGGTGCCGTTCCATGGGCAAAGCGGGCCTCGCAAACGCTTCAACGCGGCGTCCAAGACGGCGGTGGCACGCTCGTGAATCTTGGACGTGGTATCGTCGTTGCCGGTCCCATCCGGAAGGGCGGACTGATGGTCGAATTCGGCGGAATTGTTCTCGCCTTCGCCCTCTTGGGTCTCGGGCTGTACGTCTACGTCGACCGTTACGGCGGCTTCGGTGATGACGAACGACCGACACGGTAACCGTGACAACGCTCTCGAATCACGTCCCTGACCCTCGGCTCATTACGGCGTTCGCCGAGCGGCGAGACGGACCGTTACATCGAATCAACCCGTGGACGAAGGTCGGCGTCGTCGGTGTGCTCGTTCTCGCCGTCACGGTGTTCGACCGCCTCGCGCTCTTGGCCGGTCTGTACGGAACCGTACTGGTAGTCTACGGACTCGCTGACCTGCCGTTTCGGCGGCTCATCGGATGGTACACACTCCCGATGCTGTTCATCATCTCGGTCGCCGGACCGCTTGCGTTTCTCGAACCGGGGACGCCGATCGGGGGCGCAGTCCCGACGCCCTTCGGCGGTTTCTCGGTTACGTGGGAGGGTCTCACCCTCTTTTTGGAGCTCAGTTGTCGGTCGCTCACGGTCGTCACGTTTTCGCTGACGGCGTCGATGACGACCAAATACACGGACGTCGCGTACATGCTCGGGCGGTTGCTTCCGCGACCGATCGACCAGGTCGCCCTCCTCACCTACCGGTTCACGTTCGTTATGCTTGAGACGCTTGAGGACTTGGTGAAAGCCGCGCTCTCCCGCGGAGCGAACTTCTCAGAATTCTGGTCGAACAAACGGCTGTACGCCCGGATCCTCGGCATGACGATGCTGTCAGCGATCGAGCAGTCCGAACGACTCGTCAAGTCGATGGAAGCCCGCGGATACGACGGCGACCTCACGCTGTACGGGGACGTCCCGCGACCGCCCGCTCGTGAGCTCGTCGTTATCGGCGCTTGCTACGCCGGCGTCGTCGCCTACGCGCTGGTCGGCGTCTACGAGGTGATTCCAGTATGAGTACGGATCGCTCTGAAGACCGGCGGCCCCTAGTTGATCTACAGTGTCAAGCCCACACGTACCCGGACGGGACGGTGGGTATGCACGATGTCGATTTCTCCGTGTATCCCGACGAGGTCGTCGCCCTCGTCGGCGGCAACGGCGCCGGAAAGTCCACGCTCCTCGAACATCTGAACGCCACCCTCGTTCCCGACGACGGCGAGCTCGTCGTCGACGGGACCCCGATCTCCGAGGACAACAAGCCACACGCGCGAAAAGAGGTCGGCTTCGTATTCCAAGACGCCGATACGCAACTCGTCGCGCCCACAGTCCTCGACGACGTGATGTTCGGCCTTCAGAACTACGGGGTCCCCGGAGACGAAGCGAGGGAACGCGCTCGTGAAGCGCTGGCGACTGTCGACGCGAGCCACCTCGAAGACCGAATCCCACACTACCTGAGCGGTGGGGAGAAACGGCTCGCTGGCCTCGCCGGTGTGCTCGTCCTCGAACCGAGTGTGGTCGTGCTCGACGAACCACTCGCAGGGCTTGACCCCGACCGGTCTCAGCTGGTCGCGGAGCGGATCGAGCAAATTCACGAGGACGGTATCAGTGTCGTCCTGTCGACGCACGACCTCGAATTTGCCGCCGAAGTCGCGGACCGCGTCTGCGTGATGGCCGAGGGCAACATCATCGGAGGCGGAACGCCCCGAGAAGTGTTCTACGACGACGCCCTGTTGGCGGACGCGAACCTTCACCCACCGAGCGCGGTTCGTGTGGCTCGTGACGCAGGGCTGGGGGCGACGGCACAGCCGGTGACCGAATCGGACCTCGTGTCGCTCCTGACGGAAGCTGGAAATTCCAGCACCACACCGACACCCTCCGCAGATGGACACAGACATGACTGACCGCCTTCTTCGGCATCTCTCACGACTTCTTGATGGGACGCAATCTTGTGGTCGGAGCCTGCGTGAGCGGTCTCCCACGACTCGGGAGTATTGTGATATTCGAAGATAGATCACCAATAAAATAGAGAACAAAATCATGCGCACGAGCTTCAACATTCCCGATGACCTCCTGTCCGAGTTCGATGAAACGTGGCAAGCAGAAGGGCTAAATTCGCGTTCGCGTGGCGCCCGCGAAGCGATGCAAGAGTACATTGAGGCACACACCAGATTAGAAGATATCGAAGGCGACGTCGTCGTCATGGCCTTCGATTACGAACACGAAGCGGTTATTGAAGACATCCACGACGTACAACACCAGTTTCAGGACGTCATCACGACCACGAATCATATCCATGAAGGAGAGTGGTGTCTCGAGACGCTCTTTTGTAACGGGCCAGCCTCGCGTGTTCGGACTCTCACCTATCGCTTGCGCGATTTCGATACGGTGAGTCGTGTTAAACTGATGCTCCTCGCCGAGGACTGAGCGGTGCTCAAGACTTGATGCGCTGATCAATGTGGGCATCGCCTAGTGAGGCGATCGAGTAATCCACCGCTTGGACATTCGGCACTGCTCGAACGCTGTTGACGAATCCAGATAGTACTTCTGTGGTCCCCTCTAAAACGTACAACTCCATACAGTACTGGTCTTGGACGTGTGTGTGGGTAGTTGCGGAGACGATAGCATCGTACTCGTGGCGTGCTCTCGTGAGACGCTCCTGGACGGCGGGTTGACAGTACTCGAAGACGACCGTTACCGTACACATCTGCTTTTGTCCCTCGATATGTTGCTCTTGAAACTCTTCGAATAACGTGCGTGTGCCTTCGCGAACGACTTCGCTTCGGCCACTGTACCCGTGTTCTTCGGCGAACTCGTCGATGCGTTCCAGCAAGGCCTCGGGCATCGAGATGCTAACGACGCTCATATATTAAAGTTTTATTCAGTCTTATTAGTTCCTGTTATGACAGTAGAGTATAAGCATAATAATTAGTATTTTAGTGTAGTAGATTCATAATTAGAGTATGCCGTCCAACGACTACCCGATCCCGGTAACGATTCTCAGCGGAAGTCTCGGAGCTGGCAAGACGACGACGCTCAACCACATTCTTAGTAGCGAACAGGAACTCAACGCCGCCGTTTTAGTAAACGATATGGGCGAAGTGAACGTCGACGCCGACCTCGTCGAACGCGAGTCGGATCTCACCCAGAACGACGACGAGATCATCGAGATGTCGAACGGGTGTATCTGCTGTCGGCTTCGCGGGGACATGCTTGACGAGGTAGGCCGATTAGCCGACGAGCGAGACTTCAAGTACCTCCTCGTGGAGTCGTCTGGGATCAGCGAACCGATTCCGGTCGCGCAGACGTTCGCTCGCGGATTCGAAGACGCGGATTTCGACCCTACGGGGGTCTACGAACTCGACACGATGGTCAGTGTCGTTGACGCGCACAGCTTCTGGAAGGGGTTTGATTCCGGCCAAGCTCTCACCGACGACTCCATCGATCCACAAGGGAACCGGGTCCCCGAGGAGGCGCTGATGGATCAGATCGAGTTCTGTGACGTCCTCCTGTTGAACAAGTGCGATCTCGTCCCCGACGATGAACTTGAAGAGATGGAGGCAGTGCTACGGGCGCTCCAACCGAGAGCAAATATTATCCGAACCGAACACGGGGCGGTCGACCCCGGAGAGATTCTGAATACGGGTCGGTTCGATTTCGATCGCGCAAGTCAGTCCGCCGGATGGAAGCGTGAACTCCAGCACGGCCATCACCACGAGTCGGCCGCCGACGAACACGGGGTCACCTCGTTCGTCTTCGAATCCCGCCGACCGTTCCACCCCGAGCGGATCGCTCGCCTCTTCGCCGACCTCCCCGACGGAATCGTTCGCGCGAAGGGCTTCTTCTGGTCTGCCGGTCGCGAAGACATCGCCATGGGTCTCGACAAAGCAGGCCAGTCGGTTCGGGCCGGTCCGAAAGGGACGTGGATCGCCACGCTCCCGCAGGCCCAACAAGAGCGCTACTTCGCCGCCCGCCCCGGCATCAAAGAGGATTGGGACGACCAGTGGGGCGACCGTGGATCGGAACTCGTGTTCATCGGCCGCGAATTCGATCAGGAGACACTGATCGAGCGACTGGAAGGCTGTGTCCTCTCAGACGCAGAGATGGGGGAAGACTGGAACGAGTATCCGGACCCGTTCACCGCCGACGAACAGCGCGAACTCGCACTGGCTGACGACTGATGACCGTCGACGACCACCCGCCGGTCACGATACTCAGTGGCGGACTCGGGGCCGGGAAAACGACCCTGCTGAACCACCTCCTTACCGTCGGCGGCGAGGAGTACGATATCGCTGTTCTCGTCAACGACGTCGGCGAGGTGAACGTCGACGCCGGCCTCATCGAGAACGGCTCCGAACTCTCGATGGAAGACGGCGGCGTCACGGAACTGTCGAACGGCTGTATCTGTTGCGGCCTCCAGAACGAATTGGACCAGGAGCTGCTACGTCTGGCCTTCGACGAGGAGTTCGATTATCTAGTCATCGAAGCCTCGGGGATCAGCGATCCGGTCCCCATCGCCCAGCGGTTCGTCTCGCCCGCACGTGCGTCGACGCTGTACGATCTCGATACGACCGTCACGGTGGTCGACGCCGCACAGTTCCATCGAACGTTCGTCGACGGTCGTCCGATCAAGTCGACGGATGACGGCTCTCGACCGCTTTCGGATCTACTTGCTGAACAGGTCGAATTCTGCGACGTACTCGTCCTCAACAAGTGTGACCTCGTCACGGAAGACGAACGCGAGACGGTCGAACGCGTGCTCGAAACGCTCCACCCCGGTGTCGACATCACCCGCACGACCGAGAGCGCCGTCGAACCCGACGACGTTCTCGGAACTGGACGATTCGACAGAGAACAAGCGAAACGGTCCGCCCGGTGGAAGCAGGTGCTCTCGAGCGACCACGGAGGAACCGGAGAGCCGGAATCAGCAGAGATGGATCACCGAAAAAGTCACAGCCACGACGAGGCTTCCGAGCGTGACAACGGTCACGACGGTACCCACGATGGTCCGGGTGACGACCACGATCACCGTCACCCGCCGGAGGAGTTCGGCGTCGACTCGTTCGTGTACGAGCGCCACCGACCGTTCCATCCGGAACGGTTCAGTGAGTGGCTCCGCTCGTTCCCCGAGTCCGTCGTCCGAGCGAAAGGACACTTGTGGGTCGCTGGACGCGAGCGATACGCGCTGGACTTGAGCCAAGCGGGTACGCAGACGCACGTCGAAGTCAACGGCCGATGGGCGGTCACGGTCCCAAAGTTCCAGCGTGATTCCTACCGTGAGTCACGACCGGATCTCCACTGGGACGAACAGTGGGGAGACCGTGAAATAAAGCTCGTCTTCATCGGCGCTGGAATGGACGACTCGGCCATCGCCGCCGCCCTTGACGACTGTCTCCTCTCAGAACCGGAGATGGCGGGGAACTGGGACGAACTCGAGAATCCGTTTCCGGGGACGATGGACCGGTCTCAGCCACCGATGGAACAGCGTCTCGTGGTCGGTGAGGGACAGTGACCGGGAATCACTCGGAGCTCCCGTCGGCGGCGGACCGACGGACGACGGACGAAGACGGTCACGACTGCGTTGATCCACTCGGTGTCGCAATCGTGACCGTCTCGTCGTCCCGAGGAACCGCCACGGAAGCAGACCCGACCGATCCCGGCGGTGACGCCGTCGCGAACACTCTCGTCGACGCGGGTCACGTCGTCACGTCACGCCGGACGGTTCCGGACGACTACGTCCGGATTAAGACCACTGTGAGCGAGTGTCTGGATCGGTTGGACGTTGACCTTGTCGTAACTACCGGCGGGACGGGAGTCACTGTCGACGACGTCAGTCCGGACGCGGTGAGCGAGCTCTTCGACCGCGAGCTACCAGGCTTCGGCGAGGCGTTCAGGCGGCTCTCGTGGGAGGAGGTCGGAACCCGCGTCGTCGCGACCCGCGCAACGGCGGGTATCGCCCGCGACGTCCCAGTGTTCGTGCTGCCCGGAAGCGTGAACGCCGTTGAACTCGCCACGGCCGAGATCATCGTCGAAGAGGCCCCGCATCTCGCCGGGCTCGCGACGCGACACACAGTCGGTGAGATCGATGGGTAAGCAAGTGCGCGGAGCCCCAAGCTTACCGAGGGAGCAGCAACGATGACGCTCTACGGAATTGGACTGGGGCCGGGCGCGACTGACCTGCTCACGGTTCGCGGCAAGCGACGGCTCGAATCGGCCGACATCGTCTACTCACCCGGACGACTGTCACGGCGCGTCGCGACCGAGTACGTTCCCGACTCGAAACTGGGTGACCTTGAGTTCCCGATGACGACCGACCCCCAAGAGCTTGAGGCGGCGTGGGAGGCGGCGGTCGCGGAAGTCGCGCCGAACGCGCGCGACGCCGACGCGGCGTTCGTCACGCTCGGCGATCCCTGTATCTACTCGACGTTCGGACACCTGCGTCGGACGCTTCGCGAGCAGCATCCCAGCGTCGACATCGAAGTCGTTCCGGGTGTCAGCAGTGTGACGGCGTTCGCTTCAGTCCTCGGGGTCGACATCGACGCTGGTGCTGAACTGACGCTCCGCGAGGCGACCGACGGAGAAGCACCGATCGGTCCGAATCGGTTGATCCTGTTCAAAGTGACCGACGCGCCGACGACCTACGACAAGATGACCGAAGCGGGGTACGAGGTGACATTCGGCCGGCGACTCTTCATGAATACTCAAGAAACTCTCGTTACCGACGACCCCGGTGAGGTGACGGATCGAGACTACTACACGCTCGCGTACGCAGAGAAACAGGAGGCGACTAGGTCTAAATGACGGGCGGACGGTGTCGGTCGTCCGGGTAAGACCAACGTGAACTAGCCTCAGGCGGTGACGCCGAGGGTTTCTAGTTCTTCCGTGGAGTATTCCGCGCGGAGTTCTTCTGTCGAGTGTTCGCTGAGGATTTCCGTACGCTCTTTATCACTCATCTCGGCTAGGTCGCTGAAACAGTGGCACATTACATCCATTCATTCGGGATGCGAGTACGAAAAGCCTGTTAGCACCATTCTCGGGGTTGTGTAATACGGATTTCGAGGTAGCAATAATTAGCAATTCTACGACTCGCATTAGTTACCACGACACTAGTTACTAAACTCAGATTTTGGTTAGTGATTCTTATTAACTTGACTGACTAAAATCACAGTCTTTATTATCTAATTTGCTGATGTTATCAACAGATGCCTCGATACACTCGACGTCGACTCATCGTAGCTGGACTCGGTACGGCAACCATCGGTGCGCTCGCGGGCTGTACATCGAACAACGGCGACTCCGGCGCGGCGGAGAATGACGGCTCAACAGCGACAGAGAATACCGGGCCGGAAGCCCAGTCTTCGTTCTTCGTATTCGGGGACTTAGCCAGCCAGGTTGCAGGCGACACCGCGACCGCAGAGACGCTCGTCCCGATCGGCCAACACGGCCATGGGTGGGAACCGGGGCCACAGATCCAGGGAACAGTCCTCGAATCTGACCTCTTCCTCTACGGGATGGAGGGATTCCAGCCGTGGGCTGACGACCTCGTGACGAGTCTCGGTGACGACGACGCTGACGTCGACGTGGTCGCTGCCGGTGCTGGTATCAGCCTCCTTGAAGGCGGACATAACCACGATCACGGTCACGAAGGAGATCATGAGGGCGAACACGAGGAACGTCACGAGGGGGAACACGAGGAAGGCCACGACGGCGAAGGAGAACACGATCACGGTGGGGAGACTCCTTGGGAGTGGGCTGGCCTCTACCACCTCGAAGCTGGCACCTACACGCACACGTTCCACGAGGGCCCCGATCCGAAGATGCAGCTCGCCGTCATCGCGACCGACGAGGGTGGCGACCACGGCATTCACCACGTCGAGGAAACTGCGGCAGCCCTCTACGGCGACCACGACACGCACACACCGGTCGAAGGCGGCGAGACACTCACGCCGTCCAGTGAGTCACTCTATCACCTCCAGTTCGCGGACTCAGGTGAGACGACGTTCTCCCTCGACATTGAAACAGAGGGTCACTATGTCCTCTTTGCCCAGCACGCTCCCGCTGAGTTCGACGCGACGCTCACCGACGGCAGTGGGTCGGTCATCGAGCCCGAAGTGACTGAGAGTGCGGGCGGACACGGGCACGAGGGCGATGGCGAGCATGAGGGTGAACACGGCCACGAGAGTGGTGAAGAACACGAAGGCGAGCACGAGGGAGAAGCCGATCACGAAGGCGAGGAGGGACACGGCCACAACCACTCCGGCGGAGCGGACCCGCACTTCTGGTTAGACCCCGAGCGAGCGAAGCAGGCCGTCGACAACATCCGGAGCGGGTTCGTCGACGTCGACGGCGACAACGCCAGTGCCTACGCCGAGAACGCCGAGTCGTACCGTAATCGTCTGGACGAACTCGACGAGTCGTTCCGGTCCACGCTAGAGGGCGCCTCGAAAGACGTCGTGTTCGTCGCTGGTCACAACGCCTTCCAGTACCTCGGTCAGCGCTACGACTTCGAGGTCCGGACGCTGACGGGACTGTCACCGGACGACCAGCCGACGCCGAGGGATATCGAACGGGCCCAGGAGATCATCGCCGAACACGACCTCCAGTACGTCTGTGCGGATCCGCTCGAATCTCAGACGGCGGCGAACCAGCTGGTCGCAGAGACCGACGCCACCGAAGTCCTCCCGCTGACGCCAATTCCCGGACAGACCCAGGAGTGGGCCGATGAGGGCTGGGGCTACATTGAGATCATGGAAAACATCAATCTCGAGACCCTGAAGCAGGCCCTCGACGCAGAATGAGCGACACCACGTCTGGCGACACGGAACCGGAGTGGGACGGGAACGCCGAGCCCGGCCCATCCGAGAGCCCTCGTTCGGGACTGATGGCACTGGTCGTCGGCCCAGCGGAGAGACCCGTCTGTACGATTTATCCGCCGGACGTGGCTGTTCCGTATCGAACAACAACCTGGATTACGGCGTACGAGAACTCGTTCGTCGACCTCGACGACTACCGATGACGACAGCAACGATGGAGCGGCAACAGTCGGGGAACCCCCTCATCAGCGTCGATGACGTCACATTCGGCTACGGAGGGGCCCCAGTTCTCGAGTCGGTGTCGATCGACGTCGAGCCTGGCTCCTTCCTCGGACTAGTCGGGCCAAACGGGAGCGGCAAGAGCACGCTGCTTGACCTGATGCTCGGACTTCGTCGACCAGACGAAGGCACGGTTTCGCTGTTCGGCGAACCCGCCCACGAGTTCGACGCCGGTGAGCGGATCGGATACGTCGCACAGGACGCAACGAAGGCGGCGCGCGATATGCCAATCACGGTTCAAGAGGTTGTCGAGATGGGGCGGTACCCGCGGCGGCTCTTCGGTCGATTCTCGGCAGCGGACCGGCAAGCGATCGAAGACGCGCTGGAACAGGTGGGAATCACAGACCTCGCGTCTCGCCGGGTCGGTCGACTGTCCGGTGGCCAACGCCAACGGGTGTTCATCGCCCGTGCGCTCGCCTCGGAGGCCGACCTGCTCGCGCTCGACGAACCGACGGTCGGCGTCGACGCCGAATCCAGAGAGGAGTTCTACGGCCTCATCCATGAGCTGAACGCGACCGGGCTGACCGTCATCCTGATCGAACACGACATCGGTGTCGTCACCACGCACGCGACGGACGTCGCCTGTCTCAACCGTCAGTTGTACTTCGACGGCGACCCGGAGGAATTCGTCGAGACTGATGCCCTCTCGCAGGCATATGGGAGAGACCAACACATCCTCCAGCACGACCACAAATGATGTTCACACTACGTCGCCTCGGAGAGAGTGTTCCACTCGACGACATGATAGCGACTCCGCTTTTTGCTGTCAACGTCTTCGCCCCTATCGAGTGGTTCCTCAACTACGTCTTTGGTCCCGGAATGGACGTGTTGGCCGACCTGCTCGGCATGCCGATGCTCGAATACCCGTATATGCAACGTGCCTACCTCGCTGCGTTGTGTATCGCTCTCATTGGGCCGGTCGTCGGGACGTTCCTCGTCCATCGAGAGATGGCGATGATCAGCGATACGCTCGCACACACAGCCTTCGCCGGCGTCGCCGTCGGGTTGTTCCTCAATTCGGCCTTCTCGCTCACGCTGTCGCCGCTGTTCACCGCATTCGTGGTCGCAATCGTCACGGCGCTACTCGTAGAGTTGCTCGTCGAACACGCCGGGGCGTACAGCGACACCTCGCTGGCGATCGTCCTGACGGGAGGATTCGCCGTCGGCAGCATCCTCATCACTGCCACCGACGGCGGCATCGCGGTCGGTATCGACGCCTACTTATTCGGCAGTTTGGCGACTGTCTCGACGGAGAGCGTCGGTATCCTCGCGTTAATGAGTGTCCTCGTCGGTAGCCTCGTCACGCTGGCCTATCGGCCACTCTTGTACGTCACATTCGACGCGACGGCCGCCCGCGCGGCGCGACTGAACGTCCGCCTATACAAACGCCTCATGGTCGTGCTCACGGCGCTGGTCGTCGTCAGCGCGATGCAGATTATGGGCGTCATCCTCGTCGCTGCGATGCTCGTCGTTCCGGTCGCCGCTGCGGCGCAAGTCGCCGAGAGCTTCAAGCAATCCATCTTACTGGCGATCCTCGCCGCCGAGTTCGCGGCGATAGCCGGTGTGACGCTGTCGTACGTCTACGGAATTGCGGCCGGCGGCTCGATCGTCGTCGCGGCGATTGCAGTGTACGCCGTCGCGCTTAGTAGTCGAAAGTTGGGGTATCGGCTTCCGATCGTACAACGGTTCAGTGATCGTCAGTCCAATCACCACCGAAAAGAATTGGAAGTCGACGGAGGAAAACGAGAGTGACAGTCGGTAGGTTGACGGCTGATCACTCACTGAGTGGTGATCCCCCCTACGAGTACGTGATTGTTGGCGGCGGAATTCACGGCACTTGCCTCGCAAACCACCTCATTACGGAGGGTGAGTACACGCGCGACGAGATTCGGATCCTCGACCCGCGCGAGGAGTTACTCGCTTCGTTCGCCAAGGAGGCCAATCAGTGCGGCATGGAGACCCTCCGGTCGACGTTCGTCCACCACATCGACACCGAGTCGTTCTCGCTCGAGTCGTTCGCGGAAGGACACCACCGAGCGAACGAACTCGTGTCGACGAAGAACTACCCGGACCGACCGACTCTTGACCTGTTTCTCGACCACGCTCGCGACGTTATCGAGCGTCGTGAGCTTTCCGACTGTCATCATCGGTTGAAGATAACCAATGTTTCCCGGTCTGCGGGCACAGAGACGTATCTGGTGGAAGCGGACGCGGGAGCGATTGAGACCCACCGCGTCGTCTTGGCCGTCGGGCTCGGTGCGACACCGACGCTCCCAGAGTGGACGGCGTCGCTCCCGGACGACGCGCCGCTCGCACACGTCTGGGACGAAGCGTTCGACCCGGCGACGCCCGACCCGTTCGAGGGGCGAACGTTCGTCGTCGGAGGGGGTATCACTGCCGGGCACCTCGCCTGGCGTCTGGCAGAGCGGACCGCGGTGACACTCCTGTCGCGTCACGAACTCGAAATCGAACTGACCGAGGCCGACCCGCACTGGATCAACTGGCGTCACATCGGCAAAGAAATCCACACGCTCCCGCCGGGATCGGAGGCTCGTCTCGATCGGATCCGGTCCGCCCGCAACGACGCCACGATCCCGCCGTACGTCGAACGACGACTGGCCGAAGCGCGTGACGGTGGTGCGCTTGAACACCGGCAAGGCGAAATCACGTCTGCGAACGCGACAGACGAGGGGCTGTCCCTCCGCTTCGACGACGGCACGAGAGCGACGGCCGCACGCGTCGTCCTCGCGACCGGACTCGAACCGGTTCCCGAGCAGCCGTTGGTCGACCGCGTCAGCGAGTCGCTGTCGCTCGCACGCGGGGCCGAGGGATTTCCCGTCCTCGACGATCGAACCCTCGCATGGAGACGGACCGACAGCACTGAGTCCGCGGTGTACGTTTCGGGCGCGCTCGCGGAGCCCAGCGTCGGTCCCTTCGCTCGCAATATCGTCGGTGCCCGCCGGGCCGCAGAGCGGATTCTCGACCCACCAGATCAGGCGCGGACAGACCCCCTACCGATGAGCTCTCGAGGAGGATCGTGACGTGGCTTCGACCGATCTCACGCTCGCCGTCTCGCTTGGCGCACTCGAGCAACTCGCGCGGCCCGCCCGTGCCCTTGAAGATGCCACTACCTGGACCAGCAACGTCGGGATCGTCTCCTCGGAGCCGTCGTACATCGAACGACGGCGAGTGCGAGAGGCCGGATATCACCAAGAGTTCCTGTCCGGACCACGTTCGATAGCGGAGGCGCTGACGGCGGTCCGAGGACACTTCGAGACGGAACGGTACGTATTCGTCGGGACAGACGAGACCGCGAGGGTGGTAGAGACAGTACCCGACTGGGCCTACCAGTCGGTGACGGAGGCTGCAAAGGCCGCAGGCTGGCAGCTTGAGAGTGTGTCAACAGCCGACGATGATTGGCCCTGACAGAGAAGTGGAGTTTCAGCGAACTCGTGACGAGCCGCTCGCTCAGTGATTCTCGTGGATGTGGTCGCGTAGGGCGTCGGTCTCCTCAAACTCCTCGTTACACTCGGCACACGTGTTGTGGTGAAGCGCAACGTGCTGGGTCACGCCGGCAGCGCTCTGGAACTGTGCATCGCAGTTGGAGCAGGTGTACGACATTACATTATCAACTCGGGGCCATATATACAAGAATGTTATTAAGAAATGGTTTGTGTTGACTGCTTTAGAATATTAACTTGGACCGCTTACTAACTAACTTCCAAGCTCAAAACGAAACCCAACGAACCGAACCGAGCGCTAGCGAAGCCGGTCCGCCCGCTCTCGGAGCGCTGTCGGTAGGCTCGCGTCGTCGACCAGCGCACCGAGTTCTGTTGTCGCTCGGCATCGACCAAGCGCGTTCAACGCGTTCCGGCGGAACGACCCGTTGAGGCCGTCTGCGACGACGATCACGCGAAGCTGTGTCGTCGCGTCTATCTCGGCGAGCTCGCCGATCGCCGCTTTACGGGTCTCGTGCGGTGCGTTCTTGTTGACGACAGTCCGGAAGAGGGATCGTGGCGAGGACATCGTCAGTCCGCGAGGCCGACCTCCTCGGCGCCGTCGTCGGTCGTCTCGGTCGGCTCCTCGGTCCCCTCTTCAGGTGTGGCGGAGTCTCCGTCGTCCCACGTCGGGAACCGGTCGTCGAAGGCGGTCCAGTCGGCGTCCATTTCCTCGTCGGTCAGCAGGGCCGTATTGAGGTCGGTGCGGAGCGCGTCGTGGTCCATGTCCGTACCGATGAGCACGAGCTGGGTCCCCCTGTCACCCCACTTGTCGTCCCATATTTCTTCGAGCTCCGGATTGGCCTCGAAGTAGCTCTCGCGCTCGTTCTCCGGCAGCGTCGCAATCCAACCACCGGCCGACCCGACTCGGATCGACCGTCCCGCAACGTTCAATCCGAGTGCCATTTCTTCGCGACCCGCCAGCCAAAAGTGGCCTTTCGAGCGGACGACGTTTGCGGGGAACGAGTCGAGGAGCTCGGCGAACCGCTCGGGGTGGAACGGACGGCGCGACGTGTAGACGAATGACGTGACACCGTGTTCCTCTTCAGCAGATTCGTGCGGCTGCTGGAGCTCCCGTAGCCACCCCGCGGACTGGCTCGCCGCTTCGAAGTCGAACCGTCCTGTGTCGAGGATCTCGCCGGGATCGACCGCGCCGTGTTCGGTTCGGATGATCTTCGCGCGCGGTTGTAGCACTTCGATCATATCTTCGATCTCGCCGAGCGTCTCCTCGTCGACGAGGTCGCACTTGTTCAACAGCAGGACGTCACAGAACTCGATCTGTTCGATCAAGAGGCTTCCGAGGTCTTTCTCGGTGTCGCCGTCCATCAGCGATTCCTTCGAATCGAACGTTGTCCAGAACTGGTGGGCATCGACCACAGTGACGGTCGTGTCGAGTTCGTAGTAGTCCATCACTTCGATGCCGGTCTCCTCGTAGAACTCCGTGGGATCGAGGTCGCCTTGATCGAATCCCATGGTGAGCGTCTGGGCGACCGGCAACGGTTCGGCGACGCCGGTCGATTCGATGACCAAGTAATCAAACTCGCGGGCCTGTGCGAGCTTCGCGAGCGCGTCCAGTAGGTCGCCGCGTAGCTCACAGCAGATACAGCCGTTCGACAGTTCGATCAGGTCCTCGTCGTCCTCCGAGATGTCCGAGTGTTCGGCGACGCGCTCGGCGTCGACGTTCACCTCGCCCATGTCGTTGACGAGGACCGCGACGTCCAGGTCCGTTCGCGTGTTCAGGAGGTTGTTCAGCACGGTCGTCTTGCCCGCGCCGAGGTTGCCGCTCAGCACGGTGACGGGAATCGTCTCTCGACTCATCTGTTATTAAAACTATAGCGTATATTATTTATAATTAGCTATATACTATCTCATGTTGTTAACAGTGACCTCCGAAAAAGCCCGTAAACACGAGTCGCTCGACGTAGCGATTGTCGGGGCAGGTGCCGCAGGCGTCGGTTTTGGGGCCGTCCTCGCGGATCTGGATCTCGAATCCTACGCCATCCTCGAGCGAGGCGAAGTCGGGGCGGCGTTCCTACAGTGGCCAGAAGAAATGCGCCTCATCACGCCATCGTTTCCTAGCAACAGCTTCGGCTGCCGCGACCTCAACGCCGTCACCACTGACACCTCGCCCGCATTTGCGCTTGATCGTGAACACCCGACCGGCGGAGAGTACGCCGAATATCTCCAAGGAGTCGTCGAGTTTCACGACTTACCCGTCCGAACCGGTGTAGACGTGGAGTCGATAAAACGACACGACGACGGATTCATACTCCACACGTCTACTGGCGTCATCCACAGTCGATTCGTCATCTGGGCAGCCGGGCAGTTCGGGCAACCGAACGACGATCCGTTCCCCGGCGCGAACCACTGCGTCCACAACTCCCGAGTTGAATCCTGGAGTTCATTCGCCGACGAGTGTGCCGAGGACCCCATCGTCGTCGTCGGCGGGTACGAGAGCGGTATCGACGCGGCACTCGCACTCGCCGACTTGGGTCACGAAGTGCTCGTCGTCGACGAGGACGGGCCGTGGCAGTTCCGAGGACCGGACCCGAGCGAAGTCCTCTCCCCATACACGAGCCAGCGGTTACAGGACGCATTCGAACACGACGCACCGGTCGCCCTCGAAGACGGAATCCGAGTCGAGCGCGTCGACATCGAGGAGGGGACATTCGACGTAATCGGGACCGACGGCGCGTCGTTTAGGACACGGAATCGGCCAGTGCTCGCGACCGGATTCGAGAGCGGACTCGGCATCGTCGACGAACACTTCGAGTTCGAGAATGGGCAGCCCCAGTTGACCGAACGGGACGAGTCGACCATCAGTCCCGGCCTGTTTCTCGCCGGTCCACAGGTCACGCACAACGGCCAGCAGTTCTGCTTCATCTACAAATTCAGGCAGCGCTTCGCTGTCGTGGCTGACGAAATCGCCTCCAGACTCGACGTCGACCGAACTGTCCTCGACGAGTACCGTGAGAAGAACATGTTCCTCGAGGACTTGTCCTGCTGCGAACCCGACATGTGTGACTGCTAATCATGACACGAGATACTCCGCAGAAAGACAGTGGAACTGGGCAGTCGAACGATTCGAGAGACGACGACCGACACGTCTGCCGGATGACGGGGCGCGAACAGGGCCTCGTCGGTAAGTACGACATCTGGCTCTGCCGGCAATCGTTCCGGGAACTGGCTCCAAAGATGGGATTCAAAAAATATGACTGACGCACGGAGCGTCACTGACAAGATCCCATCGACCGAGAACGATGGGAAGGAACCCGTCGTGGTCGTCGGCAAGGAGAATATCGGGAAGTCGGAACTCGGCGCTGGACTCTCCGGGACGATGCCGAAGACAGGGAACGTCCGTGAATCGACCGTCGAGGTCGGAAGATACGAGTCTGACGAATCAGGTGACGTACTAGCTATTCGATATGTAACCAAAGATTGAATCCTTTCAGCAGGTGGAGACTGTAAGAGCCGACGACGTAATCGGGTGACAGAGGACCATCCTTGGAATCCAGTGAGGTTCCAAGCATTATTTGAATCCGCAGAAGGCGACAGGATAGCCTCACTCTGAACGCAGTAGCGGAGCGGGAGAGTCGAGTGTGCTTAACGCCGTCATCGGATTCAATAAAACAGAATGGTCTGGTACACCTCTCAGACGAAACGGACCGAATTCACTCGGTGAACGCGCTTGCGATCAAGAGTGGGAATACAAGTGTTGCTTCTGCCTCAACCTGAGTATAATTCGTTTGCTCTTTTTTGATTTTTCCCCAGGAAACCGCCTCATTCGGTGGTGCACCTGATAACGACCCATCTCCTTCCATCCCAGTAGAGATATAAACGACATAATCTGCACCACCTCGAAAGAGATTCGTCATAATGGCGTGATGTTTCGGGACACCACCGCCGACAGCAATAAGACCGGTTGTATCTGCTAAAAGACCGTCTTCGATCAGAGAATCGTAGTCGTCTAAGATTTCGATTCCAACGTCCGAATCGTAGCCTTGTCGGTAATAATAGAGAAAGTTCCCAACCTCAGCATCCGTCAGGGCCGGACAGTACACCGGGACATCGTTGTCTGCCGCTTGCTTCAACACAGAATCGTCGTCATCAAGCGTTTTTCCTAACTCGCGTGCAAAGGCTGTCGGGGTCCGGATCTTCTCATCTGCAAAGAAATCGTCAAAGAAGTCATACAGATACTCTTCCAACCATACGTATCGATCGGAAGGGACGAAAATATTCCCGAGTCGGTTGATACCCTGATCTCGAAGTGCTGCCTCGTCGGCGTCCCAATCACCCATCTTGAACGGTTTCGCTGTCTTGATGACATCCTCAGTTAGTGACCCAGACGTCGTGATGAGAACGTCCACATATCCTTCTCGGACAAGGTAGGCAACAGCCTCACGCAGGCCCGAGGAAATGATATTTGATGTGAATGTGAGGTAGACCGTAGCGTCCGCCTCTTGCATGCGGTCGGCAATATCAATGGCTTCCGCGAGTTGTGTTGCTTGGAAGCCTGTAGTCGCGTAGGCGTCAAGCATCTCGTGGAAGTCGAATTCTCCGCGGAAGTCGTAGCCACGGACGTCTGGTGTGTTGAGTTCCTCATCACTTCCGGGGACGACGTGGTCATACGAATCGTCGTTGTGCATATAGCTGGGTACTCTTATACTGATTTGAAGAACCCGAAATCGGTTTGTACAACTTCAATATGTCAAAATACTGACTGACAGTAACTCTCCCATCGGGGAGTACTACGAGGTCTGTTCTATTGAATCCGATGACAGCATGGAGATCACGATCCCTGAAGAGAGGATCATCTCACTCTTCCTCATCGAGGAGTTAGATCGATCCACCTAGTGACCTTGGCCCTCACTCTCTCTGCCAAGATTCCACATTTGATTTTTTGACAGCGCTCCAGAGCCGAGTACAGAGTGACCCGATCCAGACACTTTCTGCGGATTCAACAGAACAGTCAAACCAACCGTCTTGGGAATTGATGGCGGAGTCACTAGACCCGCTTTCTGACCGTGCCTGCCGGATGACCAACGCCTACAACACAGGAATCGAAATCACTGAACAGTTGCGAGAAGGTGACTCCCTGCTATTGAGCGTCGCTGAGAGTACGATTCGAACCGAATACCTCAACGATGGCTATCCCGAGTGGCACCCTACTCCACACTCCTTTCTCGGAATGGTTCGGCTCCTCATCTACAAAGAGGCCACAGGTACAAGCTATCGAGCGCTGGCTCGGTACCAAGAACTCGCCGAGCCACTCGATTTGGAACACATCCCCGATGAATCCGTGTTGTCCCGAACGTGGCGGAAACGCTTCGACGAGGGCGTTCGGGAGTTCGTCCAGATTGCTTCGCACTTCGTCATTAAACAATCGCACGACCGCGAGTTTTCAGCTCCCGCTGTCCGGCCGAAAGCAGAGATCGTCGACGAAGTGGACCCCTCCACTGATGATGAGACGGCTGGGTGTGAATTCTCCGACAAGCAAATCTACCGGACGGCTCGACTTGCTCGTGATCACGGCTTCGATGAGTTTGATTCCGGTCGCGCTGCGAACGCGACCTACGAAGACACACAGTTCTTCGAATTGCAAACGTTCATCGGAATGGTCAGCTGCGGGACACCGCAAGGAGCGGCTCGGTTTCAATATCGACACGGCTCGGACAGCAGCCCACACGGCGATACGCATCTTAGAACGATCAAACAGTTTGCGCCAGGGGAGCTGATCGATGGATTCGATGCAGTGGCCGATCGGCTGCTCTCGGTCATCGAATCCGAAGCATCGTTCCGTCGGCCGGTGACAGCTGCGATCGACATCACGACTATCCCCTATTACGGGGATGTCGACGGGATGCCGATGGTCAGCGGTACGAAAGATAGAGACAGTCGGGCCTTCAAATTCGCAACGCTCTCGATCATCGGACAGAATATCCCGCTCGTTCTTGCCGTGGAACCGGTTCGAGAAAGTTCTGGATGGGACGACAACCCGTCGAATCAGATCCATCGTACTGTTCGGCGACTCGTTCGACGAACGAAAAGACACGTTCCGATCGAGACAGTACTCTGTGACCGAGAGTTCGATTCGATACAAGTGTTCCAGACGCTCTCAAACCTCGATGTGAACTACCTCATTCCGAAGCGAGTCTCCAGCTCCGAACGGGATGTACTCAAACAAATGGAGGGAGACGACCAAGAGGTGGCTGTTGAGTCAGCTTCTGTCCATGTGGAATCTGGATCGCATCCAATGCGGCTCCTGTACGTACCGTCGACGAGTGGAGAGGGAACGGCCGTCTTCGCGACGAATCTTCGAGTCGGTCCCGAGGAAGCCGAGACGTTCTGTCAGCGTTACAGCCGCCGGTGGCAGATCGAGAGTGAGTACAAATCTATCAAAGGTGACTTTCTCGCGAAGACCTCCTCGAAAGACTACCGCGTTCGTTTGTTCTATTTCGTGTTCGCGGTCCTCTTGTACAATATCTGGCGGCTGACCGACTTCCTGCTGAAAGCGGACATCGACGGCGAGATGGACTACGCACCTGTGATTACTGCGGGTGAGTGTGTTGAGCTCGTTGCCTCGGCGTTGATCCCGCACGACTAATCGGCTGAGCTCTCGCTGGGTCCGCCGCTCAAGAGTGACAACCGTATTCAGCAGCGCCAAAATCCACGCAATTTCGTACGCCCGTCCGGTAGTTCGAGAGTAAGGATTCAAAACCGATGCCTGATCGGTGAGAATCACCACGACTTGATGGCCATTCGATCCAAAACTAGCCTATCCTCCGAAACTGTGGGGCAACTCCACTGCCCACAGTAGTTGAGACTGGGTCACTCAATGCATATGATCCCAATTATCCACGCCCACTAATCAAGTTTAGTTGTACTACATCAATTCAATTGGGTAAGCTTTATGTGACAGTCCTCACCACCAGATATTGCGGTCGAAATCGAGAGGACCCACATCTGGGGTTAAGACCCTGGAGGATTAAGTAGTGACAACTATGAACTGCCCGGACTGCGGGAACGAGCGAACACGCGTCATCGATACAGGGACCAGTGCCGACGGAACCTCCGTCCGACGGCGCCGCGAATGTCAACGCTGTTCGTTCCGCTTTACGACCTACGAACGTCCGGAGTGGGAGTCACTCCAGGTGAAAAAACGCGACGGAACCATCGAATCGTTCGACCGACAGAAACTCCGTGCAGGGATCGAGCGAGCCGTTGAGAAGCGCGATGTGGCCGAGACAACAGTGACTGCTCTCGTCGACGATATCGAGAGCGAACTGCAAGGTCGAGAGGCACGTATCGTCTCTTCGAGTCTCATCGGCGAACTCGTCTCTGAGAACCTCCGCACGCTCGATAAGGTAGCCTACATTCGATTTGTCTCCGTTTACAAAGCATTCTCTGAGCCGCAGGAGTTCCTGAGAGAACTTGACGCAGTCTTGGATGCAGAACTCGATGACTTCGATGCCTCGAACAGCTCACTATGACACAAACATACGCAGCTCAAACGAATGTTCGGTCAATCCTTGACCGGGCGAGCATGATCCACTTCCAGACGTACAGAGAACGACGGAAACAGAAACCAACCAACAGAGAACGATTCCTCCGGGGTACGTGCCAATGACTGAAAACAAAACCAAAGGCGGAGATCCGGAGACCGACATCTTCTCCGAACGAACGCAGCTCAAACCGTACGAGTACCCCGACGTCCTCGAGTACAAAGACGCGATACGGAACAGCTACTGGGTTCACACGGAGTTCAACTTCTCAGGAGACGTTCAAGACTTCAAGGTCAACACGACTCCGGCCGAGAAAACCGTCATCAAGCGGACGATGCTGGCCATCGCGCAGATCGAGGTCCAGGTCAAGACCTTCTGGGCAGAAATCTACGACGAGATGCCCAAAGCGGAGATCGGGAACGTCGGCATGACCTTTGCGGAGAGCGAGGTCAGACACATGGACGCGTACAGCCACCTCCTCGACATCTTGGGGATCACGGAGGACTTCGAGGAGGTGACCAACGTCCCCGCAATCGAGAAGCGGATCGACTACCTCGACGAGTACCTCGAGAAGAGCGAGAGCGACGACAAACAGGAGTACGTGATGAGTCTCCTGCTGTTCTCCACGTTCGTCGAGCACGTCTCGCTGTTCTCGCAGTTCCTCATCATGACGAGCTTCGACAAACACGAAAAGAAATTCAAGGGGATCGCGAACGCCGTCGAAGCGACCAGCAAGGAGGAGCAGATTCACGGACTGTTCGGTGTCGAACTCGTGGAGACGATTCGCGAGGAGAATCCGGACCTCTTCGACGAGGACTTCGAAGAAGAGGTCCAAGCGGCCTGTCAGCAGGCGTTCGAGGCAGAGATGAAGATACTGGACTGGATCTTCGGTGAGGGCGAACTGGAGTTCCTTCCCCGGGCGCACGTCGACGCGTTCCTGCGGGACCGGTTCAATCAGAGCCTCGAGAACGTCGGTGTCGAGCCGATATTCGACCCGGACGATGACCTGCTCGAGGAGACACGGTGGTTCGACGAGGACATCATGATGACAAAGGATAACGACTTCTTCAGCAAGCGGTCGACCACGTACAACAAACACGCACAGAGCGTCACCGCGGAGGACATGTTCTAACGATGGCACAAACAGAACCAGCACTCGACGAGGTCAACCAGCAGCACGAGGAACCGTTCTACTGGCTGAACGAGGACAGCCGGGAGTTCCTCGACGACGGGTACCTGATCGAGGGCGTCACGGCCGAGGAGCGGGTCAGGGAGATCGCGGAGCGGGCCGAGGAGATCCTGGACGACGACGGCTTCGCGGACAAGTTCTACGACTACATGAGCCGGGGCTTCTACAGCCTCGCGAGTCCGGTGTGGTCGAACTTCGGTCTGGACCGAGGCCTGCCCATCAGCTGCTTCGGTAGTTACATGGAGGACAACATGGAGAGCATCCTCTACACGCAGGCCGAAGTGGGCGAGATGACCAAGCTGGGCGGCGGGACCAGCGGGTACTTCGGCGAAATCCGGCCCCGAGGCAGCCCGATCACGAACAACGGCAAGAGCAACGGGAGCTACAGCTTCACCGAGCTGTTCGACACGATCATCAACGTCGTCAGCCAGGGCGAGACGCGGCGCGGCCAGTTCGCGGGGTACATCGACGTTGAACACGACGACCTAGACGAGTGGCTCAACATCAAGACCGAGGGCGACCCCGTACAGGACATCTACTACGGCGTCATCATCGGTGACGATTGGTTCCGGGCGATGGTCGATGGCGACGAGGAGAAGCGAGAGACGTGGGCAGAGATCATAGAGACGCGGATTAACATTGGTGTCCCGTATATCATCTTCCGGGACAACATGAATGACGGGAAGCCACAGGTCTACAAGGACAGGGGCTACGAGATCAACGGCTCCAACCTGTGTACCGAGATCGCGCTGCCAGCCACGCCAAACGAGAGTTTCGTCTGTTGTCTCTCGTCGATGAACGCGCTCCACTACGACGAGTGGAAGGATACCGACGCAGTAGAGACGCTGACGCGGTTCCTCGACGCCGTCATGGAGGAGTTCATCCAAGAGGCGGAGGGGACGCAGTTCATGGAACGCCCAGTACGGTTTGCGAAACGGCACAGGGCAATCGGCATCGGCGTCCTCGGCTGGCACAGCTACCTCCAGAGCGAGATGATTCCGTTCGACAGTATGGAGGCCATGGAGAAAAACGAGGCAATCTTCCGCACGATCAAGGAGCGAAGTTACGAGGAGAGTCGTCGGCTCGCCGACGAGTTCGGCGAGCCGGAGGTGCTCGAGGGCTACGGTCGCCGGAACGCGACGACGATGAGCGTGGCCCCGACGAAATCCAGCAGTGTCATCCTGGGGCAGGTCAGTCCGAGCATCGAACCGCTGAAATCGAACTACTTCGTCCGCGACGGTGCGAAGCTGAAGTCGACGCAGAAGAACCGGTTCCTTGAGGCGATACTGAAAGAGCGAGGCAGAGACGAGCGCGAGGTTTGGGACAGCATCGCACAGAACGACGGGAGCGTGCAACACCTCGACTGCCTGACCGACGAGGAGAAGGAGGTGTTCAAAACCTTCGCCGAGATCCCACAGATGGCGATCATCAACCAGGCAGCGCAGCGGCAGAAACACATCGATCAGGCACAGAGCCTGAACGTCTCGATCGATCCGAGCGAAGTGAGCGTCAAGGAGATCAACCAACTCTACATCGAGTCTTGGAAGAAAGGGGTGAAGAGTCTCTACTACCAACACAGCGTGAACGCCGCACAGAAGTTCAGCCGAGACATCCTCGAATGCAAGGCCTGTGAGAGCTGATCTCCCATCGGCCGGTATGATAGAGCGGTTAATGTAAACTACGCCACCCTACCCCTCGGCGTATGCGTGCCTCGGTCCTTGACGGCTTAGGCGTGGATCTCATCAAACAGATTTGGTCGGAGAATCCCAGCGTGTGGACCGACGAGTTCGGCGACGAAGTAGTCGACCTGATTACCGAAGCAGTCGAGTTAGAGAGAATCACACCTGCGAGGCGTGTCCTGACGAAATACTTGGCATGAGTGCCGAGCAGTTCGCCGAGGACGTCGAACACATCACCGACCGGCGCCTTGGACAACTCGACTTACCGGAACAGTATGGGACTGACAATCCGTTCCCGTGGATGTCCGAGTAAGTCAACCTGAACAAGGAAGAGAATCCCTTCGAGACGCAGGTGACCGAATACCAGAGCGGGGGTAGCCTCAACTGGTAACATCCGACCGCGTTCCGCATAGCAACGTGGTCCCTAGCTGTCTTCGAAGCATGGCTGTACCTCCTGACCGAAGAGACCTTACAGCGTCTCTCGGACGGATTATTCTCGACTAATGTCATCAACAGAGCAATCGCGACAGGATGTCTTTCGGACTATCGCACAGTTACAGCACGTCGAGTGGCCTGCAT
Organism: Halorubrum sp. ARQ200; assembly: GCF_005435115.1. Classification (NCBI taxonomy): domain Archaea; kingdom Methanobacteriati; phylum Methanobacteriota; class Halobacteria; order Halobacteriales; family Haloferacaceae; genus Halorubrum; species Halorubrum sp. ARQ200. The sequence continues at coordinate 89,304 of NZ_SGTZ01000005.1, read as the reverse complement.
ACGGGTCGACACCACTATACGACCGGAGTTCAGTATCCGCTCTCCAATCGGACATTCGAACCGTCGCTAGAGTCTGGTTCGATCACGACGCCCACGAGTCGATTGCGGAGTTCATATGTCAGTATCCGCTGAAATACGTCGATTTCGAACCGCATGACGAGTATTTTGGCTCTACGCGGTATCAGATGCCACAGTTGGTGCGGTTATTCTTGCTCAAAGAGATTCACGGCTGGGACCACGAAACGGCACTTTTGACGTTCCTCCAACAGCGACCGGCACTTCGACGAGACCTCGGTTTTGAGCGTATGCCGAATCAATCGACGGTATGGCGCAGTTGGCACGAGCGGTTCTCTGTCGACCTACGCGAGGCCGTCCAAACAGCAGCTCGAACGATCTTGATCAAGGCCCAGAATGCGGGTATCGAGATTCCACGAGAACTAGAGCGGAAGCTCAGCTATCGGAACGATAATGAAGACGACTCAGTACCGGACGATCGGACCGTTCTGGAGCGGGCAAAGAAAATCACCGACCACGTCAGTCGCATCATCTTCCCAGCATTCTCGCTGGATCGTGGAGACGGCTGTGAGATTCACGAGAACGCATACTGGAACTTACAAACATATCTCGGACTTCGCGAGCGGCTGGCTGCGAACGAAGGAGCCCGCAGTTACATTCATGAGTCAACGCGGGATCGAACACCACTCGGACACGCCCACCGCAGCCACATTCGCGATCTCTCTATCGAGCAGACTCGCGAGATGTACCGACAGGCGATCCGGCACCTCATCGACGAGATTGCAGAGACAGAGGAGTTCTTCCGCGCAGGCATCGTCGCAATCGATATCACCGAAGCCGATCCTTTCACCGGCGACAGGACCGGGCACGAGGACGAGATCATCGGGACAAAAGAGAACACCGAGGAGTACGCCTACCAATGGGCGACGGTCCAGTTGGTTGGCAATGCCGTCCCAATCGTGCTGGACGCGCGCCCCGTCCGAAAGGGGGAGACACGACTGGAAATCGTCGAGGACTTGCTCGATTCGGCTGAAGAGTTGGTCCACGTCGATAACGTGCTGATGGACAGGGAGTTCGATAGCCAGCACGTCTTGGAGATGATCAGCCAGCGCGGGCTCTCCTACGCCGTTCCCAAGCGGATGCAGACCAGCGAGAAAGCCCAGGCCAAGCGGTTGCTTCAACGGAATCAGGACCGATACGAGACCGACCGCAAGCTCCACCTGGGCAAGAATGAGTGGCACGAGACGACGCTGATCTACCGCCGGAAAGAGGACTCCGAGCACGACGATCATCGGCAGTATTCGGTGTTTATGACGAACCGGGGGAGCGGACACCTCACGGAGTACGGCTACCGGTGGGAAATTGAGAGTGGGTACAGGTCGATCAAACGGTTCATGGCTGCCACCACGTCGAAGGATTTCGGGCTGCGATTCTTCTACTTCGCGTTCGCCTGCCTGTTGTACTCGATCTGGCGGGCCGTCGATCTGCTCGTGCAGGTTGAGTTGACTGGTGAATACGAACATTCGCCGATGGTAACAGCCGACAACACGGTGACGTTGCTGAAGAAGGAAACGGGAATCGGGTAGAGAGACACTCTGTCTGGGTTAGCGCGCCGTCTGAGTGGCTACACTATTGGATGTCTCGAAAATTCGCCCTTACGATTGGAAGTGTGACAATAATGGCCGCTTGGAGAGTGATCTGGAGCAGTTTTCGCTGACCGAATCGGCCAAATTCGCGCATCACAGGCCCGCTAAACCCACTGTAGTCTCAACTTCCCCCGCCCATATTCTGTATAGCGACATGCAATTTACAACACGAAGAATCTAGCCTATTTGTCCGTAATCAGCCGCTAGACGGGTTATTGGGGCGATATTGAAAATTTTGCCATCTACTTTGGATTAGTCGAGTAGTCACAAGTAAATTTTTGAGGGTCGCCGCCGTCGGTGAAGCTGAATCGATGGCACCGCCAGCTGATGGCCCGCAACCCAGGGAAATGACCGGCGATACAGCACTCGACGAGCCGCTGCCTGATTTCCTCGACGCTAAGGCGAAGACGATCGAAGAAACAGATTCGCCTGAAGACGGGATCCACCGCTCAGGGAACTACGTTCAAGCGCTCGAACGCGTCGTCCCGGACTGGATTGAATGGATGGACAGTCGCGGGGTAACCACCCTGGAAGCGCTCGACAGCCGGCACCTCGCCCGATATGCTGGTCATCTCGCCCGGCGCGTGAACGCTCGACGGGCGAACGGTGATGCCGAGGGGATCACACCCGCTACTGCGTGGAACTACTACTCGCTCGTCTCTGCGTATCTCCATTATTGCCAGCAGTGGGAGTACATCGCAGAAAATCCGGCAGACACCGACCGGGCGAAAGACGAAATGCCTGACCGCCCCACGACGGATTCTGGGCAACAACAGTTCTGGTCTCAGCAACAGCGTGAGACCATTGTCTCGTACGTCGACGAACGAGCACACGATGCCATTGATGCGGATCCTCGGAGTCGAGAGGCACTCACAGCCGCTCGTGACCGGGCGCTTGTCTACGTCCTCGGATTTTCAGGTGTCCGTGGCGCTGAGGTTCTGGCTGCCAGTCGCGATGACCGGCGGACTGGGATTACGTGGGCAGACATCGATACTGACCAGGAAATTCTGACGGTGCTTGGAAAGAGCCAGAAAGTCGAGAAGGCACCGTTAACTGACCGTCCTGTCAGGGCTCTCAGCCGCTGGCAGACGCTCTTAGACCCGCCTGCCGAGACGTGGCCCGTGTTCCCTTCGTTCCACCTTGCCTCATTGCGAGAGGCCGCACGGAGCCAGCTTCAGGACCGTGGAGTCGATACTGAGACGATTGACACAGTCACCAGCCTCAGCACGGCTGATCTCGCCGATGCCTTCCGCGAGCGAGACCTTACGCCACCGGCGTTAACCACTGAGGGCGGTCGGTACACGCTTAAGAAGCTCTCTCAAGAAGCTGCTGTGGATTGTTCAGCCGATCCAAAAGACTATCTGACGCTCCATGGCGCCCGCCGCGGTGTTGGGGAGGCATACTACGACGAGGCAGGATTCAGTGACGCACAACGCGCCCTCCGACACGAGGATCCGTCGACGACGTCGAAGATGTACGCTCACAAGGAAGCTAGCGAACTGTCCGACGTCGGCAGCGAGATCTTCTCATCTGAAGAGTAGTGTTCGTCTTGCCGTCTAGCGATCAGCGGGAGAATGAATAAACCACTTACTGCGATTTGACCTCCTCCCGCGCCTAAAGACGCGGGAATCCCACCACGGGATTTCAGGCCGAGCGTCTGCTCAACCCTACGGTTTCAAGACGCATTCGTTCCACGCGTCCCTTGCTGGGTTTCAGCATCGGCGTGGGTGTCTTGTGGGGCGGTCAAACGCCCCCCATCCTCAGCCGAGTCATCGTCATTCTCGTGTTCTCTGAAACGACTCTCTCCGCTGAGGTAGCGGTCTGCGATGTTTATCGCGCCGTTCACGTCCGCTTGGTACTCGCCCATCCAGCAAGCGTCGTTCGTACACTTGAACGTCGCCTGTCGCGGGCGGTATCCTACCTCACCGCACGCATGGCACTCCTTCGAGGTGTTGCGCGGGTTCACCGTCTCCACCGGGATACCCTTCTCGACGGCTTTGTATCGAATCTGTGCGTGGAGTTTGGCGAATCCCCATCCGTGGAGACGCCGGTTCATATACTCGCCGTAGTCCATCGACTCCCGTATGTATGTCAGGTCTTCCAGAACAAGCACGGGGTTCTCGACGGACTCGGCGTATTCCACGACTTCGCGGGTGACGCGGTGGAACACGTCGTCTATCTGGTTCCACAGTTCGTCACCGAACGATTCAGCGATACGCTCGCTTCCGCGCGTCTGAAGTCGCCTCGTGGCGGTGAAGTGGGTCTTGCGTAGCCGACGAACGGTCTTCCCCTCGTCGGCCCACAGTTCGGGAGCGGTCGGGCAACCGTGGTCGTCGCGGTGACACACCGTGACGAGCGACGCTTCCCCAATGTCGACACCGATGGGCGTCCGTTCTTCAGTGGACACCTCGGAACCATCCTCCACGTCGCGGGTGGCGGTGACGTGGAGGAACCACGTCCCGTCTCGCTCGAACAGCCGACTCTCACCCATCTCCGCGTCACCAGCGTTCAACGCTTCCAGCCAGTCTCGCTGTTCCGGATTCGGCTGTGCTGGCATCCAGAGGTGGTAGTCCTCGTGGTGCGGGATTTTGACGTACCACTCGATCGCGTTCTCGGGCTTGTGGTTAAGCCGTAACCCTTTGTTCGTGAAGCGAACAGGGTGGTCGTCGTGAAGTTCGCCCGCGTTGTAGGTCGTCGTGAGTTGCGGGACGTACTTCTTGAGCACGTTCTTGGCGTACCCGCTCAGGTCGTAGTTGACCACCACGTCGTTCGCTTCGGTCTGCGTGGTACATCGGGCGTCGAAGGCATCTTGGAGGGCGTGCTGGTACGCTTCTCGCGTCTCACGGAGTTTTCTCCGCTTGTGGGCGTTCGGCTCTACCAGTTTGAGTTCGAGCGTCTTCGTGAGTTCGGTCACGAATCGCCTTCCTTGTGTTGCTGGATGTAGTTCTCGACAGTCTCACTCGAAACGTGCCCGGCAGTCCCTGCGTAGTATCCTCGCACCCATCCGATTTTCTCGCCGTCGTGGTCGGCGTATCGATGGTTGTACTTGCGGGAAGAGATACCCTTGAACCAGTTGGCGAGGAGCGCCGGTTCGTTCTTGGGCGGACTACTGACGAACAGGTGAACGTGGTCGGGCTGTACGGTAAGGTCGAGAATTTCGACGCTTTTGTTGTCGGCTATTTCGTGGAGGATGGTCCGCACACGGTCTGCGACCTCGTTGACGAGTACCGAGTTGCGGTACTTCGGCAACCACACTATGTGGTAGTTGAGGTTGTAAGTCGCGTGCCGTGTGGTCTTCATCCGGTTGTATACTATAAGGCCACAGGATTTTAATACTGGCGGTGACTTGGTGGGAAATCGAGCAGTGGCGTCGTCGTTGGAAGTGTACGCTATTGTCTGCTTGACCCCCGCGTAAAGACGGGGGTATGCGCTCGTATTTCTATCATTCCAGATTGTACCCCCACTCTTGGAGGACGTCAACGACATCGTCTGTGTGTTGGAGTCCGACCAATAACGCTGCTTCCCGGAGATCGGCTTTTCGAACGCTCTCTCCAAGCCGGGCCTCGATGAGGGATTTCTGTTTCCGCTGAACGTTCATCGTCTCCTCTTGGAGGTGAAGCTGGACCGTCTGGTCGCGGCCGTCAGTGATGCTATTTCGCCGGAGAACCCAGGGGATCTCTCTCGCTGAAGTGCTGTTCGTACCGCTTTCGACTGTATCGTCAGCTTCGGTCTCGATCTCCACTTCGGTCGATCGCTCTTCCGAGCTGCCGTCCTCATTACCTACGGTCTCCTCCTCGAACTCAGGCCCGCTGTCAGCATCTTCCTCTTCCTCCTCATCGTCCCACCCGTTGACGGTGCCTTCCTTGAATCCCCCCATCAGACAGTCACCTCCTCAGGATCGTCTAATGCGCCTGGTTCTGGCGGGGACGGGGCAGTAATTCCGCCTTGGGTCTCGAGGAATCGAGCAATCCGATCGAACTTGGCCAGTGTCTCAACTTCGTAATCACGACGCCGACTCCGGTGCGTTCGTACGAATTCGAATGCACTACACTGGTGTCGCCAACATCCTTCCATCATTGATGTCCGATCGCCGATAACCTCAGGCACCTCGAACGGCACCTCTTCGACGATCTCGTTCTGGTCTTTCGTCCCTTTGAACTCGATCGGGACCGCACCGAGGACGCCGACGTCAATACTCAATTCGTTCGCGAAGTTTGTCGCCAGCTCTTCTAGGCCCTCAACAGATGCTTCCCCCTTCGCCGATGGCTCAAACGGAATGAGGAGGTTTCGCGTCGCGTAAATCGCATTATAGAGGTGATCTGACTCTGTCGCTGGCGGGTCACAGACGAGAACGTCATATCGGTCCGGTACATCGTTTTCAGCCAGTACACGGCGGAGCTGCGCATAGATGTTGTACGCGTCGCCGAAATCCTCTGCCCGGCTCTTTTCGCGAGCAAGGTGGTCTGAGAGGTCCGAGAGCGTGTTGTGCTCCGGGATGATGTCGATTCCCTCAGCCGTTCGAATCAGGTCATCGAACTCTCCACCAGGGTTATCGACGAGATGTCGAACAAGACTATCTGCGGACGAATCACTCCGATCGTCGTCGACATCGAACAGACGACTCAGATTGCCGTCTTGTGGGTCTAGCGGGATCACTAAGACATCAAGCCCTGCTCGGGCGTGCGCACAGGCGACGTTCGCTGTCAACGACGTCTTGCCGACGCCGCCTGCCTCGCTGTAAACCGTGTACGAGAGCATACCAAATTATTAGATACGCATCAAATAAATCTATGCCAGACACATTTCTGAGATAGGTTTCTTAGATTTCTCAGATACTAATATGTCTAAGACAGCTTAGATTGCTATCTAAGATTTCTCATAACATTCGCTCGTCGCAGCCCACGTAGAATAGACGTTGTGATTCTGCTCGCAACCCGGACTTTCACCTGGTTTCGCATACAACCGAGGAAGTCGCTTTCTGGAACGTATCTCTAAGTTGTATTTCTGAGACACCTGACTAAGACACTTAACTAAGATAGATGTCTAAGATAGACGCTTAAGATATTTTTCACTGCCACGCTAAAATCACTAATTGGGTTCGAGGTCTCTTTTGACCGGGAGGCTCCAGATCTACCGACATATCTGATCGTGAATGAAGTTTGGGCCTTGGTAACCTCGCGATTGGGGTGCGGACAGTTTCAGGTACGGTCGTGGGGTCAGCTTCTGGAAAGAAGGAGGCACATCTGATAGTTTCCATCAATCTATTTGATCAGTGGATTAGACAGTCAGAAAAACTGGTGACGGTATAGAAGCCTAATCGTGTTGTTGCAAACATCCCCGATCGACCTCCGACACGAGCGTTTGTTCTGGCAGGAAGGTCGGTACGGCGACTGCCCGCAGGCACTACGTCGCACAAAATAAACGACCACAGTCGTTAGCAGACACAATGATAGGCTATCCAGGACTGAACCGGACACTCCGCGACCGCGATCCGCCGGTGCGATGTACACGCGGTATGCAGAAACAGACGTTCGAAGAACGCGGTCTCTCGTATGTCTCGACGCTCGCACAACAGAACCTGACTGACTTGTATGAGCTACTCACGTGGAATCTCGAGCATGAGATTCGAACGTACCGTTGTACGTCGTCGCTGATCCCGTGGAACTCTCAGTTTAAACTCTCCGAACTCCCTGAATACGAAGAAATCCGCCGCCTTGCGCGTCGCTGTGGCAATCTCATCAAAGAGACCGACATGCGGCTTACGTTCCACCCTGACTACTGGTGTAAGCCGGCGAGTGACTCAGCAGATACCCGTGACCGCGCTCGAACGGCGTTAGAGTACCACGCTGACTGGTTTGACCTGCTAGGGCTCCCAGTTACACCGTACTACGGTATCACAGTCCACATCGGTGCGACGTACGGCGACGTTGAGGCAACTGCCGAGCGCTTCCACGCATTCGTCGATAGCCTGTCGGATGCCGCACGAGCGCGGCTGACCGTCGAAAACGACGACAAGGAAACCCTGTGGAGCGTTTCAGAGCTCGTGGAACTGATTAGCGAGCCAACTGATGTTCCGGTGGTGTTTGATTACCACCACCACTCGTTTGCTGACCGCGGCTACACGTACCGTGAGGCCTTCGAACTCGCAGCAGAGACCTGGGGTGATGTCCGGCCGATGGCACACTACTCCGAGCCGGCTTGTCTGCGTGACCCGGCCGTACGCCCACAAGCGCACGCCGAGTTTGTCGTGGACCTGCCAGCATGGCTAGTGGCGAACAGCGACGTTGTGATCGAAGCAGACGGTAAGGAACAAGCCGTGTTACGACTTCGTGACGATGCGTAGGTCGGCCGTGCCGCATGCGAGATTCCCAAGAGCGTGATTCAGCGGCCTAGTGCCCAGCACCACACAGTGCTCATCAACGATAGCAATCAGGCAGTCCCGTCTTTTGTCAGACTCTGTAGCGTTTCGACCGCTTCGTCACACCACTCCGAGCAGTCGGTTGTGTAGCAGTGAAGACGGCGGCAAAACGTTGCTGACGGTGTTCCGCTTACAGAAACAATTGGGTCCGTTCGTTGCTCCCATGAGAGCGTCCACGAGGCATCCGGTTCGATCCGAAGATATATTATAGTCTTACTCACGCTTTCGAGGTCCGAGACTGAGTGGTGTTGCCTCCCGGCAACGGTTGTGTCGTCGACGACTACTGACGCCGTCGATGGAACCGCGTCAAGCGCACGGGCCGCTTCGACGAACTGCGACCGGCCCCCAGCTTTCCACGTCAATGTCCGATGAGTCGCAAACGTTTCGACGTGGATCACCGGATCGACAGGAATCTTCCGCGGGCCGTCAGCTGGCGTGTTTCCTGGCATCTTTTTTTATTGGTCACACCGGCGAGGCATCTCAATTGTGGCGCACGCCGATCGATTCAACTGTCGAACTCAGGTATTTATCCCCCATCGACCGCGACGTTCTCCCTGCTGATGTAGTCGGCCGCATCACTCAAAAAGAATCGCAGCGGAGCAGCAACATCCTCGAACGAGGCAGGACGCCCTCGCGGGAGCGTGTCCACGCCTCCCTCTGTACTTGAGGCCCGCACATGACGCGGTTGGCAGTTGACGTGCGGCTCACTAACCCAGACGGCTGTCAGCCTTCGAGAGTAATACGTAGTCACCAGTGAGCTTGTCGTGTCGGTACACCCCACAACTGGGGCCACTCCCGGTCTGTGTGTTCGACTGGATGACCACGCTTGGCCGACCTGGTGTCTCCTCGCGGACAATCCGTCCAATTACTGGAAGTCCGCGCATGGCCGCGTAATATAGCTTGTCCCCGTCGAACTGCGATATTTCGCTGGTGAATTCTGACGAGAAGTGGTCTGGAAGCGCGTCGTCAGTGACTGCGTGGATGTCCTCTATTGAATCCGACTCCGTGCCCGTCAGGTGTTGGACGTCGCTGATGTCGGGGGCTAGTCCGTAGTCGAAAAACGCTGCCTCAGCGTCATCAATGACATCTAGTAGTGCGTTCCGATCGGGCGAAACGAGACTGAGATGCGTAGTTACCGGCATGGACGGAAGTGGGTAGGCCGTTTCGCGTTGTTGTCGCCACTCGTTGGCGAGTCGCGTGACGCCCAAAGGCTAGAAGTTGAGCACCAGTTCATATTATAATATCCGGCCCCATGCGGATACTCGTTACGGCCTGCCAATCGATACGCCAAGCCCCAACCGCGCGCTTGACACGCTGACAGCCGACATCGTCGGGACTTCGGTTGACCGGCCGACGCATTAAAACGCTGTCCCAGCAATATTATTAATGTGAATGCCGGGCGATACCGAACGCGAGACTGAGCGCTCGGCGTCTGTAGATAGCGACGAACTGTCACAGCCAACGAGTCCGCTGTCGGCAGATATTCCGACGCCAGACGCGGTCTGCGATGCCGCCAACCCGACGGGTATCGTTGTGTGGCACCGGAAACACCTCCGCGTGGAAGATCAGCTGGCAGTGTCGCGTGCGGTCGCTGATGGTGACGTGTTCTGCCCGCTGTTTGTGTTCGACCCAACGTTCTACGCGGACAGCGGCCTCGCGTGTGACGCTCGGGTCCGCTTGTTTGAGGAAGCGGTTACAAGCCTCGACCGACTGTATGCCGCGGCACCTCCTAACGCGACGCACGTGGCTGCGACGGATTCAGCAGCGCGGCTCGCCGACACGCTGGATTCATCGCCGCCTACGACCGAGGCTGTCAGTGAGCAGCCGGAGACACTCCAACGACCGGACGCGCCAGGTTTGACGCTCGGGTACGGCGATCCAGTCGATATCCTGTCTCGCTTCGTTGATCGCGGCTGGCATATCATCACGATGGCGACCCCCACCAGTCGCTATGGTCAGCGGCGAGACGAGCGTGTGCGGGACGTGTGTGGCGACGCAGTCACGTTTGTCTCCGGTGACGGACTCGTCCGCGATGAAGAGTGGCCGCGGTCGAACTGGCAGACACAAATCACCGAGTGGCTCGCGGCCGATCAACACACGCCAGGGTGGGACGACCACAACACAGTCCGAGTCAGTATCCGCACTGGCGTTACGCCGGCAGCGGTTGACCGCCACTTCGACGTCTCCCCCGCGAAGACGCAGGTTCCGGTGGGAACCCACCGGGCAGCGATGACTACATTACGAGAGTTCACTGACCGCGTCCGGTCGTACCCGAGCAACATCTCAGCACCGCAGGACGCTCGTGACGGCACAAGCGGGCTCTCGCCGTACCTCAACTTCGGCCTGCTCTCGGTCCGGCAGGCACACCAGTATGTCGCCGATAATGCGCCGTCGTGCCGGGGAGCAGATATGTTTGAGAGCCGGCTCGTCTGGAACCTCCATTACAGCCAGAAGCTTGTCGACTGGCCGGGTTGGACTGAGCAGGCGGTCAATCCGGCGTTTGAAGACCGTAATGAGGCATTTCACGACCCCGAGCTTGTGACCGCGTGGAAACGCGGACAGACCGGGTTCCCGATGGTCGACGCATCGATGCGATGTCTCAAGGAAACCGGATGGCTCAACTTCCGGATGCGCGCGATGTGTGCGTCATTTTTCACCCACGTTCTTCATCAACCGTGGTGGATCGGCGCCGACTGGTATCACCACCATCTCATTGACAGCGATGTCGGCATCAACTACACGCAGTGGCAGAGCCAGGCGGGGCTCATCGGCAAGCCGTCACAGCGGGTGTACAATCCTCGGAAGCAGGTCCGCGATCAAGACCCTGATGGCGACTGGATCACGCGATGGATTCCCGAGCTCGCCGACCTGCCCAGTGAGTTCCTTGATCAACCCGAGAAGGCGCCGCTTGCCGTCCAGCAGGAATGTGGGGTCCACGTCGGTGAGGTGTACCCGCGTCCGGTTGTCGACTTCGAGGCGCGCCGCGAACAGTTCTGGTCGCGGTATGAGGCCCAGCGGCCCGAGGCCGCGCGAGAGCTTCGACGCCCAGCGATCGCAAAGCGGGCCTCATTCTCCGGCGGCTATAGCGCTGCGCGGGCCATCGCGGACAAACACGGGACAGTCGAGGCCGACGCTCCAGACGGAACGCAGGCCTCGCTCGGTGACCTCGCCGACACAGACACCGCCACTGCTGAGACCGAGGGAGCCGCAGCGACGCCACCGCAAACGAACACGGCGGAGCCGGTCAACCCGACAGTGACTGATCCACGTGAATCAAGTACGCAGACGACGATTCCAACGGGAGCGGGCCGGAACGCCGGTGAACCGTCGCCGGACGACCGCGCAGCGGTGTCGGGCCAACGCCGAGATAGTGAGGAAGGTGCTGAGCGTGACGAAGAGAGAGACGTGCGGTCCACCGGACAAACGAGATTCGGTGACTTCGAATGACAAGCGCTTCAGTGGCTCGTTGACAGCACGCGCCGTCACGACCGTCCTCATCAGCTCTCAGCGGTGCCACCAGAGGAGCAGCCGACTTGGTCTCGCCGTTAAACCCTCGAATCGATACCCAGTAGCGAGGGCTTCGATGGTGACCGCAAGCTATCTTGTGCCGATTCTGTGACCCGGGTGAAACGCTCTGCGGGTACAGTAGGTGCCCGGTTGGAAGACGCCGACACTGGTTTGTGCGTGACGACCGAACAACTTGTATGTCCACCACAAGCGTCGCAACAGCGGCGAATCCAAGAGTGCTGGTCAACGAGCTTCCAGCGGCGCCTGGCGACTGGGACCGAAACGAAGAGCCCGGCGGGATCGTCGAGTACCGACTTCCAGACGAGGAAAGTCCCTGTACTGCGGCGAAAATCGCAGTACGTCCTGATATCCTGAGTGACGCGGCTGTCCGACTCGTCCGTAAGCGCGGCTGTAGTGATGCGGGGAGCGACACATTCGATTCACTTGATGCCGCCGTAGACGCAGTCGGCCGAGAACTCAATCACGTTCTTGCGGCTGTCAACGAGGACAAGGCGCGGTAGGCACGGCTGCGGGCTCGGTCGTAGCTTTATTTCTAGCACCAGTGGATAGAGCGTGTGACGCCGGTCAGGTCGGTCACGACCAATATCGATATTTAAACGGGCGATAGACTATGAACTATGTCGACACGACGCACTGACGCCGCTTCGGCTACGTTGGTCGCACTCGTCGTTTGGCTCGCTGGACGACGAGAGGGGCTGTCTCCACGATCGATGCTTCGGCCGGTCCCGTTCTTTGGCGGTGCGGCCGTCGCGGTGCTTGTTGAGGCCGTGTTCGCACGGTGGCCAGACCGCATGGCTCGCTTCTGGCGCCGTCCAGCGATCCGCTTCGGTTCGCCTGTCGCACTTCTCGCCGCGACCCTGTCAGTAAAGCCTCGCAATGGCACGCCTCACGCGGTGACACTCGGAGGTCTCGCCGGCTACTTTGCGCTGCTCGTCGGGATTACGATGGGCGTCGTTCCTGAACCAAAACAGTGGTTTCAATGTGCCGGCCAGGACGCGAAGTTGGACCGCGACGACAGAAGTCACGGCCGCGACTAATCGGCTTCCATATCAGGTCCAACACTAAACTAGAGTCCGTTTCAGCGGACGATTAATGCCGCTCGCGACCCTAAGTCTGGCATTCAGATGGCTGAGCAGTACGCAATAGCGGAGTTCCCAACGCCAAGCCCCACGTACGATCCCGGCCGGGTGGTCTCAATCCAACTCAAGGCACTAGCGACCAACGACGAGCCGTTCGAAGACACCGGTATCGGCGTCGCGTACAACTTCGCTTCCCCGGCGAACAGACGGACCACAGGCCCGTTTGACCGCTTCCGAAAGATGGTGCACAATCCACGGTATGCTCCCATGATCGACCACGTCGAGGCAACGACAGGCCCCGTTGAGCGTGACGACGATGATGCCACACAGCGCGTCACGCTGACCGGTCCCAACGGGCGGACAGTGACATACGTTTTCAGATTATCGCGACGTCGACCCGGCGAACTCGATGAGCACTGGCTGACAGACAGCGTCGTTCAAGCGTAGCCTGACCGACTGCCTGTGGACGCTTGTGTCTGAGTCACTGACCCCGCCACTCGAGTGATTGCCGATTTAGCGCCTCAACGGTCCGCTTTCCACCTTTGAGCATCCTCTCGGCGATCTCGATCGCCTCACGCAGTTCCTCGATTGACAATTGCTCGTATGCGGGAGTTCCATCGATGTGGTCGTACCAGACTCCTTGGAACAGTGTGTCCAGCACCACACGGGCAAAACAGTGGTCTTGGTGAATCGGCCAGTCGCCGGCCTCGGCTGCCGCCTCGGGGAGTGCCTCGGTAACCCGTTGGAGATATCTCTTGCGTAAGAGCGTGATGTCGTCGCCGCCGAGCGTTTGTTGGCCCATTCGACACTCGGGATATGAGCCCCAGTATTAATACGGCTTTCCCCACCACCCAACTGTCTCCGTTGGAGTCCTATTGAACAAACAGTCTGTTGGGATCGATATTCCTGACCCCTTTGACTTGCTGAACAATGGCGTCAATACCTGTCTGAACACTGTTTTATTCTCAGCGGATGTATTGTCGCCGACATGGCTGGCTTCCGTCTCCTGGTCACCGACCTTCGAGAGATACTCTCAGGGGCACGTATGAGATACCGACGCTTTTCGTATGTCAACATCTTCACTCCGATATTTTGAGCTTCTAACCTTTATGTGTCTAACCTGCGTATCTACACGTGGTGTGTTCACATGAAACTCGCATTGATCGGGGTCGGACAGGCGGGTGGGAAGGTGGTCGACGAATTCTTGGCCTACGACGCACGGACAGGCGCAGATATTGTTCGTGGAGCGATCGCTGTCAACACGGCGAAAGCAGATCTCCAAGGAATTGACCACCTCTCGAAAGACCGCCGGATCCTGATTGGTCAATCGCGAGTGAAGGGCCATGGTGTGGGCGCAGATAACGAACTCGGCGCAGAGGTGGCCGAAGAAGACATCGATGAGATCCAGGGAGCGCTCGACGATGTGCCGGTCCACGAGATCGATGCGTTCCTCGTCGTTGCGGGGCTTGGTGGCGGGACGGGGTCGGGTGGGGCACCCGTGATCGCCGAGAACCTCAAGCGGATCTACACCGAACCTGTGTATGGACTCGGTATCCTGCCCGGCAGCAACGAGGGCGGGATCTACACGCTGAACGCCGCTCGGTCGCTCAAGACGTTTGTCGATGAGGTGGACAACCTCATGCTGTTCGACAACGACGCGTGGCGCAGTTCGGGTGAATCCGTTGAGGAGGGGTTCGATGTGATCAACGAGGAGCTGGTCCAGCGGTTTGGCGTGCTCTTCAGTGCGGGCGAGATAACCGAAGGAAACGACATCGCCGAGAGTGTGGTCGACTCCTCGGAGATTATTAACACGCTCAAAGGGGGTGGGATCTCCTCACTGGGCTATGCCGACGTTGAGGTAGACGAACCAGAGCGGAAGGGGTTGCTCTCGCGACTTCGTGGCGATTCGAATTTTGGGATCGACAGTACAGAGGCGACCAACCGGATCACGAGCCTCGTCCGGAAAGCGACGCTGGGTCGACTCACCTTACCCTGTGAGGTGAACGGGACAGAGCGGGCGTTGCTTGTGGTTGCCGGCCCCCCGGAGTATCTCAATCGAAAAGGCATCGAGCACGGTCGCAAGTGGCTCGAAGAACAGACCGGCTCGATGGAGGTCCGAGGTGGTGACTATCCGCGGCGTGGAGAAGGGACGGTCGCAGCGCTCGTACTGCTCGGCGGCGTGACGAACGTCCCGCGAGTGAAAGAACTCCAGCAGGTCGCAATCGAAGCACAACAGAATCTCGGGGAGATCACTGACGAGAGCGAGGACCGTTTCTCGGAGCTGATGGATAGCGACGGGGAGCTGGAGTCGCTGTTTTGAGATCGTGGTGGTCTATTCGTCGTATCGATCTTCGAGGGCGTCGAGTGCTCGCCAGAACTGCCTGTTGTTAATCTCTGACTCTGTTGATGCCCGTGTTTCCAAAACACCCGCGTACGTCTCGAAGTCCTCGGCGTTGGAATCAGCCGCCACTACACAGTCGATGTATCCATCGAGAGCTGTCTGGAGCGTCTGTGCGTAGTGGTCGTAGGAACCGTCGATCCAAGTGAATTTCTCATCGACTTCTTCGAACACTGCTCGATAGACGGTCGCAGCGGCGAGGTATCGATCGCGCTCACGGCACTGTTCGGCAATATCGAAGAATCGGGAGAAGTCGATCGCTTCGAACACGACCGGGTCGGCGTGTTGCTCGAACAAGTGGCTAATCTCTTGTCGATACTCATCGACCGATTTGTGTTCGTCACCGAACTGAGCGAGAAACTGTTCTCGGGCCCTGTTGTGTGTGGCGAGAATTTCACGGACAAACGTACGCAGCTCTTCGTCAGAGACGTCCGCAAGGACGGAGTCGATACGCTCACTCCCGTCTTCTGGCGGATCGTCTGCGACAGCGAGGAGTACCGCGACGACGTGTTTACAGTCGCCTTGGCCGTCGTACGGACATGTACACCGGGTCTCAAGACTTTGGCCACCGAATTTGACAGTCACGTCGTAGGGGTTCGATCCACTGACGACTGCTGAAATGCGCTCGTCGAACCGGTTGAGCTGCTGAATCCGTCCCTCCTTGCGATAGGTTTGTCCCCGCTCAAACACGGGGTCGGTACATCGGTCTCGGATGGTTTCTGTGTCGATGTTCATACGGAACACGTCCGAAATTATCCTACTGGGATCTCGGTACTCACGTCATACTCGTGACCACCACCGTTCAAAAGCGTCGTCTTCGAGGTCTTTAGCGGTCACGGGCCCGAGAGCGGGTCACTGAGTGCCGGGATAGGATGGAAAACAGACTCTGGGGCTCCCTCTATGTGTCATCAGTATTCGCTACCAATTCTGAAACGGCCTGATAAATCGTCCGAGGCTCTCATGCATCGGGTTCTGGATTGCCTCGATCCGTTCTGGTGTGAGCGTCTCTCCCGGCTGATCACCCAATTTGTCGATGACGGCACGGGTCGCGTCGTCGTTGGCCATACTGTATAGGATTCACCACCGCCACCTAACGGTACGGAAATCCGACCAGAAGTGGAATACGCGAGCACTCTGGCTACCACTTCGATTTTCGACGAAATGGTTATATCGCCGGGAGACAAACACTAATACACAATGTCCCGGCCTGACGCCACCCCGCTCACCCCAGCCGAGAGTTCAGCCGGACTCGATCCGATCGCAGCGTTGAGTGCCCTCGACGACACGACCCGTGCGAATATCATCGGGGTCATCGTCGGTCACCCGAAAGGCGCGCCCTCGAAGAAAGAACTCGAATACTACAATCCGAGTATCGCAGCGTCGACGCTCACCGACCATCTCATCCGGCTAAAAGAAGTGGGACTGATCGAGGCCATCGAACGGGATCGTGAGGGGCTCGAACGGGGTCATCCATACCGGTTCTTTCAGCTGACCGACGCCGCTCGCGAACTGTTCGACCGAAACAACCTCTTTGAGCCCGACGCATACCGAGAACTATTCGCCGAAGTCGAGAAAACAGACGAAATCGAGGCCGCAGAGGAGGTCGAGCGGCCGAACAGATGAAACTGAAATCCACCGCAAGGCGTACGTTCTGCCGGACAGAGAACTCGACGTCTGGGATATTCCGGAAGTAGAACCAGCGCAGAGCAGACAAGAGAGATCAGTCTCGATTTCGATCTAGAACAGATGAATCGAACAGAAGGCACGTATCAATTCTATCCTCCAAGGCCGTACAGAAGCGACTACGCCCCCTAATCACGTCGTTATCTACCCATGCGGCATCACCCCCGATACGTATGATCGGAAGATGATTCCGAAACGCATAGACGACCGGTTCGAGAAATGACATCCGTTACGTATGCCCTCCACCCACAACGAATCCGCCATTCTGGCGACCGATCTCCGGAAGAGCTACGGCTCAGAAGTTGCTCTCGACAGTCTCACGCTCGACATCCCGCATGGGACCGTCTACGGCTTTCTTGGCCCGAACGGTGCGGGGAAGACGACGACGATGCGGCTCCTTACCGGTCTCAGCGATCCGGACGGCGGATCGGTACGCGTCTGTGGCGTCGACCCAAGCGACCGGCGTGCGATCGCCGGTCGGGTCGGCTATCTCCCTGAGACGCCACCGCTGTACGACGAGTTCAGCGCCCGCGAGCAGCTCGAATACGTCGCCGATCTTCGCGACATTTCGCGGTCCGTTGCCCGCGAGCGCATCGGTGAGTACCTCGACCAATTCGGGTTAGTTGGTGACGCAGACAGGCGGATCGACGGGTATTCGAAGGGAATGAAACAGAAGACCGCGTTCATACAGAGTGTCCTACACGACCCGGACGTCCTGTATCTAGACGAACCGACATCGGGGCTTGACCCCCGAGCGGCGCGAACCATCCGGGAATCGATCACCGCGTTCGCCGACGCAGGAACCACGGTGTTCCTCTCGACACACATTCTCCCGGTCGTCGAAGCCGTCGCCGACGAGGTCGGGGTGTTGTTCGACGGGAGACTCGTCGCCGAGGGGACGCCCGCCGAAGTACAGGCCCGTGCGGAGACCGGCGAGAGCGGATCCCTCGAAGACGCGTTCCTCGCCGTCACGAGCGAACCCGAAACGGACGCGGCCTCCCAGAGAGAATGAGCGTCCGACAGGACGTTCGCCACGGGCTCCGAATTGGGCGGGCGGAGTTCGTCCGAAGCCTCCGTGGGTACCTCGGAAACCCCCGTCGAGTCCTTGGACTCCTGCTCACGGCGCTGTTCTTCGGCGGCGCGCTCCTGTTCGCGCTGCCGACGGCGTATGTGCTCGGGCAAACCGCGCGCTCCGTGGCGGCGGTCCCGTTCTTCGCGCCCGCTGCGACGCTCGTTCCTCTCAGTCTCCTGTCGATATCGGTGTTTCGGACCCTCGAACGGCTCGGACATATCGACGGTGCGGATTTCGTCCTGCTGGCGGTTCACCCGCGAGCAGTCGTTATCGGGCTCATCACAGCGGAGGTGGGGCGGCTCTCCCTGTGGTTCGGGATCCCGGTCGGGGCAGTGGTGGTCACATTCGCACTCGGAATGGGCTCGCCGCTGCTCGTTGCTTCGGGCGGGGCGGTCGCGCTGCCGCTCGTCTGCTGTGCCGCCGTCTGGGGGTACGCCGGGGGAATTGCTGTGTTGCGACTCCTGCGGCAACTCCCCAGCCTTCGCCGTCTCCTGAAAGCGGTGGGTGTCCTCGCGATGGTCGGACTCGTCGTCGCGTCACAGTTCGCCGGGCAGTTCATCGTCGAATCCGACCTCTCAGTGCAACGGCTGTTGTCGACAGTAGCGTTCGATCCCCTCGTGGAATACGTTGCGCTCGCGTTCGTCGGAACACCGGTCTCCAGACCGACTTCCTTAGGGGCGGTGGCGGTGTTCGCGGCGTTAATCGCTCTCACGCCGGTCGGTCTCGTCGTCTCGACTAAGCAGGTTTCCACGCTCTGGTTTACCGATTCGGTCGGTAACAACGAGTCGACGCAGGTGCGGCGATCGAGCGGCGGATTCTCTGCCCCACGACCGTTCGCATGGACTAAACCCGGTCGTATCGCGTGGGGGATTCTCGTGCGCGGTCGGCGTGATCCGGCGGAGTTGAGTCATCTGCTGATTGCCGTCTTTTTTATCGCACCGTTCGGGACGATGTTTCTCGAGTTTTCGGGCGACGCTCTCGGACCCCTCATCACTGGGGGCGGCGTCGTTCTCGCAACATACCTCTCAGGCGCTACCTTCGGGTTGAACCCGCTCGGTGACGAGCGGCCGCAACTACCGTTCCTTCTTCTTACCGAGACATCATCTGCAGATCTTGTCCGTGGACGGCTCCTCGCCGGCGTTGCGATTGGAGTGCCGATCGCTGTTCTCAGCTCGCTCGTCTCGATCGGTTTCGGTATAACGGTGCTTGAGGCGGTGGCGACCGCCGCCGTCGGAGTTGTGATGTGTCTCGCTGCGGCGATGTTCGCGGTCGGCATCGGCTCGGCGTACCCGATCTACGAGGAGCGCGAGTTCTGGGGGACGGAAACAGTCGTCCCGTCGACGCTCGTCATGATGGTGTACCTGTTCGTCGTGGGTGGCGGAACGGTTCTCGGGCTGTTCGTGACGTGGTTCGCCGTCACCGGAAACGTTGTGCTAACGCCCGTGTTCGGCGTGCTCTTCGGTACGTATCTGCTGTTGACGGTCGGCGTTTCGTACGGCTCCTACCGCTATGCGCTCCGGCGGCACCAACGCTATACCCTAACGTGACCCCGCCGGTCGTTTTAGACGAGCCGTCTGGTGAGCACACGTTCGCCGTTAAGTCGACCTCATTGCCGTGGCAAATCTTCGTTCTCTGACTTCGGCGACATCGAGGAGTTCTTCGAGGAAAGCCCATGGACGGTTGAGGACGAGAAAGACTTCGAAGAGATACCAGAAGATGGGTTCGATGCGTACGTCGAAGACACAACGATGTTCGCTACTTGGGAATCGATGCTCGGGAAGGCTGGAGAAAATGGATGGCAGACCAACTTGGGTTATAAATCGCAAGAAGAATACCCGCGCCTTTAGGCGCGGGATGAATCCGACAACCCGTTCAACAATCCACCGCCGATGGCAAGGCCGAATATTCCACGTTCTCAGCCGAACCTTTACAAGAAAAGCTCGTATAACAGGTTATACAGGCGTTCAGAATGCTGGAGGTCCACCGCACCCACCGCGCCAAAATTCTCAACCACAGTCAAGTGGCTGAGATACTCGACCGGCACGGGTGGAGCGCCAGCAAACTCTGGAACGTCGCCAACTACCACTCCCGAGAAGTCTGGGAAGAAACCGGGGAGATTCCCGATCACGGCGACCTCAAAGACGAGTTGAAGACTCACAACAAGTACAAGGGGCTACATTCGCAGTCCAGTCAGCGCGTTCTGGAGGAACTCGCTGAAGCCTTCAACTCGTGGTACGAAAAGAGGAAGTCCGACGACAGGGCGAATCCGCCCGGCTACCGCAAGCGCAACTACTACGATACCGACGGCAACCGCGTCCACGAAGAACACCCGCGTAGCACGGTATCGTGGAAGCAGAACGGCATCCGCCACGACACCAAGAACAATCGCGTGCGACTCTCGAAGGGCGCGAACCACAAGGAACACCCCCGAGCGCGGGAATACATCCTTGTTGAATACGAAACGCGCCCCGGCGTCACCGTCGAGAATCTTCAACAGGTTCGCGCCGTCTACTACCAAGCGAAGGAGCGGTGGGAACTCCACCTCGTCTGTACAGACGAGATCGAGACTCCCGCTGCTCCGGGTACCGAGACAGCGGGCATCGACCTCGGCATCAGCAACTTCGCCGCTGTCGCCTACAGTACCGAGGCCGCTGACCTGTACCCCGGAACCCGTCTGAAACAGGACGGGTACTACTTCCCGAAGGAAATTGCCAAGTGCGACGACAGCGGTGGTGAACGAGCTACACGTCTCCATGCGAAGTGGTCGGAACGCCGCACCCACTTCTTCCACGGTCTCGCCAAACACGTCGTCCAACGATGTATCGAGAAGGGTGTTGGCCGTATCAATGTCGGTAACTTGGAAGGCGTCCGTGAGGACGAGAACGGCAACTCGAAAAACTGGGGCAGGCACGGCAACCTCGATCTACACGGGTGGGCATTCGACCGCTTCACCAACATCCTCGAATACAAAGCGAAGGTCGAGGGGATCGAAGTTGTGGAAGTAGACGAGAGTGCCACGAGCAAGACGTGTTGTATGTGTGGGAGAAAGGAGGACAGCCAGCGCGTCGAGCGTGGCTTGTACGTCTGCGAGGAGTGCGATGCGGCGTTCAACGCGGACGTGAACGGAGCGGAGAACATCCGACTCAATATCAACGAGAAAAGTAACTCCGAGTCTCCCGGACAGCTGTTCGGAGATAGGCGTACCGGCTGGTTGGCACAGCCCGCAGTCCACCTATACGACTTGTCCAGCGGATTCCAACCGCAGGAACAAGTGGTAGACTGTAAACCCTAATATCCCAAATGCGGTCGGGATTCCTCCGCGTTCACGCGGAGGAGGATGTCAAAGATTATAACAGCTAGTCCTTGAGGCCGAGCTCTTCTTCAATCGACGTCCCGGAGAGCCCCGCCCGGATTACTTCTGGGTAGAACTTCTCGTTCTTTGGTAGCTGCTCGCCGTCTTCACGCTGCCACTCGACGTTGACCTCGGAGTAGCGGATGTCAAGTTCGTCGACGTCGTCGTCCGAGAGGTAGATTGTCCGCCCGTTCCAGTCCTCTCGCAGCACGAACCCCTCATCGCCGGGGGCGAGCGTGTCAGTCGTGTTGCCTGTTTCGGACGTTTCGATCGTGTCAGTCGTGTCAGTTGATGCGCCGAAACGGTCGGCAATGCCGCCCATCTTCTCCCCGGTCTTCCCCAGCTCCTCGCTAGCGTCGCCCTCGTCGTCAGTCATTAGCCTGCCCCACGAGTTCGTCGTCGACGAGCGCCGCAATCTCGGCGATCACCTCGGCCATGTCAGTGTCGAGCTCCTCGGCAGCAAAGATAGAGCGCTCCTGCGTAGCGATCGCTCGCTGGAGGTCGACTCGCTTGTACACGTCGAACACTGGGATGCCGAGTCCGTCCTCGAACTCGGCGTGGAGCTGCTCAAGCATCGCGTCGGCCTGCTTGTTGTGCTCGACGCGGTTTGCGACGATTCCGAGGATCCTGACTGTACCAAAGTACTCCCGAACGCTATCGATCTGCTTTTGCAGGCGATCGAGCCCCTGTACAGAGAGTGCCTCGGCGTACGCCGGGATGAGAACGCCATCACTCGCTACCAAGGCGTTGTCCGTGAGAACGTTGATACTCCCCCGTCCGAGAGTCGGAATGGATCAGAGGGGCGCACAGGCGCGCACAGCGAGGCCGGAGATCAAGACGACGCAGACACCACGCCCGACGCCGAGACGGAGACAGCGAACGTCGACGGCGCCGAGACGAACACTGGGGGCGAGGACAGCGCCGAGACAGACGCCGGAAGCGACACCGACCCGGACGACGGCGAGACAGAGCCGCCCGCAGACGACGTAGCCGACGCAGAGAGCGACGTCGACGACACACGCCCGACGGGACAAACCGCACCCGGCGAGCCGCGTGCCGAGCCTAACAGCACGCTCGTCGACGCCGACCCCACCGACCTTCGCTTGAGCCCCACGCCGGACCTCGGCGCAGTCCAAGCGTGTCTCGAGGAAGCCGCCCGCTTCTTCCACAGCCAGCTGGATACGACGATCGACAACAACGTTACGTGGAACGAGGAACAGGCGTTTGAGGCGGGCTACCGGAAACCCGAGACGCCCCGCGAGTACTTCACCGCGCTTGACGAGCCCGACCCGGCATACCCTGTTGAGCAGGATCCCGACGCTGCCGACGCGATGCCGCCGAGCGAAGACGCACAGACCGCCGGCATCCAGTCCACCGAAGACGCAGCCGAACGCATTGCCGAGCCCGAGGACTTCGCCGCCGACGAGCAGCCCTACCAGTATCTCGGCGCTGACCATCGGGGCTGGAGCGACGACCTCGTCGACGACAAGCAGCTCGGGTGGGCGCCTGCGTTCGGCAAGGAGTTGTTCTTCCACCTCGAGGAGCAGGGCTTCAGTCACCACACGATGGTCGCGACCGGGCTGTTCACATACCCGAACGACGCCTACGGCGAGAACGAAGAAGGCGAGGAGTACGTCGATTACACCACGATTGATGATCCTGACGATCCCGACGACCTCTCGTGTCTCTTCCGGGGGCGGTACATCTTCCCGTACTACGACGAGGACGGCAAGGTCGCCTTCTTCATCGGGCGCCAGCCTGACTTCGACACCGAACACGGCACGCACCCTGACGACTTCACGAAGGGGAAGTACGCCAAGCTCGCGACGACGAAGAACTACACCGTTGCCGACGAGCCGATCTACGGCCGGGAGACCATCGTTGAGGGCGAACCTCTCGCAATCACGGAGGGGATGGCCGACGCGATTACCGCTCACGCTCACGGGATTCCGTGTATCTCCCCGGTCACGAAGTCGTTCAAGATGAAGCACCGCGACGTACTCGCGGAGATCATCAAGCGCCGGGAGATCCCCGACGTGTACTTCCTCCAAGATTCGGACCCGCCAAAGCGGGTGGTATTGGCCGAAGAAGACCGCGACCACGACGAGCGGCAGTGTGAACGCGACATGAACATCCGCGAGTTGTTCTGTACCGGCGAGTTCCCCGGCGACGAGATGTTCACCCGGAAGCTGGTTCTCAAGGCCGCTCGCGACGGGACGCTCCAAGACAAACTCGACGATCAGGACATTTGCGTCGCGCCGCCGGCTGACGCCGACGTCGACGCCGACGAAAAAACGCCCATCACGGCCGAAGAAGTGCCTGTTCACCTGTTGGAGTCGGAAGACGAATTCCACGGGAAGGGCCCGATCAGCGAGGTCATCGAGATTCACCAGTACGGGCCCGGCGTGGACAGCGCCGTCAACATGGGTCGGGTGCTGGACACGCATACGCCGTCGCCGGACGATACGTTTACCGGGACGGTCCAAGCGGCCGCTGAGGTGTATCGCGAGGAAGTCCTCGAGGGCGACGCCGACCCCAACGAGGATGATCACGAGCTCTGGGAGGAAGTCGCGACGCGGCTCGGTATGATCGACGTCGACACCGAGACAGACGAGACTGCTGAGAGCGCCGACGCGGACGGACAGACGGCGCTGACACCCGACGAGGAGCCGACCCACCCTGACTACGGTGGAACCAATGTATGGCTCTTAGAGCTGCCGCAGTTTGGCGATGAGAAGCGCGACCTTGACGACTTCCTCCAAGAGGGTTGGCTCGCGCTCACGCCGCCGGCTGAGTGGGCGCTTCGACTGACGATGGGGAATGGCCCGACGACTACCGACGACGGGAGTGATGGACCGGCCACGGCCCCTGCGTGGATGCGGGCGCTCGCCGACCGGTCGAACCCAGTTGGCGAGTACCCAACCGGGATGGATCCGGCGTCGCTTGGCTACCCCACAGCCCACGATCTGCCCCAGACAGTCGGGGCGATCGACCGGACGGAAACGGGTGTGGATCTGCCCGTTCGTGACCCCCACATCATCCCGGCTGATCCCGACGCTGACACGGGGGCACTAACGGCCGCTCACAGGTGGCCTGTTGGCGACGCGAGTACGCTTCGTAGCGAGGGTAATGTTCTCGATCCTGTGCCTGAACAAAACGCGGTGTATCCACCCCTCTCGCTGTTCGGATTCATCCCGACTATCCACCCGTCTCAACACCCCGCCGCGACGGGCAACATTGGGGGGCTGGTGAACGACGCCAACACCGCGATGGACATCGACCCACAGGAGATCGAAGACCGGATCGAAGAAGGGGATTATCGCGAGCTCACTGGGAGCCACAACCCCCTCTGGAACCTCGACCTGCGCGACCTTGGACTCACGCCCGGATCCCGTGGGAAAAACCCCTTCGGTCACTTCGGTGAATCGGAGAACTACTTCGTCGTCATCGACGACGAAACTGCCTACTGCCACAAGCGCGAGGCACTCTATAACTTCCAACACTTTGCCCTCTGTGACATGGGCAAGCGCGACCCGAAGGATTCCGCGAGTGGTCAGAATCTCGATGATTTAGAGTACCTTCATCTGTGGACCTACGCTCGCCAGAACAACCTCGTTCCAGAGCACACGCCCATCCCCCTGAAGGGGCTTGTGGGATACGCGATCGAGCATGATTATTGCGAGCCTGACGACCTCGAACAATTCGGCGGGGATAGCGATGATTCCGACGATAATTCGGACGAACAGAATGCCGACTCGCCGGGCAGGAACAAAGCTGGGAAGCGCAACCTCAAGCTCCCGGATGATGTGTACTTCCCAGTTCTCAAAGATATCGAGGACACGACAGGATACACGCCCGCACGCCTCGCGGACAGTAGTGGATCCGGTGGTGACTCGGGCGGAGACGAGAGTAGTTCGACGACGCCTTCGGTCGACACAGAAGACGTTGCGTTCGACAGCATCCACCGCAAGTATGGCCAGCCGCTCATCGGGGACGACATGCCCGACCCACTGAAGCAGTTCCTCCGTCGTTACACCAACACGGAAGACGAGACGATCACGACCGACACCGACGAGACGGTGTTCGTTCCGAAGGCCGAACTCCGCGATGCGTTCAATTCGTGGGCGCAAATCTGCCTCCGGCACATTCATAACAGTACTGATACGTCGGTAGATGACGTGGCGATCCAAGAGTACGCTCCGGGTGCGTTCACCAGCCCACTGAAAGCGCAAGTCGACGTCGAACTGAAGGAAGGTCGGCCCGAACTTGAGGATGGTAGCCGGCCAACTGTCTGGTACGGAATTGAACTCACAGGAGAGGGCGAGAACCTCTTAGAGCTCAAAGGAAAGTTCTCCCTCGAGGACGAATAGCGACTTCACACGTACGCCTTCAACGTCAAGTTCTTCCTCTGACGTTCACCTTTCTCTGGTACATCTATCAACATTCATAGGTTTGTTTTAGCTCTGTAATCATCTGCGGTTCACCACTTACTGAATGTAGTGGCCTCAACTATGAGTTGGAATTTGACGACACACAGGTTTGCCATCAACCACCCAACCTCGGCTATTCTAGCGCAAACTTTTGCCTCGTCACAGGCGCTTATCTAGCCACTCCGCTACGTTTCTATTGAGCACAAACAACACTCAACAGTGCCTACTTTGGACCGGGGCGATACACCCCTTGACATAGATCTCAAAATCGCATTACAGCGGGCTATGTCAAGGGGGTAGATCCCCACCAGATGCCCAGTATAATTTCTCTAATTCTACCCTGTATACTATACTGTGAATTCACTCGGGGCTCATCTGGTTAATTCCAACATCCAATGTGCGGAATGTGGGAACATAGTAAAACCTGAAAATAACCATACGGGAAGTGCGTCAAGGGGGTCCAGCAGTATCG
This sequence comes from Halorubrum sp. ARQ200, assembly GCF_005435115.1. Lineage (NCBI taxonomy): Archaea > Methanobacteriati > Methanobacteriota > Halobacteria > Halobacteriales > Haloferacaceae > Halorubrum > Halorubrum sp. ARQ200. The sequence goes on along the minus strand of NZ_SGTZ01000005.1, from coordinate 63,211 downwards.
GAACTTACCCCCTTGACGCAAATCAAAATCGCATGACGGCAAAGGTGTACTGTGTGTTAAACTCTTAGAACAACCCTTATTTTCAATTTTTAGTACCATATCCCTGACTATTCGACCTTGAGCAGTGAAATTAATGTGACGGGGGCGGATTCTGACCGATTTACAACCCAATCTAGACCACCCCCTTGACATGGATTCAAAATCGCATGACGGCGGCGTGTGTCAAGGGGGTCTAACTCACATTATGGAACTACACACTAATATGACTCGCTCGCATACCTGAGCGTGTTCTAGAAAGCCGTTTCAGCCGGTTTCCGAGACCGACTTATTTTCACCCTCTCAGAACACCCCCGATTTTGCCAGCGGCGTCTGAGATATACCGGGTAATACCCCCTCTGGGTGGGGGGTGTTCAGGCCCAAGGGCCAAGAGTAAGATGCCTGATACAGCAGGCAACCGGAATCACCCCAGCAGTCCCCTGAAGGGGACATGAAGAGACAGGGTCTCAGACAGAAGCACCACCAGCTGGATGACCACCACGATCGAGACTGACCGCAGCGGGCAGTCGGCCAGCAAGACGGGGACACCACTACACGGCGGTCGGCACTGCCACCGCCTCATCGACACTGCGTGACTCACGAATCCTCTCAGAATCTCGAAATAGTCTCAACACACTTCCCCACGGGTCAGGTGGACCCCGGACGCAACACGACTCGTCGTCTCGATGACCGCGATCGACACAGCTGACTCCACATCTCCTGACGGTCGATGACCGCCACCGGGACAGTCCCCTCGAGGGTCAGTCGACTGCCGTCGACACGCCGTCCGATCCACAGACGAGAGACTCCCTCAACACACCGGCTGTCGACCAGTCTCTCACCGCCGAGTCGTGGCTGTGGTGACTATTTCAGGAACCTGATGAGTCAGCCGACAGTCGGCCCTACCTCAGATGCCGACCGGCTGTCACCACCGCCACGATCACACGCCGTGTGGAACGGCTTCGACCCCGGCGGGATTCTCACCTCCGACGTCGGTGACCGGCTCTGCTGATCCCCTCGTCCGGGTGGGCTTGTCGATGCGACTCGACTCGTCGATCTCGACTCGCGGCGTCTCCCGACCGAGGGTCACGACGTGGTCACCAGTCGGCATCGACACCGCCTCTCCTCGAGGCCACAGACGCGGCGACCAGTCGCTGCTTCACCATCGATGGGCATCGGCTCGGATCCGACGATCAGGATCCACAGCGAGGTAGACCTCTCAGTATTCTGATGATGACGCTGTCGGCCGTCACCAGCGACGGATCGCCACCACCACAGACACGGCAGGTGACCGCTTCGAGCCTGACAGCCGACGGGGACCGAACGGTGTCGGGTCCACCCCACCAACAGTGGTTGCGACCGACACGCCTCGAGGGCAGCTGGCCGTCGCACTGCTGGGTAGGTTGCCCCCACCTCGACGACTCCCTCTTGGCGGGAGTCCTCGCCAACATCCCCACCGGGAATCTCTCAGCAATCTGGTATACAGAATGGCGTCCACGAGCCACCCACCTTCGGTGGGGCCTCTTTCTGTCTCAACACGGTGAGACGACACCGTCTCAATCCGGACGGAGTGTCGGCAGGCCCCAACCCAATGGTGGCATTATTGTGGCCGGGCCAGCGGTGAGGTTTTCCCAAGATGAATACGCTTCTCGCACTCGTCGTTTTCACCGCGTCGTTCGGCACCGCAATCGCCCTGCTCGTCGGCATCATCTTTGCCGCTCTGTTGTCGATGAATGCCCGGAGTGGATCGGAGGGTTGTGACTTCTGTTCGAGTGACGCCGCGACTCGTCTCGGGGGTGGTGACGTGGCGTGTAGTGACTGCAAACGCCGGGTGCTTTGACCGGCTTCTCAGCGGAGGTCAAGACCCCCTCTCCACGCCCTGTTCACTGGTGGGTTTGTTGCGGCAGTTGACGGAACCGCAACCAGCCGGCAGTGGAGACAGTCGATCACTCGGGTCTGTTCGGGGTCGATCTCGGAGGGCGACTAGTGGAGGATTTGTCTCGTACCTCCCCACTCGTAACGGTCCCAATGGGACGGCTGGTTGTAACGTTAGTAGCAACTACTAACCCACCGTTCAGCACGGTGGCGGAGACACCGGCTACGGCCGAGTCTTGACCTCGCTTCAGATGGCGACATTTTTGCCTCCCACCAGTGGTGAGGGTTTCCCCCGAGGGGGTGACCCGACCAACCGACTATGAGTGAAACACTTCGCGGTTCGACGCCTCAGTCCGAGTTCACCCTGACGACTACCCTTGACGACGAGATCGAGTGTGCCTGTGAGGGCTGTCACGACGACGTCGACGACCAGCTGAAACTCCTGCTCGGGTGTGACGCCCGTGGGATGGTCGCTGACTACGGGACGGTCGGCTTCTGTTCGCTTGAGTGTGCCCGCCAGTTCGTCTCGGCGGGCCCGTACCAGTCGCTCGAGGAGGACCTGATCGTCTACACCCAGCAGCCGGTCGTCGCGACCGTCGTCCACAACGGCGAGGTCATCGAGGCCACGCTCGGCTTCGACGTCAAGGAGGCCATCGAGGCGGCCGCCGAGATCGTGGCCGACCTCGTCGACGACGTGGAGCTCTCGCCTGACGACTTCTCGATCCAGACCGAAGCACTCTGACCAGCCGGTCTCCATTTTTTCTGCGCTACCGGACCGGCGCGATACTCTCGCCAATCTCATGCGCCAACTCTTCTCTGGTGGCCCAACTGCTACTCGGCCCATGCTTTCTGCCCTTGGCCTTTAAATACGATTGGTTTTGACAGATATGTATGTCAGAATCCTTTGATCCTGATCATGTGCCCTCCACCTCCCGATTCTCTGTAACGTATCGCCCGGAGCAGGGCTCTCGCCGCCGACTCCAATTTGTGCCTCGTGAGGACAGCACTGGCTGGTGGCTAATCGAACTGCGCGACGCTGAGAATCGCTGGCAGATCGTTGGTCGGGAACCGCTCACAACGGCTCAACTTAGGACACAGCCGCTACAGGGCCTGGAGACGTCTCAGCACCGATCAACGGGGCCGTCTCGTCCGCTCGAACTGTTCAAAATTGTCGCTAAAGAGCGCGCGTGGCAGATTCTTCAAACGGTGAGTCTGCTTGATGAACCTGTGCGCCGTGAGCAGCTTGAACGATTTGTCACAGCATACGACCACGGCGACACCAATACTGACCAGCCCATCGATCCGGATCTGAAAGTGACACTCGATGAGGCAATCAAAAAGATGGCCCAGCTCAATGTGATCGAGGCGACACCAGATGGTATCACAAGTGGCCCACAGTTTGGACACGCATTTGCAACGGTCGTCATCTCGTAGGTCACGTAAGTGATAGCTTAGTACACTATCTGACTACTTCCGCTCTGGGGCAAGCAGTTTATTATCGCCTTGTTGTACCTTACTTACTGATAGATCTGATGTCGACAACGGACCTCCACACGACTGACGACGATATTGCCTCGCAGATCTCGATTTACTGTAGCGAGGAAGAACGGCTTCTCAATCGTGCTGACCGCACAGCGACGCCGACAGAACTCGTGTTGGCGCCGACCGAACTCCACCAACGAAACCTCCAACGGCGACTGCGAGAGCGTACACAGCCACAGAATGCGTTTGAATTTGTCGACCCGAAAACCGTTGCGGAAGTACTGCTTGGAGCCGCAGACCCGACCCCGACGAGCCTCGATCGCGTCGATCGCTTAGCGCTCCTCCAGTCGCTTCCGACGACGACACCCGATCAGCCATCGGGACTCCGTCCGTTGCTTGCTGCCCGTCGAGACGTCGATCCCCAACAACTTGAGCAGATCCGTTCAGAGGTCGAATCAATGACGAACTTCCATCCGGATCGGATTGCGGCGCTGCGCGATGTCACCGACGAGTTTGCGACTCCCATTGCGGACGAGGCGACCTCACTGGTTGATGGTGGCCTCGCCGTCGAGACGTGGCTGCGCAACCAGACTGACAAAGCGGTCTCGAAGACGGCGTTTCTCAGACGGGCGACGCGTCGCCTCATCGGCGGCGACGAGGTGTGGACCGATTGCTATCCCGATATCGAGCGGATCTCGCTCGTCGGTGTGAGCAGCATCCCGGCACCAGAGGTTGACTTCCTGTATGGCCTCTGTACCGCAACAACGGCAGATATCGAACTCCACCTCCGCCCCGGAACCAGCGAGTACCTCACCATGCGACTCCCGGACCTCTTGTCCATTGATTATCCCGGGCGAGAGGTGAATCTGTGACCCACGCCCACCGCACGGCACTCACTGGCGAGCTGCCAGCACCGTCATGTCCTGTTGTCGAATTGCCCGCACCGACGCGTCGCGAGGAAGCGCGTGCTGTGATGGCGACGATCAGCGAACTTCGCGATCGTGGCGTGGACGTCCGCGACATCGTCGTTGTGGCTCGCGATCTTGATCCGTATGAACAGCCGCTGACCCGGGCAGCCATCCAGTATGGGGTGACGCCAGTGTTTTGGACACAGTTGCGCGTGACCCGCACCGAACCATACGCGCTGATAGCGGCGCTTTGTACGCTCTTTGGCGCCGGCGACGTCGCTGCTACAACGCTGTTGGAACCAGTGGCGCAGCGGTGGGCACCACTTACGGATACAGCCAGCTGGCCACTCGAACAGTCGACGATCCAGGCCGCTCTCGAGGCCCTTCCCCCTGGGCATCGATCGATCGCCGAGTGGGCCGAAACGATACAGACACACACCACGGACGAGCGACTCACAACCTACTGTGACTGGCTACTGTCGCATGCCGAGCGCGAGCCAACGCCAGAGACAGTTGGAACGGTTCTGGGCGCGTCGATCGACGCGTATCGCGAGACGAGCGTGCCCGCCCGCAAGCAGGCTGACTCACTGGCGCTCATGGCGACGGAGACGGCCGCGCGAGCAACCGTCAGGGTCACTCGGCTCGTCGAGCAGGTCTCGCACAAATACGACGAATGGCTCGCAGACGGGACGGTCTCCCGATCGTGGGACGCTGTACAGGAGCTGTGTGAGCTGCTGGCGACACAACGCCCGGGCCGCCGTGAACACTCGAACGCCTGGGCCATCGACATTATGGAGGCAAACGACGTGTGGGCGCTGTCTGCTCCATTCGTTATCGCGGTCGGCGCGACAGCAGCCGAGTGGCCGGCCCAGATTGACAGCGTTGTTCCCACAGAGCTCCAGGAAGCCGTTCTCGCGGGAGGTGGTGAGACAGATATCGTTGCGCCGCGAACCGCGTGGGGAAACGGCCGTGATCGCGATCACTTCGCCGATGCGATGCGTGCCGCCGAGCGCGGCGTGATCGTGACGCGGTACACACAGACCGCCGACGGTGGTGTTGTGTACCCCTCGCCGTTTCTTGCGTCACTCGAGATGGAGACTGTCTCCGAGCAGGCTCGCACCCAACTGGTGAGCACGACACCGCAGCTTCCTGAGCCGATTGCCGCGCTCCTCTCTGCGAGTACAGATACCGTTCCAGCACCCACCAAGACATCTCATGAGTAACGACGACGACCCACGGAGACTCCGGAACGCACAAGCAACGATCAGAGACCGATTCGTCGACGCCGAGTCGGGACTGTTTACCATGAACTGTGTCGCCGGTGCTGGCAAATCACTGACGATGCAGCGAATCGCGGCCGAAACCATCATTCGGCGGTACGCTCGTGGCGATCGGACACCTGCCCAGAGCGTGGCCGTCATGTCGTTTACCACCGATGAGGCGGCCGCGATCGGACCCGGTGTCTGTGAACACATTCGGGAGATCGTGGATCATGCGTTGATCCCCGAGGCAGCGTCACTCACCGAGTCAGATATCGCGTATCTCGTGACACGGGTCCGGCACGCACCGTTCATCGGTACTGTCGACAGCGTGTTGCGTGACGTATTCGAAGAGCTGGCTACCGACCTGGGGTTCGAAGAGACGCCAACGGTCGGGAATAAGGCGTTGTTGAAAACGGTTCACAACGCGTGTTATGATGCTGTCGCTGCCGATCCGGCCCACGAAGACGCGATAGCCGAACTGGAAGCAGCATACCCGGATGGCCGTTGGGCAGCCACTCCTGCAGAGATGCTCGCTAACGCCGTCAAGTACTGTCGCGATCAGCGACTCACCACGACCGCTTTCGAACGCAAACTCCGTACCACACAGGAGGCAGTGTATCCCGAGGGACGAACCAGCAGTCGTGCGGATATCGTGGCGACGATCGCAGACATCGTCGACGCCGACGCCGCAGCTGACACCGACGCGGCTCTCTCAGCAGCGGCGTGGGACGACCTTGTGGCTGCTGACCAGCGTCTCTATGACGCGTGGGACACGACGTTGACAGCGTTTGGTGACGTGCTTGAAGCCTACCGCGAGCAGTACCGAGCCCTGATCCGCGAGTATGGCGTGGTCTCTCACACCGATGTCGCCTTCTTCATCACCAGTGTGTTCAAGCGTGACTGGCCAGTCGATGGCGATGGGCCAACCACCGACCAGCACACAGCCCTGCGTCAGCGGTACCACGCGCGGCTCGATAGCGTGATCATCGATGAAGCACAGGATATCTCCATTATCCAGCACGCAGCACTGTCACAGCTCGTCACTCCCTCGATGCGCGTCCTCGCGTGTGGCGATACGCTCCAAAGCATCTACCGCTGGCGACATGCCGATCCGTCGCTGTTCACGACCGCCTGTCGCGAGGGCCAGTATCTGGGTTTCGACTGGGACACCCATGCGACGGTGACAGCCGCAACAACTTATCGTGGAACCCCCGATATCGCCGCCGGCATCAACACCATCATGCGGCCCGTCTTTGACGATCCAACTCGCGGGGGGCTCAATGATTTTGCGGCGACTTACCCCGGCCTCGACGCATCTCGGGATCCAACCGCCGACCCGAGCATCCACGTCGCCGCGTTCACCGGTGGGGCAGCGCCCGACACGGAACGGTGGGTCAACCCCGACGGCCGCGCTGGCGAGGCGAACATCCTTGCGACGTACATCGCACAAGGCCTCGCTGATGGGACATTGACTGACGAGACCGGGTCGCCACAGTCGATAACCGTCGTCTTCAGAAAGCGAACGCGGATGGACGCGTACAAAGACGCGTTCAAGGCCGAAGGACTGACCGTTCAAAACGCGAGTTCGAGACTCTTTGCGTGTCCCGTGGTCAAGGCGGTCCTCGCCGTGTGTGACTGGCTCACTGCGCCGACCGATCGGGCCCAGACACGCGCATTGTTGACTGACTCGCCGTTCGATTTCACAGGCGCCCACGACTGCTTCGAGCGGGCTGGGTACGACCTTGACATTATCTGTGCGGCCGACGACTTCGACGCCGAAACCCGAGACATCCTCTGTGGCCTGCGCGATCTTCGCGGTCAGCTGGGCCGGTTCCATCGCGTTCCAGCGTCGGTGTATCTGGAAGACATCATCGAGCAACTCGCGCTTCGAGCCGACCCGGGCGACCAGTTCACCGACCTGCCGGCAGCACAACGAGTAGCCGCGCTCGACGCGCTCACGAGCACCGTCGCCGACTGGGAAGCGGACACGCAGTACCCACCAGCCGCCCTCGGTGACCTACTCGCGCCGTTTCGGGCGGCCCCGAGCGAGGGGCCCGATATCCCGAGTGTGACCACTGATGCTGACGTCGTCTTCAGCACAGTTCATCGGCTCAAAGGCGATCAAGACGATGTGATTGTGCTCGCAACGCCGGGGTTCAAGCTCTGGGACACTGGCCCGTTCTCTCAGCGGTTCATGACGCAGGGTGGCGTTGCGGCGTTAGCGCCGCCGACGAACGTCGAGACAGCACCCGATATCGAACTGCCACCATTCGATGGGGGACTCTACACGCCAAGCAGTGACAGTCGCGATAAACAGGGTGCTGCATCACGCGATATCGGGTTGCGGTGGGCGACCGAGCACTGGCTCGACGGCGCCGACGGTGGGGGCCCGCACCTGCTTGGTCCCGACCAGCTCCAGGCAGTCGCAGCCAACGAGCGTGCGGAGGCGTGGCGACTCCTGTATGTGGCACTCTCTCGGGCACGTGACCATCTCGTCATCCCGCTTCCGAAGACGTTACCCGGCACGGCACAGCCGCGTGATCGCTGGCTCGATACCCTGTTTGAGACACTCGAGTTTTCGCCTGGACGAACACCCACGTATGCGATCGACGAGCCGTCCAGTGCCGGTGATTTGACGATCGGTGTGAATGACGTCGACGGCAGTGAGACACGCGAGATGTACGCCACGCCGCTATCGGTGACGGGTGCCGTCCCGCCTCGACGCGATCAGTTGGAGTCGTGGGTCCCACGTTTTCTCGACCCGAGTACGGCCTATCCGTTGACTGACGATGTCGACGCTACCGTGGGTGCCCACCTCCTCGACGAGCCGATACACACCGACACTGAGGCGGTGGCCGACGACCTCCCAATCACGTTCGAGACGCTTGGGCCAGAGGCCGTCGGAACCTGTCTCCACGAGGCCTTACTCACCCTCATCGAGATGGACGTGCCGGCCACCGAGATTGATGCGTGGAGCAAGCCCGTCCGAAGCGCGCTTCAGCACGCGATGGAACAGATAACGCCGCAGTCGATCGAGATGCTTCCAGATACTGAACGTGGTGGCCTCGTCAGCTTCTTCCACGTGTCAGTCGTGGCGGACTTCCTCAAGTCCGATCTGTGGGCCCAGATCCAAGCAGCAGAAGCTGTCTATGTCGACCACGATTTGAGTGGACTCGTGACTGCTGGAGCGGTTGAGGTAGAAGTTCATGGTGAGGCCGATATCCTCATAGATCTGGGCGGAGGCGAGTGGCAACTGGCCGATCTCAAAATTGCGCTGAATGAGTCACACGACGCAACGCAACCGCGGTATGAACTCCAGATCGCCGCCTACGAGCACATCCTCCGCCAAGAGCTTGGCCCGGCAGCGACAATTCACGCCAGTGTCGAAACGTTCGGGTGTGTCCGAAGGTCAGTGTGCGGACAGTTCCCGCCCACGGTCCTTGCGCGCCGTGTTCGCACTCTCGTTGGGTCGGATAAGTCGATCTCCGGCACTTGAAATTGGTTAAACAGCCGATTCCCACGATTCTATATAGCAATGTTCCTTTTTATATGTTCAGCCAGTATTGTGCGTATGGGTACAAACCATACAACAAGGTCAGACAGTATGTTTCAGTGGCCGTCAGAACCGATCGGGTATGTGGCGGTTCTTTTGGCCCTCATTACGGGACTCATCCATCTCGTGGCGACGACACGAGCGATTGAAATGAGCGTTGTGCTGGCAGTGCTCTTCGTGCTCAACGGACTGGGTTTCCTCGGCGGAGCAGCAGTATATTTCACCCGGTTCTGGCGACGCTCATTTTTCCTTGTGGCTGCAGTATACTCGTTGGTGACGATTCTTGCGTTATTCCCGTTCCGAGGGTGGGGGATTGAAGCGTTCTACATGAATGGGGAGATTAACCCAATTGTCACCATTACGAAAATTGCGGAGGCCTTCCTCGCGATCGTGTCGGTTTATTTGTACAGCCGCACGAGCAATTGACACCTTCATTGCCCTGAAGGCGAGGATTCTCGACCGCACTGAGAAATTCTTTCTCGCGGTATCGAGCAAGTAGGAGCGGGACGCTCCGAATTAACGCCTGTGGAGACTGCGCTCCCTAGGGATATACTTGTATCTGGCTTTGTTAAAATATTCTCATTCAAATATATTCTAACTTGAAATAGTTCTATGATAGACGTGAATATAAGTCACTGTTCCGAATTAAAGGGTTTAGCTTAGTGATTGAGAGTCTGCTATTAGGCTCCGACTGATGCGCTACAAAAAAACATATTGGCGGGGGCACATACATTTAAGTATGCCCTCTAAGCGTGATCTTCTCGAAGAAGAAAATCCATCTAATGGGCCAGACCGGTCAGAGTTTCAGTGGATTCGTATTTTTGCTTTTATAATCGGGGTAAGTATTACTGTCCTCTATCTTTGGATAAATCTATTTCAGTATATCCCAGACTGGACTGCTGCGGCTATCGGAGCGGTTCCTGTTGTATTCCTCCTCTATAGCTTCAGTTCGCAGTCTTGGCAAACCTGTACGAAAATCGCCGTCGGTGTTGCAATCGGAAGTAGTCTTGGAACCTTTTTTTGAGTCGCTTGACACAATCTGTGCAGGTGAAGTACCTCGGGGACGAGCCCCGAGGCTTCACCGTTGTGTCTGTATCGTCCAGAAACGGACGGACAAACACAGGCGAATTCACTTGTGCGTTCTCCGCTTTGCGGAGCGGGTAATTGCCCAACCTGTTCATAGCGGAAACAGCACGGAAACCCACCTCTTCAGGGCTATCTTTTATATTGATCTCTCCAGGGGGCTACGAACCCCAACCACAATATATCAGTGAACTACCCTACCCTACTCACTCGCCGCCGACGCGGCTCGTTCCTTGAGGGTAGGGCTTCCTGCTTCCACGACGCGCTTTGCAGAAACCGTGGTGGTTCCCGTAGGGAGCGCAGTCTCCACAGGCGTTAATTCGGAGCGTCCCGCTCCTACTTGCTCGATACCGCGACAAAGAATGTTCCACGCCGCGTTCGCATCTCTATCCGTCTCGAAACCGGCAGGCAGGACAGGAATGTTCGCGGACCCACAACGGCTTCTCCGTCGAGACGCCGCACGCCGCGCACTCTCTTGTCGTCCCTCTCGGGTTGACCGCCACGAACTGCGTCCCCTCTCGCTTGCACTTATACTCGAGCATCCGAAAGAACGTTCGCCACGCGGCAGACGCCGTATTGCGGCTGTTCGACGGCGACTCCATCATCCTCTTCACGTTCAGGTCTTCGACCGCCACGAGGTCGTACTCCCGAGCGTAGTAGTTCGAGAGTTTATGGAGAAAATCACGGCGCTTCCGTCGGAGATCGGCGTGACACTCCGCGACGCGACGCCGTTGCTTCTCGTAGTTGTTCGACCCGTGTTGCTTCCGCGAGAGTTTCCGTTGCTCACGCTCCAAGCGTTCACGCTCGTCGGAGAGATCGAGCGACTCGATCGCCGTGCCGTCGGTGTCGTGGGCGTACTTGAGAATCCCTACATCAATTCCGACGCACTTCTCGGGATTTTCGGTGGGTTCGGGCGGTTCACGGTCGATTTGGACGCCGAACGTGGCGAACCACTCGCCCGTCGGTTTCTTCTTGACCGTGACCTGCTTGAGGCTGGCGTCGTCGGGGATGTTGCGGTGGAGTCGTATCGGAATGTCCGCGATTTTCGAGAGTGACAGCACAGTCTGACCGCCCTTCTTGTCGAGCTTGAAGCCAGACTGACTGTACGTGAAACTGCGGAACTCTCGTGGTGATTTCCAGTTGAGTTTCCCGACGCCGTAGCCGTTCTCCTTGAGTTTGGAGAGGCTGTTGAGGTTATCGAACAGCCGTTCTACGACGGTTTGGAGAACCTTTGAGTATACGTCTGAGAGACCGTCCCACCATTTCTTGAGGTCGGGGAGTTCCGACCGAAGCGTGGTCATGGACGGCAGTTCGCCGTGGGCGTCTTGGTACTCGTTGAGGCGGTAGCGCGTGTGGTTGTACAGTTGCTACAGTTGCCTACAAATATCGCGGTGGCGGTCCAACTCCTTGCGGTGGGCGTCGGACGGCTTGAGACGATACTTGTAGGCGTAGTACATGGCGCTACTTGCGCTCCTCGATGAGTTCGTCCAACTGCTCTCGGACGAATGATGAGAGGTTGAGGTGTTGGTCCTCAATCCACTCGTCTTGGTCCTCCCGAATCGTGATTGTCTTTCGTTTCACCGTAATGCACACTATACACGCTACACGCATAACAGCTTCGGTAGACGTGGGCCTGTGGGCCTGCAACAGAACAGTGTACGAACAGATGATGACGGCGCTGTATCCCCGCCCTACTGCGCTACTCGGGCTACGCCCTGCGTTGCTCGTTGAGGACGGGGGCTTAGCGCCTACATTCAGCTAATGGTATCATTTGAGAAACCCACAGACAGCCTGTTCATATGCCGAACGGTCTCTGTCTATCTTTATTGTCAGTTGGGAGTAATTTACAGCTGGCACCCAGGGAAACAACAGCGGGTTTTCTTGTGGTGTCCCTAACAGAATGTCAAACAAAAAACCAGAACAGATGGATTCCGGTAGACAACCTACCGGAACCAGTAGCGGTTTTCGTCCATCAGTGAAACTGTGGCATCGAATACGAAGAGTCTGTATTTTTCTCCAACTTGATATCGTAGGCATGGGGATCGCTGGAACGCTTGTCACGATGGTGATCCTGTCGCTCGAGCCATCCTTAGCACCCGTCGTCGTTGGATTGGTCGCTTACGGTGTCTACGTCGGCGATAGAATCAGCGATGTGCGATACGACCCACAAGCGACGTCCGAGCGAAGTGCGTTTATCGGGCGACACAGGCGTCTGCTTTCGATCACGTCTGCTGGAGCATACGGACTTGCAATTACTCTCTCGGCGCTTGGTGGCCCACTCGCGCTTGCGGTCACTCTCGTGCCAGGCGTAACGTGGATCTTGTATGTAGTAGATTTGTCTGAACGATCGCTTGTGCCGCTCAAGCGCCTGAAGACCATCTTTGTGCTTAATTCTACGCTTGTGGCACTGGCGTGGGCGACAGCAATGGTAATCCTGCCAATTGTGTTTGCCGACGCCGCAATCACGCCACTTGCCATTGTGTTGGCGGTTTACTTTTTTGCCGATATTTTCGTCAACACTGAAATTCCGAACGTCCGCGACATCGAAGATGATGTCAAAAATAATGTCTCAACGTTCCCGACTGTCGTCGGCGTCAAGCGGACACGGCATCTATTGTACATCATCAACATGCTCTCAATTCTCGTCGTCATTGGCGCGTTTCTTAGCGGATTCCTCCCAGCACTTTTTGCGTTGGTCCTTCTTGCTGGACGAGTGCTGGCGGTTTTCCTTAATAGTCGAATTGGGCGTAGTAACGACTACCGTCGCCTGGAGTTGCTCGGTGAGATGAACTACGTGTTCGTGGCGTGCGGACTGTTCATCGCTATCATCGGGTAATCCACGCCACTCTTTTTTATCAAGCGGGGATGGTTTGATTTCTCTGACATAAAGTTAGTATACATAGATGTCCTTGTGAGACTATGTCGACTACTACCTTTCTGCTGTCTGTGCTACACATCTCCGTCGTTCTTGGCTCAGCTTCGGCTATTTTAGCGTGGAGGGAGGGGCAATCTCCGGGGGCGAGACCTCTCGTACTGTTGCTGGCCGGGCAGGTGTTCTGGTCGCTTATGCTTATTTTTCGACTCCGAGCACCTGGCGTGGAGGCAAAGCTATTCTGGATGTACCTGATGTGGATAGGCGTCGTTGCAATCCCACTCGGCTGGATGCTGTTTGCGTTATCATACACCGGTCACGATCGCTTTTTGAAGTGGAGATATGTATCGGCACTTACGGTCGTTCCGGTGGTGACCGTGATTTTAGCCATTCTCGGGCCGGCTCAGGGACTGCTACAGATCAGTATCGCACAAACACCAGATCTCAGCGTTGTCCAGAACGACAGCGGAGGCGTCTGGTATTGGATTGTCGCCGGTTATACGTATCTACTGGGTGGCGTGGGTAGTGCTCTGTTAGTCCGGTTGGCCCTGAGCCAGATGGCTGCGTTTCGGAAGCAGGCGTATACGCTGATTGGAGCGTTGATCATTCCCTGGGGTATAAACCTATGCTACCTCACAGACGTGCTTAGCACGCCTATTGACCCGACACCAGTCGCATTTTCAGTTTCTGGCGTCATCTACCTGACCGCCATTCGACGGTACAGTTTACTGCGAACGAATCCGGCCCCGAACACTACCGCTCGAAGACTCGTATTTGATAGTACCCAAGAAGGGATACTTGTTCTTGATTTGAATGACAACGTGATTAACGTCAATGGTCCAGCACTGGAGATGCTTAATGTACAAAAAGACGAACTGCTCGGATCATCTGCGCCAGAGACGATTCCTAAGTACGAGGTATTTCCAGATTCTGGAGTATTTGAGGACTTCCTCACGATACAAACCCACTCAGGTAAGCGGGACTTCAAGATCAAAACTGTCGAGATTACTACCCAGCGAGGGCAGGTCATCGGGAGCATGGTGACGTTACAGGACGTGACTGAGTTCTTGCGCCAAGAACAGCGTCTACAGGTTCTCAATCGCGTGCTTCGCCACAACATCAAGACAGAAACTAACCTGATACTTGGGTATAGCGAGGACCTACCGACGAAAGCAGCCGAGCGCGTAAAACAAAGCGCCCTTCAAATTGATGAGCTAGGACAGAAAGGTCGCGAGGCAATCCGGCTTTTCAGTCGCGCTCGAGAAGAATCCGACGTCAGATCGATAGAGATGATACTTGAAGAGCGGCTGAGAGAGGTTAGCTCACGCTTTTCCGACGTTACATTCGAACTTCAGTGTCCTGACCAGGAGGTACCCGTCGATGTGCTTGTTCGTCCAGTGCTTTCGAACGCTATCGAAAACGCTGCTGAACACAATACCAGTGACAGTCCACATGTTGAGATTGTCGCCAGCGTAGGCGAGCAGGTACAGATCGAAATCCGCGATAACGGGCCGGGGATACCCGAGCACGAACTATCCGTACTTTCTGAAGGAACCGAATCTGTGCTTCACCATGGAAGTGGGCTCGGGCTCTGGATCATCAAGTGGGGAACCGATCTCCTCGGCGGTCGTGTCCAGTTTGGCGAAAATGAGGTGACCGGAACTGTCGTCAGCATCTCACTCCCACGGAAGGAACCGTCAACGAACTAGAGCGGAAACGTGGGATGAGACTGTTCGTCTGTCCCATCACGGGATGTCTACCTTAGACAGACGTGTTCATGACCTCAGCGAGTTCGCGGTCAATTTGTTCGACCTGCCGGGTTAGCCCCGCGACCATCTCTGTCTGATTGTCGTTTTCGTCCGCAATCTGTGTAATTTCTTCACTCACGAGGGTAGCCCGTTCAGAGACGTCGTCAACAGCACTCGATATCCCTTCAGCCACGCTCGCCTGCTCATCTGTTGCGTCTGCGATCTCGGTGATCCCGCTTTCGGTCTGCTCAACCGCAGTAAGGATTTGTTTCTGGTTTTCAAGGAGGCCTTGGATGTCGTCTCTCGCGGACTGGATCTCGGCGTTTCCTGCTCTTACCTCGGTAGTTGCCGTAGCAGCCTTCTCTTTGATCCTTGCGACGATTTCTTCGATCTCGTCAGCTTGATCTTGTGAACGATTAGCGAGATTCTTCACCTCGTCGGCGACGACCGCGAACCCATCACTGTCGCTGCGTGCCGCTTCGATGTTGGCGTTCAACGCGAGCATGTTTGTCTGTTCGGCAATATCGTTGATCACGCCAACAAGCTCCTCAACTTGCTCGATCTCGTCTTTCAACTCAGCGACATCGTCTGCGACGGTGTCCGACTTCTCGGCCGTATCGTCTACTTGATCGATAACGTCGGCTGCGGTCTCAACGGACTCCTCAGCGAGTTCCCTCGATTCCGCACTTTGATTGCTGACTTCTTCAGCGCTGGACGCAATCTCTTCGATAGTGGCGCTGAATCCGGAGATCTCACCTTGGGTACTCTTGAGCTCGGCTGCTTGCTCGTCGACGAGCGTGCTGATCTCATTCGATCGGTTCGCGACTTCGGTTGTCGACTCGCTTAGCTGCTCCATCGATGTCTCGACATTGTCCGAGAGCTCTTCTTGGAGGTCGGCGAGCGTCTCCCGCTGTTCGACGACGGTGGTGACATCGAAGAGCAACTCGACAGCACCAACGACCTCGCCGGTTGGTGTCTGAATTGGGGTTCCAATCGCGCGCGCATGTGCTTTCGTTCCATCTGGTCGTTCGGCGGATCGGAACTCGTTTTCACGTATGGGTGTTCCAGTGCGGACGACTTCTTCGGCGAGGGTCTCGTTTTTGCCCTCGGTGCCAAACACGTCGTATGCGTTCATCCCGACAGCTTTGCGCGCTGGGAGGCCAAGCAGATCGGCTGTAGCGGTGTTCCACTGCGTGATGTCTCCATCGGCGTCGACGACGAATGCTGGTTCAGGGAGGTCTGCGATGAACTGCTCGAACGAGTGCCGCCAGAAATCTCCGCCAGATCCGGAACCACTCTGTTGAAGCTGGTCGTTGTCTGTGGCCGTGGCCATATCGGGAGACACTTGGAAGGGGTGATTTGATTTTCGGTGAAATTATCGCCACTGATAGAGTCGTAAGCTGAAGGCTCTGTTAGAGCCCTCTTCTTCAGATATATTCTCACCTGAAACAGCCGGACGATGAGAGCTGCGTGTATATCACTCGTCGGACTGCGCGGAGCGGTCGTACAGCCACCACGGAATATCAAGCACCATTGCCAGTACGACTGCCGCTCCAAGTCCCATCAGGAACCCGTCAGTAACTCGAATTGCGAGGAAAACCGCAGCACCGCTCACGGCAGCTCTCGTCACTCGGTTCAGGTTCCAGTTGAGAAGGACAGACCGAAGTGTTGACATATCCGTTACTCATACAACTGTGAATGTATATCTATGGGAGGGCTGAGGATGCGACGAGAGCCAACTGACAGACCCACGCTCTGTTCTGACCAATCTGGCCTGCTAGCTTTTCGAGGAGTTTTTGTTCGGGATCTGCATGTTCTCTTCAGCATACACTAGATTACCATCTCCGCGTAGCGCAAAACGTGAGAGTTAGATACGTTGACTAGCTACAATCCGCGATAGCTGATGGTCGAAATTTCTGATTCGCTTCGCTCTGTGTTTAGTGCTCAAATCGAAGAACGTGACGGGTCATATATTGTGGATGTCCCCGCGAGTGAGGTTGAACACGACGCGCTTGCCGCCGACGAAACGTATCGCGTCGCGATCTTGAAATCAGAATCCTCGGCAAGCCAGAGGACTCAGGAAGAGCAACCTCAATCGGCTGGGCAAGAACCAACTCCGACGTCGGACGGTCCTCCCGTAGACGAAGGTGAAGTCCGCGACGTGACGATCGAGACGACTGGTGATCAAGGTGACGGCATTGCGAAGGTTGAACGCGGCTACGTCGTGATCGTTCCCGGCGGACAACCAGGTGATGAGCCAACAGTCGAGATCGAGCAAGTCAAAGAGAATGTCGCGTTTGCCAGCATCATCGAACCCGACTCACGGGCGCTGTAACGTCGTTTTACTGGAACCTATCAATTTGACTGGGATCGTTAGAACCCTGACTGTCCTGATCCACCCTCCTCGCTTCCTGGCTTCCCGATGTACTCCGATTTCATCGTCCCGTTTTCACGATAGTAACGATAGAGATACGGGCCGTGCATATCCGCGGGGTCTCCGCTGGCGCACTTACAGCTATCGTCGCCACAGGTGACTTTCTCTTTGACGACGGTCCCGCTTCCTGCGCCATCGGGATCGTCGATGGGCTCGGCAGCCTCGGGAAGCTCGTCAGTGTCGACCGACTGGTCGCGATACTCAATGAGCGCCTCAATATAGTTCTGTACCTCCTGGAGTGTCTCTGTATCCTGTTTGGGGAGCCCCTCAGCGAGATACTTTGGGAGCGGGGTGGGTGGTGACGGCTGCTCCATGCCTTATGTAACAATTGGTACTATGTTAGCGTTCAGGTGCTACATAAGGAAGTGAATTTTCTCTGCCGACCGTGAGCACCTCAGTAATTACTCAAGATCGTAGGCCGCAATCTCGTGAGAGCCACACTGTGGACATTCATCGACATCTTTCTCCACGCTGTACCCACAGTGACGGCACTCATAGTGTGTTGTCGATGGCAGCTTGAACCTCACCATCTGCTGGATGAACTGTTTACTGAGCATTATTGGGGTCAAGATTTCGCCACAGTTGGGGCATTCAGCCCACACGCCTGTGCCGCCGCCAGCGGTCTCATAGTGGGTGATTGCATGCCGACCCGTGACTGTTTCGCCGCAAAACGAGCAGTCGCCACGGACTGTCTCTGGGCCATTAGCACGGTTTCGATCATCATGCGGTCCTCACATCGAGGTGAGAGCTTGAGGTCGCCTGCCGCGACAAGTCGTCTACCGGGACTGCCATCCGTGATCCGCCGCTACAGCCGCGCCCTCGCTCGAAGTGTGCGACTCGGAGTGATAGAACGCGTCACCCGACTCCGGATCGAACAGGTGTAGTCGAGCCGGGTCGTACGCGATCGAAACCGTGTCGTCGGGGCGAATCTCGGACCGCGCCTTCGCTTGGATCTTACAGGGCGTCTCCCCAATCGAGCAGTGCAACAGCAGGCTATCGCCGAGCGGCTCGGTCACGTTCACGGTCGCGTTGAGCGTCTCGTCGCCCGCGTTGGGACGTTCACTCGCCAAGTACAAGTCCTCCGGACGCACGCCGAGCACGGCCCGCTGTCCGTCGCGAGTTGACGCGTCACCGCCCCCCTTCACTCCGTTCCGAACACCCCCGTCGGCGTTCGGAAGCTGGATTGTGAACGCGTCGTGGACGGCGGTCCCATTTTCGACGTCAATGGGGAGCATGTTCATCGCCGGGTCGCCAATAAACTCCGCGACGAACCGGTTTGCTGGGAAGTCGTACAGCGTCTGAGGCTCGTCGACCTGCATGATACGCCCGTCGTTCATCACGACGACACGCTCACCGAGCGTCATCGCCTCCGTCTGGTCGTGGGTCACGTACACGGTCGTCGTCCCGAGCGAGGTATGTAGCTGTGCGAGCTCTGCGCGCATCTGGATGCGAAGCTTCGCGTCGAGGTTCGAGAGCGGCTCGTCCATCAGGAACGCGTCGGGATCGCGAACGATGGCCCGCCCGAGGGCCACTCGCTGGCGTTCCCCGCCAGACATCGCCTGTGGCTTCCGGTCGAGCAGGTCGGCAATATCGAGCGTCTCCGCGGCCTCCTCGACGCGCCGGTCGATCTCCTCGTCAGTGAAGTCGCCGCTCGATTTCATGCCGAAGGTGATGTTTCGCCGCCCGGTCATGTGCGGGTACAGCGCGTAGTTTTGGAATACCATCGCGACGTTCCGGTCCTTCGGTTCGACAGCGGTGACGTCTCGACCGTCCATGACGATCTCGCCGTCGGTCGCGTCTTCGAGGCCGGCGAGCAGCCGGAGCGTCGTGCTCTTGCCGCAGCCGCTCGGGCCAACGATGACGAGGAACTCCCCGTCGACGATTTCGAGGTCGATCCCGTTGACTGCGACGACGTCGTCGAACTCCTTCCGGAGGTTGTGTAGTGTTATGGTTGTCATTGTCACTTCTGTTGGATACTGAACGTCTCTAACAGCGGCTTTCGGAACACAATCATCAGGAGCAGCGGGGGTAAAAGCGTCAGCGTGGAGCCGGCCATCACGAGCGACCACGAGAGCTGTCCGCCCTGTACGTCGCCCTGTAACAGCTGGAGGCCGACCTGCGCGACCTGGTTCGCCTCGGAGTCGATGATGATCAGCGGCCAGAGATACTGGTTCCACGCGTAGACGAACATGATGATCGAGACGCCAACGAGGACCCCCTTCGACATCGGTAGCAACACGAACAGCATGAACTTCAGCGGGCCGACACCGTCCAGCTTCGCCGTCTCGACGATAGACGTCGGGATCGACAGGAAGTGCTGGCGGAGAATGAAGACCGTCGTCGCGCTTGCGAGGTATGGGACCGTGATTGCGAGGATCGTGTTGCTCCACCCGAGGTCGTTCATCAGCTGGAACAGTGGGATGAACCGGACGGGAACCGGCAGAAGCAGTGTGAACAAGATAAACAGGAACACGAGGTCTTTGTACGGGACCCGGTAGTAGACGATCGCCATCGCTGCGAACACCGAGATGATGAGTTTCCCGACGACAATCACGACCGACATCGCCAATGAGTTCCACATGAAGCGGCCGAATTGATATTCCACGAGCACTTCGCGGTAGTTCTCAACGGCGTAACCTCCGGGAAGGAGGTCGACAACGCTGGTGACGACCCCGGACTGTTTCGTGCTGACGGCCAGCGCGACGGCAATTGGGAACACCACCGCCACGACG
Organism: Halorubrum sp. ARQ200; assembly: GCF_005435115.1. Taxonomy (NCBI): domain Archaea; kingdom Methanobacteriati; phylum Methanobacteriota; class Halobacteria; order Halobacteriales; family Haloferacaceae; genus Halorubrum; species Halorubrum sp. ARQ200. The sequence continues at coordinate 43,226 of NZ_SGTZ01000005.1, read as the reverse complement.
AGGAGCAGGAGCTGGAAGTGGGTACCGAGATCGTCTTCGTTGATCCGCTGTGTCTCGTAGTTGCCTCTCAGCGCGTCGACCCGCCGTTTCGCGTATTGGAGTACTCCGACCATCTTAGCCACCGTAATATGAGTATTTGTCCGTGATCTGGAACTGGACGAACATCAGCACGCCAACAATGACGAACAACACGACCGACTTCGCGGAGGCGATGCCGAAGTTGAAAAAGGAAAATCCTTCTTGGTACAGGTTGAATATCAGGATGTTAGTCGCGTTCGATGGTCCGCCGCTCGTGAGGAGGTCGACAAACGCGAACGTGCCGAAGAAGGCGTAGATAGTGTTGATGATGACGAGGAAGAATATCGTCGGCGTCATGATTGGGATGTACACAGACACGAGCCGGCGCAGCCCGCCGACTCCGTCCAGTTTGGCGGTCTCCGTGAGCGTGTCCGGCACGTTGTTCATCGCGGCAATCATGAAGATCACATTGTAGCCGATCTGTTTCCAAATGGCCGCCAACGCCACCACGATGAACGCCTGCGACCCGTTGTTGAACCAGTCGACCTCAACGCCGAGCGATTCGATGGGTCCCGTCAGCACGCCGAGCGTCGGGTGAGTGATAAAGAGGAACACGAGCGCGCCGACCGCCGGCGGAAGCGCGTATGGCCAGATCACGGAAATCAGGTAGAGCCCCTGGCCCGTGTCAACCTCATGGATGAGGAAGGTCAGATACAGCGACACGCCGACGACGCCGACGACGACGACGGCCGCGAAGACGACCGAGATGATAATGCTCTGATGGTACCCCGAACTGGTCAATAGCCCGGCGTAGTTTTCGAGCCCAACGAACACCTCGGCCCGTCCAAAGCTCGAGTCGAAAAAGCTGGTCCGAAACGCCATCGCCGTCGGGTAATAGAGGAATACCACTGTGACGAGGAGCGTCGGCAGCAACAGCAACCCCGACTCGATCCGACTGTCGAATATTTCGCGTGTGGACATTCGTGTGAGATAACGTTGTGTGAGTTGGATAGGGCGTGGGTTCGAATTGTTTACAGCTGGCGTCGTCGGCCTCGTCAGTTGTAGTAGCTGTCCAGCACGTCTTCGACCTCTGTTTTGAGCGCCTGAACCTCGGCGTCCATGTCGTCGGCGTTCAGGATGTCGACGGACTTGTCCTGGATCACCGTCTGAACGTTCCGCGCCGGCCCGAGGAGCGCGCGCTTCGTTGCCGGGTCGCTCGCATCCCCGCTCTGGAGCTGATCGAGGGCGACGCCGTACATCGGGTTCTCTTCGAACCAGCCCTCCTCACGAAGCGAGTCGACCGACGGTTGCGTGATCGGATAGTACCCCGACCCCTTGTGCCACTGCGTCTGGACCTCCGGTTCGGACATGTACTGTAAGAGCTGGCCGATGTCCTCGTACCGCGATTCGGGGAGCCCGTCAGGTACGTAAAACGAGGCACCACCAATCACGGGACCGACGCGCGTGTCGCTGATGCTCGGATACGGGGCAGCGCCGACCTCGAAACCGTCCGAGTTGGCGATGAGGCCGGCGACCGATGCAGTACTCGTCAGCAGCATTGCCGACTCCTGTTCAGTGAAGAGCGACGTGGCCTCACCCCACGCCTCAATCCCCGGATTCGTGTAAAGATCGTCTTCGGCCATCCCCCTCCACCACTCGAACATGTCGTAGGCCGCGTCCGGCGTTCGGAACTCGGAGGGCTCGCCGGCGTGGCCGTTCTCGGCGTCCGTCATCAGTTCGCCTTCGAACCCGTACCACGTCTCAACGAACCACACGTGGTTCGGCCAGGTGATCCCGAACTGCGTCACGCCTTCATCGACGAGCTGCTCCGATGCGCTCCTGACCTCAGCCAGTGTCTGCGGTGGGTCGTCGGGGTTGAGCCCGGCCTCTTCGAAGGCATCCCGGTTGATGTACATGATAGCGTTGGAGTTGTTGAACGGGAGCGAGGCGAGTTCGCCGTCAACGGTGAAGAAATCCGCGACGTTGTCGAGAAAAACGCCCGAATCGAAGTCGTCGGGGAGAATCTCCTCGACGGGACGGACTTGGTCCGTGTCCAGCACCTGCTGTGCGAACAGACTGTCGACTTGAAGCATGTCCGAAACGTTCCCAGAGTCGAACGCGGACAATGTGTTCGTCAAGACGTTCTCGTAGCTGTCCTGGAACTCCATGTTAACCGGTTTCCCTGTCTCGTCTTCGAAGTCAGCCCCGATCTGGTCAAGCGTCTCCCCGTTCGTCCCGCCCATAGCGTGCCAGACGGTGAGTTCCTCGGCGATCGGAGAGAACTCCGCTTCGCCGCTGCCGCTGCTGCCTCCGAGGCAACCGGCAAGGCCTGTCGCCGCGGCGAGCGCGACACCGGTGGTCGCGAGGGTGTTTCTCCGTGAGATGCTATGTGAACGCCCGTGAGTTGGTGCCATACGCCTCACTGATCCTGAACGAAGTGTATAACTGTTGATAATAGATCTCCTGTGGGGTACGGTTCAAGATATGTTAACATGTATTAATCAATAGGAATACATACTACCTCGTATTGTTCCAGCACACAGCCGATGGGTCGGCGGCCGACGCTCACGCCGACAGCAGCGTCGAATAGTCGGCGATGAGCCCGTCGACGCCGGCCTCGATGAGGCGTTCCGCCTGATACCACGTCTCGACCGTCCAAACGTTGACCGCGCGGCCGTCCGACCGAGCGGCTTCGACGATGTCGGTGCCGCTGAACCGCGAGTCGTCGAAGAAGGGAGTCCGTTGGACCATCTCCGCAGGCGGGTGAACCGCCGCAGTGTCGTACCGCTCGGCGATGGAAATCCCGTCCTCAACCGAGTCCCATAGGATCGGCGCGACCGGATATGTTGACCGCTCGGCCGCGACCGCGACCGCCGCCTCGTAGAATGACGAGAGCAAGACCTCGTGATCGGTCGCGTCCAACGCCGCGAGAACGCGGTCGACGAAGGGGCTCCAGATCGATTTCTGCGCTTCAAGATCTCCCTCGGAGAGCTTCTCCCCGAACCGGAGCGACCCGTTACCCGGGTTCTTCAACTCGACGTTGACGCCGACGTCCGTCGGGATCGCAGCGAGCATCTCGTTGAGCCGGGGCACTGTCTCTTCAGTCCCGAGCACCGCCGCGCTCGTGACCGTCTCCGTGTCCGTCTCCCACACGACGCCGTCGACATCCGTGACCCCCGACCCGTCCCCGTCGCGACCCGCGAGCTCGTCGTCGTGGAACACCACGACATCGCCCTCACTGGTGGCGACGACATCGAACTCGACAAAATCGGCGCGGCCGCCGGGTCCCTTCTCACGCGTTGCCGCCCGCGCGGCTGTGAGCGTGTTTTCAGGGTTTTCCCCCGCGAACCCCCGATGCGCGATGAGCGTCGGGTTGTCCGTTGGCTTGGGAGGTGGGTCGTCGGTCACCGCCTGAGTGTCCCCATCAGTCCCGCCATCAGTCAGTCGACGTGTGCCACGCGCGACGGCGAGGCCGCCGATCCCTGTCGCGCCTGCCGTCCCGACTAATACTGCTCGACGACGGTGAGAATTGGCATCCGCGCAGGCGTCTCCGCCGACGCTTTTCACGTCAGCCCCGGCGGCGACGCCTTCCTCTATCTCCTCGAAGCGAGACCGAGACGAGACCTCACACGCTGGACACGCAAAATGATCCATAAGTTGGTGACGAGATTACGGTAATTAACGGCTGCTATGAGTGGTATTGACCGATACGTAATCGGCGAGCGAACTTCCCGTCGACTCCCGGCCGGCCCACACTTCTCCCAGAACGGCCCCGTTTCCGCCTCTATCTTCACGGACCTCTCCCCGGCATGGCTCGGTTGAAATCCTCTTCTTCAGACATATCGCCTCTCGAAACAGCTGTTCGGTGATGGCTGCGTACTGAACACTCACTGAGATTTGCTAGGCGTGATAAGCAAGGAGTAGAGCAGAGTACAAATCCCAGTTATTTCGCTCACTCGTATCACTAATGGAAGATAAAATGTATACACGCGAGGAGCAAGCTCAATCATCTGCCCAAGTGAGTTAACCCCGATTGAGAGCGTCATAGGGACGGCAGTGATGAGACCGAGGCCACAGGCTAGGTACAGCATCCGGATGCTGCTGTTCCGCTGATATCCCCTATAGGCGTGGAACACAATGAACAGCGCTAATCCGAGGGCGATAAGCGATACAGATAGCAGTAAAAAATAATCTGACGGCAGTTGTGTATCGGCCGCTTGGACCACGGACATCATAACCCCTCCCACATATCAGTAAAGCGGTCAGCGAGATCACCAGTCGCCTTCTCTGAGACCGTTATCTCAAATCCATCGTCAGTGAGACGGACGGTAAGTTCATCTAACCGTGCTTCGTACAGACTATAGTGAGTTCCATCGGGTTGTGCGACGCGTCGTTCAGCGAGAAGTCCGCATTCGATCAGTCGTTCTGTCCGCCGGTAGACCGTTGAAATTGAGATATCACATGTCTCGCTAATCTCTTTGGCTGACATCACATTGTTCCGTGTCTGTTGGAGGATTACCTGCGCGTACTGATCGTCAAGGAGATCGAGTATTTCATCTACGTCCGCTTCATCGGTCACGCCTGTACTCTCCTTGGCTGTGATAACGCAAGTTTCCTTGTGTTGAGACGGCCAATTGGCTGCTGTGTGAAAAATCATTCTGTTCCTCTGACGCAATTCATCCATTAGTTACTATCTTTCACTTACGTATGCTGTCGGACTCGCATGAACAACGCTGCGATCCCATACTGAATTAGCACGGTTAGGACAAACGCAATTCCACCGGTGTACTCGCCGGGAACCACACTGAAAGCGAGTTGATATGTGCCGATGAACAAACCTGTCGTGATCAGCGCAGCTGAGATAGTCCACACAGCTGCTGCGCTTCTTGAATATGCGACAGGCCAGTAACGCTCGTATGCGTAAGGAATGAACACCCCGATATTGAGTGCAAGAAGTAATCCTCCCGTAGTTGGATCGCCTATCTGAGCGAACACAAACAAGGCTACGACAGCAAGGATCACGGAAACAACACTGACCGAGAGATTGCTTGTCAGATCCTCTTTGAGACGCGCCCTAAGCGACTGGTTGTCAGACATGTATCCACGTAGATGGCTGGATAATAAGGCGTTTACCCGCATTCGCTGACTCAGCGAATCAGCACTCTTCCGTGGATCCTGTTACAACCCATCTGCCGCCGAAACAGCCGGTCGACAGCTTATGTTGACCGGCTACAGGCAGGACAGCCGCCGTTTCGCAGATACACCGACATCTCGGTGTTGCTCCCGCATGTGTTACAGATACAATCCATCGTGACCTCTACTTCAGGCTCCACTCCGTGTACCTGATCGTGTGTCACAGAGTGTGAGATAATCCCAGTAGCAATCGTTTCTGCCTTTGTCTCGATCTGTTGTAAACTCGCAACTCGTGAGCGGATATCATCGACCTCACGCTCATACGTAATATCACGATACTCTGTCAGATACGTATATATCGATTGATACGACACCATGTCCCCACCGACTTCGTCGGTGTCTACTCCCCTGCGATCGAGATCATATCCTGTCATCGATTTAGTATCGTCTTTGATGATCGCGGCACACTCCTCCACAAGTGATCTCTCCCAGATGATACCCGCTTCGCGGAGTGCTGCATCGAGCACACGGATGTTGAAGAATTCCGCGAGTTCACGACAAGAGCGGCGGGTACTCTCGGGCTTTGTCCATTCGGTAACCATTTCGTCGCCAATGTCGTCGAGGTCGTACTTGTCGATTACTCGAACAACCTTCGGTCGCGTACTTGTGGCGTTACGCATCGTTAGTGGACACAGTGAGATACAGGCGCTGATTCTGCTGTTCGACGCTACACGTGAGTTGGGATGCGGCCTCTTCACAGCGGGCGACGCGGATGTGTGTCCCCTCTTCGGTGAACTGGCGCTCGCAGATGGCGTCGGTTGGACGATCGCTTCCTGAGTGTTTCATCGGGACACACCCCGTGGTAAGAGGAGACGTCGGTGGTCGAGAAGCGATGCGGTCGGTGCGTAGTATTGTGGTGTCATGCGTGGTTCATCGGTGATGGTTTCGAGCGCTGCGGCTGGTCGGTGGCTGTGATGAGTTGGTGCGTCGGTGATTGCGGTACAGTCCTCCCGGCGCGGTCCCCACTGGTTCACCGGAAGGGCGGTGTCAACGGCAGTGCCAGTCAGGGCGTGTTGATCCCACATGTGGATGCGATGTGGGTGTCGCCAGTCGACTCCGAGTGGAATCCACAGAGTGGGGGCGAGACGGACTGAATGTGTTCGTGAGCGATGCGTCAACAGCGGGAGCCAGGAATGAGGCTGATCAAGGTACGGCGACGGCTGCGGTGACGGGTGACTGGGTTCGTCGGTGGTGACCCAGCGTCGGTGGCCATCTATCTGGACGGCCTGTACTCGGTCAAGCGCTTGGACAGTGCCAATCCGGCGATCATAGCTACTAGCCGCAATGTCGGCCCGCTCGAGTAACGCTGAGCGGCCGAGCGGCTCGTCGGCTCGAAGCAGGGTCGCATACAGCGCCGTCGCCGTTGGCACGAGATCGGGGCGGAACCGCGCGACAGAGAGCGTCGCCGCCGCGCGTTCAACCGCAGCCACGGTCGGAGCGTGAGACTCGTTCAGCGCACGCAGCAGGCTCACCACGACGTCGTACGGACACGCACGGCGAGTGGTGTCCGCCGGGCCGAACGAGCGCAGACAGCGCCGCACGAGCCGCTGTCGCTCGCGGGGTGTCCACTGGGCGTCGTGGGTCATCGCAATCTCGTCGATCACCCGCCGGATGGCGGGGTAGGTCGTCCCGTCGACGACCGGGATCGAGAGCGTGGGGGCAGTTTCGGTGCCCTCCGCGATCGCCTCTCGGACGGCGGTGAGCTCTGTGGTGAGCGCCTCTTCGATCGCATCGCGGAGATCGGTGATCGTCGGGCCCGCAAGCACCCACGACATCGTCAGATCCATCGTCGCGTCGGGCTCGACGTCGTAGGGGAGCCGCCGTCGCAGTTTGGGCGGGCGCTCTTCGAACAACATGCGGTAGCCCGAGTGAACACCGTAGACGGATTGTTTGGGTACCGTCTTCGCGAGGAACGTACAGAGCTGCCGGCGTTGCGTCGAGTTTCGCGCGAGCGCCTCGGTGTCCGGAAACCTCATTGTGGTCGTCAGATCGACGCCGATTGCGTGATACAGGTGAGTGGCCGAAGCGACCAACCCGTGGAGGGCTTCGAAGAGTTCGCTCCGGGCGGCACTATTGGTACTGCTCGTGTGTTCGCCGATCTTAGCGAGCAGTATATCGCGGACGGTCGTGATGCGTTCACGCCACGCCGCATACGTGTGCTCGTCCTCACTGTACCAGCCAACTTGGTGGCCCCGACACAGCACTCGTGGGGCGTCTTGTTCGAGATCACCGCGATGGATTGCCTCGAATGTGCGGCCGAACCGCGACGGCGTCAAGATCTTCGAGAGCGCCTTATCGCTGAGTAAGACAGCCGCGAGACGTCCCAGAGTGGCTAAGGGCCCACCCCACTGGAGGACGACCTGCGCCTCGCCAGAGGTGTGGCTCAGATACCCAACTCGGCCGTCATCGAACGGCGTTGGGGTGTCATCAACGAGTGTGACGCTATCGTCTTGGGCAGGGGTCCGAAATCGCTGGTGGAGGTGGGTTTCATCGACGGTGTCGGGCCCCCTGAGCCACTGGATGAACTCCCCGTCGGCGTCGGGGTCACCCGTCGCCGCCAGCCACTCCTCGAGTGAGGGTGGGGTGTCACCTGTGGAGCCCTCCGGGCGGGGCGACACTGTACTTGTGACATCGTGAGTGGTCGCAGTAAGATCGTCAGTCAGTCGGCGTTGTTCGGGGTGGACGAGGTCGCCGGCAGCGTCGAGATACCCAGCCACGGCCGTCTGACCGCGTTCAGAGAGGGTGACGCTGTGGTGGGTGCCCCGACGGTCGACGTCGACGAGCCCACGCGTCTCGAGATCAAGGACGTACCGGCTGACCGTCCCTGCCTCAATGTCGATCGCATGATCATGTTCGAGATCTTGGTAGGTTCGCCCGGTGGTGGCGTCGAGATTGGTGAGGAGACGTCGTTTCCCCGGTGTGCGTTCGAGCCCATCGAGCGCTTCCCAAGCGGGGTGGCACTCGTCGGTGGTCGGCTCGTGAGACTGAACGCGGTGGGGATGCGGGTGGGACCGATCCCGACTTTGCGTAAGATCGAGGTGGATTTCACACCACTGTGGGTACCGCCGGGTGAGGTGGCGTTTGAGCGCCGGAGAGACGACAACGCGAACGTCGAACCCGGCTGCGAGCACGGCGATGGCCGCGAGTGCGCGGACGCCAGTTCGGCGGTCGGTGAGATCGGTCCACGCCGACCCATCGAGTGCGAGGGTGATCGCTCGGGGGGTATGGTCGAACTCGCGGTGGAGCGCGACCGGTCCCTTAGCGAGCGCGCCAAGCCCGGCGTTGACTGCACCGCGCCCGGTGCCGACTGTATGAACGGTGTCGCGTAATTCGTTGTGGCGTTGTGTGTGATATGACGACTCGGTGTCGCCGTCGACGAGCGCCAACTCGGTAATCGACTGCGTGTAGGCGACGGCCTCGGCGGTCGCATCGTCCCACGTGTTCTCGAGGGAGTTCCACTCCGGGAGCGTGGTATCGAGGAGTGAGGTACTCGCCCGCCACGGGTCGGTGTGGGGTGTCTGGGTTCGGACTGTTTCTGTGGTCGCCTCACGAAGTTGGTCGAGGAGCTCGGGTATCCACTCGGTCAGCCGCGGCGAGACGCTTCCACAGTGGATGCCGGCGGCGCCATGCTGTGTAGTTGGACCCACAAGATGGACGCCACGCTCGTGGCCCTGGCCGACGGGCTGTGCGGGCCCGCGGCTGGCCTGCTTGTTTGCTGGCATCACTTGGGTGGCTCCCAGCAGTTGACCATCGCGACGAGCCGGCGGAGCAGCTCTCGGATATACTGGCGGACCGTTCGCGAGACAGGATCGACACTGCGGGCGATCCGGATCGCGGCCGCGATGTCTGGATGGTGTGTCTCGTCGACAGTCCGGGTCGCTCGGAAGAGCGCCGCCTTCACGCCGGCCACATCACTGGCAGTACTCGCGGTAAGCGCCCGCCGAAGGTGGGCGATCGTCGCGCGGGTGATGTCCGGATCGGCTGCTGGCTGTGTGGATGGGCGCGTTGGTTGGTGACCGGACCTCTTCGGTTGCGGAGGTTCGGTGCGGGGCGACGACCACATCAGTCATCACCCTCCGTCATCAGTGGGTCACCGACCGTCACCTGCGCCCGAGCGTCGCGCCGTCGCTGCCGGTGGGTCGCGTTCGGGACGACCTGCTCGGCGAGTGGCGTCTCCGGTGGCAACCAGCGGATCGTCGTCGTCGCTGGTTCGCTCACACCGAGTGGGACCGGGTCGACGAGAATCGGCCAGGTGGATTGGGTCGCAGCGTCTGAGGCGATTCCGATGCGCCCGACGACCAGCAGTTCGTGGACGCCGAGCGTGAACACCTCCTGCTGGCGGTGTTCGTTGTGCGCGCAGACGCAATGGCCAACTTCGTGGGTTTGCTGGTCTGCCGGTTTGAAGACGTACGCGACGACGTCGTCGCCCTCGGTAAACGAGCGCCCACAATGTTGACACGCACCCGACGTGGACGCAAGCGACAGCTGATCGAGACGCGTGGTGAGCTCGCTCGCGGGATGGACTGGCGGCGTCGAGCCGGTGGTGGAGTGTTGCTCCCGACTCATGGTCCCTTGTTCACGTGTGCGAGAGACCGGCCACAGTACCAGCCACACTGAGGGCAGATCCAGCCGTTGACAAACCGATTAACGAGCCGGTCACACTGACGGCAGCGCCACAGCTTCGTCATTGTGTGTAGGCCTCCACTGCCTGCTGGACGGTGATGTCGTCGTAGTCGCCGGTAAGGCGTTCGCGGGCGTCAAACCGGATGTGTGGACGGGTAAAGTTCACGCGGTCTCACCCCGGATCCACGCGTCGCGCTTTGCGAGTGCTGTCTGTGCCGCGTCAGTCAGGCTGTAGCTGTTGGTGCGGCCGTCGCGCTGGCGTTTGTTGATGAGTCCGTGTCTGACGAGTTCGTCAAGGTTCTGGTACAGCCGACTGTGGTTAATCGCTTCACCGTAGTAGGTGGTAAGATCCGTTTTCAGTGAGAGCCCACTCTGCTCGTCGGTTTTCGCGAGTGTGCGGAGGAGGTCCCGCTGGAAGGCGGTGAGGGTGGCTAGTGTCTGGCAGTCCGTAGCGCACTCTGGACTCATGAGCTGACCTCCAAGAAGGTGAAGTAGGTTGGTATGCCGTTCCGAGTGTTCGTGCCTTCGGTCAGTAGTGGCTGAAAAGCGCGTCCGCCAGCACCACCCTTGTGAGAGTCAACTATTGCCTTGTAGTTGGCCTCCTCACTATTGCTGATGGCGCCTCGAACTGCTTGTTTCAGCAACTCGTCTTCTCCACGGAACTCGCGGAGCGTGGTCTGGGCGACGTCGTGGCTCGCGCGGTCGGCGCGGACGAGCGTCGCGAGCGCTGCCGGGTACTCGTCAGTCAGAGTCGATGCCGCGTCTCGGACGGGAGTTTCAAGCCCCCGCGTGGTTTCGGCGTACATGGGTTTCGTGGCTGGTTCACGGAACCCCACACGGGCCGGCTGTTGGCGCAGCGCGGCCCGCGTCCTCCTCAGGCACGGCGTGTTACCGAAGATAGCCGTGTGGGTCCGTGATCGTAAAGTGTGGGTTCGAGGGTATTAAAATCTTCTACTAATAAGTTACATTAATGCTACGTATAAGTGCCTGGAGAATGTCGTACCAACACGACTATGAGACTGTTCTGAGGAACGTGGGCCATGCGAAAGCCGGCGGACTGGATGCAAATGCCAACTGACGATCGCATCCTCGAAGCTCTCGAAGGTGGACTTAGGCTCACGCCGGCAGTGATCGCCGAAAACATCGAGAAATCGCGGACTCACGTCAGTAGACGACTTTCTGATCTTACTGACTATGGATTCGTAAAAAAGCCTAAACGCGGCTACTACGAGATTACGGAACTTGGCCGGGGATATCTTGCGGGCAATGTTGATGCCACAAATTTGGAAAATGAATAAGTCTTGGTCCAACGTTTGAGACGGGAATACGATGATGTGAGTGTACGATTTAATTGAATAGAAGAGAGAGTCAAGACTGAAATCTCAGATGGCTTACTCCTTAGCAGAATCAGTTCTAATCCCACCTATATCAGCGGTTATCGGGCTTTGTGTCCACGAAATAACCCACTATTTTGTCGCAAGAAGGTGGACGGATGATGTGGCTATTGAATTCTCAATTATTTTCCCGACTATGGTGAAACTAGGTGACCCCCGAGATCTTTCGCCCACCCAGACGCGGGTATTCTGTGTCGCACCCACAGCTACGTGGGGTAGTGTCCTTACAACAGTCTTAGCCGTTCGAAGCCCTGGATTCTCCGTTTATTTGGTCGGATTTGTGTTTATACTTCTAGCTGCGGCACTTCCAAGCCCTGCTGATATATTTGGGTCCCTCTATCCACGTTCATTCACCAATGAGGCTCTAAAGAATGATTTCAGCAATATAGAGGCGCTAAGGTTCGTGCTTACAGAGACATATAATCGATTACGGGCCTCTCTTAAATAGCACTAGACAAACTTCCTGAGCAAGATCAGACTCAATTAATTTTGAATATGTGGCATTTTACTGAAGGTTTATGAGTCTCTACTAACATCTTGAATTCAATGGGAGTTGACGTTCGCGATTATATCCAGACCCGGATTGAGGGCCTGACTGAGGACTCCCAAGAGTTCTATTCACGGGTGCCGAGACAGACAAACGATTTTGACACGTGGTCTGCGCTGAAACTGATTCTACACTCTGCTACGGTCAACATGTACACGACCGTTCTTGCTCAAAACGACTATTTCAATGATCTCTACTATATCGATGCTCTGGCCGGATCTGGTGTTTCACAGTATGATGAAGAAAATCGGTGCTTCCTCGGATCTCCTCTTATCGCTGCGAAGGACGCTACGGTACCGTTCAAGAAAATGTTCTTCGTGGAGAAAGATCCTGATCACGCTGAAGCTCTTGAGCGTCGGTTGGAATACGCGTTCAATGAGAAGGGGGACAAGTACACCGAACCAGAGCAGTGGGAGGTGATGTGTCGTGACGCGAATAAGGCGATTCCAGACATTATCACTGGTATGTGGAGAAGTTTCCAAGACGATAATGGGCTGAATTACCTCTGTTTCATAGATAATCAGGGGATGGATGTCAAGTGGCCCGCAATTGAGAAATTAACGCCCACCCCGTATGGTGACCTTCTCATTAATCTACCAACTTCACAGGCAATCGGGCGGAACGTAGATACCTATCCAGAGACCGTTGGTGAGTTCTATGGATGTGATCTAGACACAGTTGAGATTCCGGATGTGGGAATGCGTGAGTTCATGCGAGACTTATACCTAGACCGATTGGCGGACCGAGAACGACCCGTTCAGGTCAACACGAGGGTGGAGGCCGATGTGGGGAGCTATTACTACGATATGATCTACGCCACTCGTGACATCGAGCACGGTAACGGTTACGAGGAGACGATCAAGTACGTCCGTGACTTCATTGAACAGGTTCACTCTGGAGATGTCGATAGAATTCTGGATGTCTTAGACGGCTCACAGTCTTCTCTCACCTCCTATTTGCCTGAAGATGACGAGGGAATCTCGGAGGAGCTATCCGAGGAGTCGGATGATGATCCGGGCCAGACTGCCCTAGGTGAGTTCTAATGATGAAAAAACAACCGTCATCAGATGAACTAGCGATACAAAAGGATCACAGAGGGTTTTGGGTCCGGCATCAAGGTAGATATGTGGACCTACTAAGCGACGATCCGACCCTGGACGAATTGAGGGAAGCGAGCCGACAGAACGGCAGCCCTCTTGATCGGATCAACATCCTCTCCGCGAACATTCAGTGTTCCCTCTGCGACTCTGATATCGAGGATAGGTACGGGTCTACCTCTTCTGGCGACATCATCTGTTGGGACTGTGTTGAGCAACAACAGATGGAAAGTGACTCACGAGGCGTTTCACATACCACAGATCCGACGAAGGCTGTAATTTCGTCTTCTGCGCTCCATCACAAGAATCTCTGTAACTACGTAATCAACGTTGCTACCGGGTGTACACACGGGTGTAAGTTCTGTTACGTTCCCAGCACACCGAACATCAAGGCCAGGGGAGACATGCTCAAAGAGCAAGTAGGTGTCAATAGCGGCCAGCAGGAGTGGGGGAGTTACCTGCTTTACCGAGACGATCTCCCAGACCGCCTCACACAGAAACTCGATCGAAAGCGAACGTGGGACTCCACTCCAGACGGGCGCGGCGTCGTCATGATTTCCAGCGGCACGGACTGCTACCAAGACCGCCGCGCCGCACAGATCACTCGTGGCTGCGTCATCGAGCTCGTGAAACACGAAAAGCCGGTCCGAATCCTCACCCGCAGTCCCGCCGTCGTCCGTGACATCGACGTGTTCAAAGCCGCAAACGGACTCGTCACCGTTGGCTCCTCGATTCCCTGCCTCGACGACGAGAAGGTTCGTTCCATTGAACCCGGCGCACCGGCTCCCTCCGCCCGACTCGACGCCCTCGAAGAGATCAGCAACGCCGGTGTCCCAGTCTACGTCTCCATGTCACCCACATATCCGACGCAGGACCGCGAGGACCTCCGCGAACTCCTCACCAAGTTCAAGGAACGCCTAGACCCTGACGTCGTCTTCCACGAGCCTATCAACCCTCGTGGCGGCAACTTCCAGATGACGGTCGAGGCCGCACGCGAGGCCGGACAGGAGGAACTTGCCGACGAGCTCGACAAGCTCCGCGACCGCGACCACTGGGTCGAGTACTCGAAGAAGCAACTGACCGCGGTGCGCGACATCGGTGACGACCTCGATCTCCCGATTCACCTCTGGCCCGACAAGGAATTCGTCAAACACGCTGGCGACGATGCGGAGTTCTTCCGCCAGGAACGCGAGAAGATGGAGTCGCCCGAAGACTATCCGAAGCTGCCCTCATCCGCGTAATCTCTTTTACTTCCACTTTCGCCGTGGTATCACCTCGATTTTATACTATTTGTAAAACGAGGTTACACTAGAGAGTCACCTATGCACCTTGACACCGAACGCGATCCGGACGGTGGGTGGTACGATAGATTCGTCCACCTCGTCGACGAGGACGGTCGCGTCGTCGAGGAGCTGGGCAAACATCCGACGCTCGACGAACTGCGCGAAGCCGAGCGTCAATACGGCGATCGGCTCAACCTCTGGCAGCAAGGACTCGTCTGTAAGGAGTGCGGCAACCAGATTACCGACCGATTCAGCGCGCGTCCTGACGGACACCTCCTCTGTTGGGACTGCGCGTCGTCGGAGGATGGCGAGGAGAAGGGTGGACTGACGGTCAATGTTGACCCGACGAAGACGGTCCTCAGCGAGTCGAAGCTCAATGAGAAGAGCCTCTGCGATTACGTGATCAACGTCGCCACGGGCTGCCGACACGGCTGTAAGTTCTGCTACGTCCCGTCGACGCCGGCGATCGACAGTCGCGACGAGATGCTCGGAGAGAAGGCTGGGGTAGAGGACCCTCAACGCGACTGGGGCGACTACCTGCTCTACCGTGATGACCTCCCTGAGCGTGTTCACGAGGGACTTCAGAATACGGACTTCGAGAAGGAGTGGAAGGTTACGCGGCGGGGGCGCGGCGTCGTGATGCTTTCGAGCGGGACTGACTGCTACCAAGATCGACGAGCGGCGCAAATCACTCGGGGATGCGTTCGTGAGCTCGTCGAGGCAGATATTCCCGTCCGAATCCTCTCGCGAAGTCCGAACCTGACTCGTGATATCGATTTGTTCCAGGAGGCTGACGGGCTCGTGGCTGTTGGAACTTCGATACCGTCGTTTGATGCTTCACTCGTCGACGCACTCGAACCGAATGCGCCGCCTCCGATGGCGAGGTGGGAAGCGCTTGATGAGCTATTCCGGGCGGGAGTTCCGCGGTTCGTTTCGTTCTCGCCGACCTATCCGACGATGGATCGAGACGAGATTCGGGAGGCGCTCTCGTGGTTCGCCGCGGTCGATCCGGACGTGGTGTTTCACGAACCGATGAACCCTCGTGGTGCGAACTTCGACATGTGTCTTAAAGCGACTCGTGAGGCCGGTTACAACGATGTCGCGGAGGAGCTAGAACGCATCCACGACCATGGTGAGTGGACAAGGTACGCGATCGAGCATATCGAACTTGTGCGAGAGATTGCTAAAGAACAGTTTAGTGGTCTCCATATTCACTCATGGCCCGATCGAAAGCTGATCGATGCGGCGTCCAGAAACAAAGAGCAGCGTCTCAATCGACTAAGACAGGAGGCCTCACCGGAGCCGTTTACTCAGGCAGGACAGTTTTAGACCAGTCCACATGGATTGATCAGCATCCGAATCGTCCAACTAATATCCGGACATACTGACTTGCCCCGGCAAAACGTTCCATAATATCTCTATCTGATCGTCATAATCCTCTTTGATCGAAATATGGTACAGAGCTAGTGTGACTCCCGTAATAATGGCAAATATCAACGACATATGACGACTGATATACGAAATTATGCTTTCTACTCGCTTAGTTAGCTTTGTGCCGTCTATCTCGACATCTATATTTTTCTCGTTAATATTGAGTGCGTCATCAAAGTTGAGATTATAATTGGCATGAGCGAAACCATTCCGAATATCGGAGGCCATCGGTGTCTCGTCAAAATCACTATCATTAAGTGACTCCTCAAAGCTCTTGCCTAACCCATTTTGCGTAGCATATGAACTATGTTGATCGATTAGAATTAGCGCTTTTGTGAGGAAATCTAGTCCCCTGTTCAATTCCTCATACTCTGATATACCATGGATTGATTGGGATGATTGTATACAGGTATTCAGTACATTTCCGAAATATTGACGCTCTCCGCCATCATATAACCGATTCCTCCAGTCACCATCAGATCCGGAAAACTCATCGAGTAGATCATTCAGTACTGCTGCGTGGTATCTCATTGGTCCTTCCAGCTCCTGAGCATAGATTGGCGCAAAGATGTGGACCCCCGCTCGCTTTGTGGTATATGGTTTATTTTGGTCCTCACTGGCCCAATCTAACCAGTCATTGAGAAAAGAGTGGTACACTCTTGAACGCTCATAGAATGTCGCAATGTAGTTAACTAATTCTTCAGAATTGAACGAATTGCTTCCGCTGCTATCCAAATTCTTTCCTAAATATAGCGGTACGAGGGCTGAATTAATATAGAGTTCTCTCTCCCATTCGTTGTCATAGTCAATATCAAAGATTGGCTGTAATGGCTTCTTGTCAATAATAGGCTCAACAAACTCATAATCCTCTGGCTCAACCATACCATTCACCTCATTTGGATATTAATAAATCCTTATCCAAAATCGACTTTTTCCATCTGTGGTTCTCAAGAAATCCTGATATGGCCTAATCTGGCGCCATGGTTAGATAAATAATTGATAATCCAACCGTTTCAAGAGACCACTCTCACAAGATTTGTTTATGAGCGAAGTGGTCTACGCGATTCGGATTTCTCACCTCGAATACTCCGGGCTCAAAGTCATGGACGTCAAGATCGGCAAGTCCGCCGACACCGAGAACACCCTCCGCCAGTACAGCCGGGGCAACCGCGATATCGAACTACTCGACATGTGGACGTCGAACCCCGACAAGACCCTCTCTACCGCCGAGCGCGGCGCCCAAGCGGTCGTCAAGCAGTACGCTTGCGACAAACAGAGCGAGAAGTTCGTCTTCCTCCAAGGCGCGTGCTAGAAGTTCGTGAGGAGCGTCGAAGGCTGCTTCAGCCTCGTCGTCGGGTCCCCGGTCGGCAATGCGCCCGTCGAGGCAGTAGCCGGAGAAGAGGATTTAATTCCGGCAGGGACCGCTTGCGATCGTCGCTCACCTCGTCGCATATCAAGCTTACACGTCAGCGCGATTAAACAGGTGATAGAGAAACTCACAGATTTCGAAGGATTGCGAGCCGAGTCCGAACTTCTCAGGTAGCGACTAGCACTGGCTTTTGTTTCGCGCCGCCATCGGCACCGGGCGCAGCGCTGAACGCCGGGACAGTGTTCTGATTTCAACGCTCTCAACGGATCGGTGCCCGAGAATTTGGCGCGACGGCTTCGATGCCGTCGGCACTTCCACTTTCACTGCACATCCATGGCTCACTCCTTTTAGTTAACTCCCCATCCACGCTACCATGCAAACCCATTCCCGACGACCGACCGCCGATCTCCCGGAGCTCGCGCCGGGCGTCACGCTCGTCGACGTCGACGACGAACTCGGAGTCACGCCCGTCCAAGCACTCCTGCTCGACCGAGTACTCAGTAGGGACGCCCCCGCGTTCTGGGTCGACGGCGCGAACAAGGCCAACACGACCCGCCTCCGCGAACTCGCGCCCGCCGATCGCGTCCTCGACCGGATCGAGGTGGCTCGCGGGTTCACGGCCCACCAACACACCGCGCTGCTCGACCGATTGGCTGGCCGGCTCGCCGCCCGCGAGTCGCCCTCAGTCGTCGTCGCAACCGGACTCGACGGCATGTACCGCGCCACCGACGTTGACAGCGAACTCGCCGAGCAGCTGTTCGTCCACGCGATCGCGTCGGTCGCTCGCGTCGCCCGCGTCCACGACACACCGGTCCTCGTGACGCGGTGCCGCGACGATGAGTTCTCGACGCCGCTCCGCCGGGCCGCGACGACGCACCTCCAGTGTGAAAAGACCCCCTTCGGGCCGCGCTTCGAGGACGCCGCCGGCGACACGGAGACGCTCGTCTACCACACCGACGACGGCTGGTTCCAAACGACGCTCGCGTACTGGCAGGAGGTGCTCGAACACCGCGCCCGGCTGTACGAGGGAGCGACCGTCGACCGCGCCGCAGCCGCACCAAGCATCCAGTAATGGGCCGGACGAACCCGACGTACCGGGACCAGTTGAGCGCGATCGAAGACGACTGGCGCGCGTTTCGACGCGTCCTCCGCCGGCAAGACAAGCCCCGATTCGACCGGCTTTTCGTGTACGCTCGCGACCACGCCGACGCCGCGGGGAACCTCAACCCCGCCGACCCACTGGCGCCGGTGTGGATGGCGATCGCGCTCGAACAGGAACGCCGGATCGCCGAACTGGAAGACGAAGTCGAGTCGCTCACCGACACATAACGTGACGCTCACGCTGGAGTACCTCGGTGACGGCCGCGTCGCCCGATGGACGCTCACCCCGGACGGCGCCGCTCGCGAGGTTCACGAGGCCCATCACCCGACGCTCTTCGTCGGTGACTCGGTGGACGATCTCTACGGGCGATCGGGTGGTCCGGATCCGGCGCCGCCGTCTCGGGACGGACTCTCGGACGCGCTCCGCGAACTCTGGTCGTTCCTCGATGGACAGGAGGCTATCGAGCGGCTCAGCGTCGAATCACACCGGCAGACGTTCCGGACTGCCGCCCGCCCCTTGCTCCGCGTCGACGCTGCCTCGATCGAGGCGGTCCGGATGGTCGCAAACCGTGTCCGACAGTTTGGACAGCCCGACACCTACACGTGTTACAACGTCGATTTTACCCGGCAACTGCGGTTTTGCCTCGAAACAGACACCCGAGCCGCGCCGGACCGATCGGCTCGTGACCTGCGGACGCTCCATCTCAACTTCCCACGCCACGAATCGGACATCGAGTCGCTACCGCAACTCGCTGTCGAGGGTGATTGCGTCGGGTCCTCGCCGGGCGAAACGATCAGTGGCGTTCAAGCGGCGCTCGACGACCACGATCCCGATGTCCTGGTCGTCTCGACGGCAGCGCTCGTGCCGCTCCTGTTCGAAGCAGCCGACGTCTACGGCGTCGACCTCAAACTCGGTCGACGTGACGGCTACACAACACTCGCCGGCGAGTCGACGTACACGTCGTACGGCACCGTCGGACACTCGCCGGCCCGATACACGGTCCCCGGCCGGGTCATCGTCGACGAGGCCAACTCGTTCTTCTACCACGAGTCCGGGCTGGAGGGCTGTCTTGATCTCGTTGAGCGCTCCGGGCTTCCCCTACAGGAACTCGGGTGGGCCTCAATCGGGCGAGTGCTAACAGCAATGCAGATCCGAGAAGCCAGGGATTGCGATGTACTCGTGCCGTGGCGCGCGTGGCGCCCGGAGCTGTTCAAGCGGGCGTCGACGCTTGACGACGCCGATCGGGGCGGCACGACGTTCGCCCCCGATGTCGGTCTCCACGAGGATGTCCACGAACTCGACTTCGCCTCACTGTATCCCAACATCATCCGAACTCGGAACATCTCCCCGGAGACCGTCCGCTGTGGGTGTTGTGACACCGACGACGTGCCGGGGTTGGACTACTCCGTCTGCGATCGGGACGGCTACCTACCGGAGGTCCTCGGACCATTGATTGACGCCCGGAGTGAGATCAAAGAAGAGATACCCGACGTCGCCGGCGACGAACGCGAGCGACTGGAAGCGGCCTCTTCAGCGATCAAGTGGATCCTCGTGTCTTGCTTCGGGTATCAGGGCTTCTCAAACGCCAAGTTTGGGCGGATCGAGTGCCATGAGGCGATCAACGCCTACGCTCGTGAGCTCCTCCTTGACGCCAAAAGCACGTTGGAGGAAGCGGGCTGGCGGGTGGTGCATGGCATCGTCGACTCCATCTGGGTAACACCCGCCGACGATCGCGAGCAGCGCCCCTTAGAGGTGGTCGCCGCCGAAATCAGCGCGGAAGCGGGTATCGAGTTAGAGTACGAATGCGCGTTCGAGTGGGTCGCGTTCTGCCCAACGCGAAACGGTGAGTCGGGAGCGCTCACTCGGTACTTCGGGAAGCGCCGTGGTGAGGCGTATCCTGAGGCGGGACTCGGCGATGCACTCAAGACGCGAGGCATTGAGGGGCGGCAGCGATCCACGCCAGCGTGGGTCGAAGAGGTCCAAAGCGAGGCGTTGCGCGTGTTCGACGAGACGCGCTCGCCAGAGGCGGTGTGTGATGTCCTCCGGCGGCACCTCCGCGAACTTCGGGAGGGAGGAGTGGATCCCAGTGCGCTCGTCGTCGACAATCGCGTCTCGAAGGATGTGGATCAGTACTCAATGGAGACGCTTACCGTCGCTGCCCTCAAGCGGGCACAAATCGAAGGGTCGGGATTGGCTCCTGGACAAACTGTCCGGTATGTCGTTGTTGATGCGGACGCACGAGGTGCATCGCGGGTCAGGTTGGAGTTCGAAGCCGTGCCACGGTACGACACCGGGTGGTACGAGGACATCGCTGTACGCGCCGTTGAGAGCGTGCTGGCGCCGGTCGGCTGGCGGGAAAAAGAGATCAGACAGTACCTCAGTGAGACGAAAGACGAGACGCTAGCGAGTTTCTGAGAACAGCAGGCTGCGCTTTGTGCCGTTCCTTCTAATGCCAGTCAGAATTGGTCGCGCGCCGCCTCCGTTGCGAGCCAGTGTGCGCCGATCAGTCTGGTCTTCACCTACGTCGCCCTCTGGTTCAGTCGGGTAGTATATCCGAAAATTCTGCTGTGTTGACTCGATGGAAACGCTGCTACCCTAGGAGAGCGTGAAACAAGATATGGGGCGCAAGAGACCGACCGCTATTCCGTGCCTCAGAGCACGTCGTGTTGACTGGTCCGTGTGCGAAAGGAGCCGAGTCATGGGCGCTACAGCCCGGATGCCGCGCCCCGCGGCATCCGGGAAAGCCCGAATAGGTGAATCTCTGCTTCACGCACTGGCGTCCCGGGTGAACAAGCTATGTACCTCGGAATCGACGTCCACAAACGGTACGCACAGGTGGCAGTGATGGATGAGGCTGGGAAGATCGTCGAAGAGGTTCGCGTTGAGAACGCGAACCTCGACGAGCTCGCCCAGCGGTACGCCGGCGCACAAGCCGTGCTTGAGGCGACTTCCAACTACTACCACATCCACGACACGCTGTCGGAGCACTTGGATGTGACCGTTGCTCATCCCAAAAAGATCAACCAGATCGCAGACACCGACAAGAAAACAGACCGCGTGGACGCAAAAGAACTCGCGCGGATGCTCCGGTTAAACTCGGTGCCTGAAAGCTACGTTCCAACCGAGGAGGTCAGGGAAGCCCGCGCACTCGTGCGCGGGCGACAGACCTTGGTCGAAAACCGTACCAAGTACGCCAATAAGGTCCATGGACTCCTCTCCGATCACGGCATCACCGAGGACGTGAAACCACTAACCGTGGAGGGACGAGAGTCCCTGCGGGGACTCTCGATCCCGATGCCGTTCGACACGTTGCTTGAGTCATACCTCGACCTGATCGAGTCGCTCACCGAGGAGATTCAGAAGCTTGATGAGACGATTGAAGAGTGCGCTGGGTCTCTGAAGGAGACCCAGCTGCTGATGACAATCCCTGGGGTGAGCTACTACACGGCGCTGACGATCTACGCGGAATTAGGTGGGATCGACCGGTTTGACGGTGACAAGGAGGTTGTCAGTTACGTGGGATTGAACCCGGTGATCCGCGAGTCAGGCGACTCGCGGATCGAAGGGGGCATTTCGAAACGTGGATCAGGGCGTGTACGATGGCTGCTCGTCCAAGCAGCAAACACCGCAGTTCATACGAGTAACGACGAGTATCTGAGTCGGTTTTACGACCGGTTAGCAAGCCGGAAAAACTCACAGAAAGCGATCGTGGCAGCAGCTCGGAAGATGCTGGTATCGATCTATCACATGCTTGATCGGGGAGAAGCGTACGATCCACCGGGTGTAACCGCATAGACGAGGGATCTGAGGGCCGCCGGTCCGGCGGCCCTCAGTGGCCGGCCGAGGCCCTCCGTGAGCGTCAGCTATCGCCAGACAGCGACCGCACCGCAGACACGTTCTGACCGCCTACCGGCTGTGAAAACAGCAGATCCCCAGACGGCGTAATCATTTTGTCGCTAGACGTGGTTTGCCCGGGTAGCAGCGTTTCCATAGGTGAATAGCGATCTTTGAGCCATGGTGAGACGATACCGATCTTGAGATCACTAGCGTCAACCGCTAACAAGCCAACTCAAATTTTGACCACCTCGGTCAACACCGGTATTCAACAGAGCAGTTTAGACCGTAGTGAGATATGCGGCCTCGGCTCTGTTGAAATCCTATTATTCAAATATATTCTTTACCGAAAAGCTCGGTCGCTACCGATGGTAGCCCGAGCAGGGGCTATGGCGCCACCGTTGTGCCCAACATTCTTTTCAATTTGTCTCAAGAATAACGTATGCGAACAAAAGAATTCGCCCAAGATACCGACGTGGTGTTTGACGCTTGTAGGGAAGTGGTCGGATACGCTGGATGGAAGACAGCCGATGTTGACAGTGATAAATTGACTCTGAAGGCGCTCACACCGCTTTCTTGGAAGTCTTTCGGCGATGAAATTGAAATACAGGTGTCCACCGAGGGTGGTAGCACCGTCGTGACCGTGTCATCGAAACCAAGATTCTCGGTCATGAATTGGGGGAATGACCTCGCAAATGAGGGCGTTTTCTTAGAGAAATTGGCACAAGAGATACACAGGTACAGTTCCCGCTAACGAGCAGTCACACCTCGTGCTGTACTGAGTGATCGAGGCCGAGAAAATATCAACTTCTGAGGATTTCAACAAGCCAAGAAAGTGTAATCATAATCTCCCAGCCGATTCATATGCCATCACTGTCAATATCTGTGGCGAAATAGCTACCGACAGCTGCCTCAAAATTGGCAGACAGCGACGAGGTAAATGGCTAGACTGCTGTTACAGTCTTCGAGTTATTGATTGAGAACCGATCGGAGTATCGTTGGGAGCTCCTCATCAAGTTCTCCTGCCTGAATAATGGTTATCGGCTCGTCTTCTTGTGCGTCTACAGACGGTGTCTCTTGGTCGAGGTCCTGTACGACGAGGAGGCCGTTCCACCCGGTGCCGAAGATGTCCTCCTCGTCACTCGTGTCTCGCTCGAATACGTAGTCTTCGTTGATGCGGAGGAAGGCGAGGTATTCGAGTGTCTCTTTGATCCCAGTTCGGATTGTTTCTTCGCGGGTGCTGTGCTTCACTTCGGCGATGAGGTACTCGTACGTGATCGGGTCGTCGGATTTGACTTCGAGAACAATGACATCGGGACGACCGGTGTGGTTCTGGAAGTTCTTCTCGAAGTACGTGCTGGCGACGTCGCGTGCGGTTTGTTGGACGCGCTCAGCACGAGTTGGTTCACGGTCGTCCGGAGTGGCTTCTGTGCGGAAGGAGAGGCCGCGGTCGCTGGCGGACGTGTCGTGATACAACACGATTTCTTGCTCACCGTCGATCTTAGCGACTTCTTGCCGTCCGCTTTTGATTGTTTGAAAGACAGGCCGTGTGTCTTGTATATCTTCGAGCGTGGTGATGAATCGGAAGAGGACGTAGAGTTCGAAGAGTCGGGCTTGGTCGTCTGGGGTGATGGCGGTTTGACTCAACAGTGTACGTAGCGCGTCGGGGTTGCCGTCGAACAAGTCTTGACGGGCGCGGAGAAGCGTGGCGGCGTCGCGGTAGATTTCTTGTCGGGAGTTGGCGGCGGTGGTGAGCATGCGTTCGGTTGGTTCGTACGTGTCTGGGTCGCGGATGCGGCGGACGTGGACGTTGCGTTCGACGGTCCGCTGAACTTCATCGATGAGGTCGGTGTTGGCTTGCCACCGGTCGGTGACCCAGTCGTAGTTGCCTTTCAGGTACTCGTCGGCGTCACGCAGCGTTGTGTAAATGATTGAGAGAAGGCGTTTTAGGACGATGTTTTCGGGGATATCGTAGTCCTCGGAGCGGTTTTCGGTGACGAATAACGAGCGGTCGTTCGGGTTGGTTGAGTACCGGGCTTTGACCGTTGCGCCCCAGTTGATATGCCCATCAATCCCACCGCGTTGCGTGCGGGCAACGGTTTTCGTTTCGGTGCGGACGTTCCGCAGCCGTTGTGAGAGCTGCTCGACGAACTCGACGACATCGGGCTTGAGGATGAAGTGTAGGTCGAGCAGGAGCTCGTAATCTTCAAACCGTTGGTCGAGTGCCTCGGGCTTGATCGAGGTGGCGAGTTCCTGTTTGGGGAACCCGCCACTCATGACGTACGCGAGGATGTCTTGGGTGAGCCCGTCGATTAGCTCCTCGCGGTTCATGAATCACTCTCAGTGTCGATCGTGACTTGGAGCATGTCACTCGCAGCGGTTCGAAGCACGTCAGAGTCAGTCGCGTCCACCGTTGCGATGTGCGTGATAATTTGCTTGCGTTCAGGGACGCCCTCAAGCTGCGGGAAGATATAGCTGATAACGGCCTCGGTGACACGTTCAGAGAGGTCGTCTCCTGTGCCGGTGTGGCGGTTCGTGACGTACGCGAGCATATCGCGGACGATCGCTGGGCCGATCGACCGGTCCTCAACAGCCTGGTTCGTCTGCTTCCACACTTGCCCGATCGCGTCGCGTTCCTCATCGCTCGGGTCGAGCCCGTCCCAAGCCCCAATGTACGCATCCATCTCGCTCGTCAGCTCGTCCCGCGCGGTGTCGTCGTCCCCAGTAGAGAACTCGGGAGCAGGTACGCGGATGAACGCAAAGCGACGCATGAACGCATAGCTCATTTCGTACAGCGACGTTTTGTCATACGTGTTCATCGTGGCGAAGATCCGCCACGAATCGGGGACCACGTATTGGTGTTCAGCAGGCAAGCCGTCGAGGTGATCAGTCGTGAGGAGCTCAATCTCACGGTCATTCCGGGTGAAGGGGAGCTGAACGGATTGGCCAGAAAACAGCGTGAACAGTTGGCCGAACGCCTTGTCGATATCAGCCCGATTCAATTCGTCGATGATCACGGGCTCATTCGATTGAACGTCGGTTTGCGTATCTTTGAGCCGATTGAGGATAATGCCGGGCGTGAATGCGAGGTCACCGTCCGAGTTGTCGCCGCTGGTTTCGGTCGGCATGTACCCGCCGACGGTGTCGAACGTGGACCAATCAGCTGTTGCCGTAGTGAGTTCCGATCCTGAGTACAGGTGCGGGTACGCGTCGGCGAGGTGCGTGGCGACGCGTTCTACGATCTCGGTTTTCCCGGTGCCGGGCGGGCCGGTCAGGATGACGTGGTCGCCGGCGAGGAGTGCGGCTTCGATTTGCTCGATAATCGTCTCACCAAGGTCACCCGGGAAGTACAACCCGTCAAGGAGCTCATCGGCCGGGAGCGTCCCGGTAAACGCTTTCTCGTAATTGACTGGTGACAGTTCTGTGAGGTCAGGTGCGAGCGCGGTGATGATGGCGCGTGGACGGGAGCGGTCTTGCGTGCCGTCTTCGCTGCGGAACGTGACAAACGTGTTCTGTGTCGGGAACTCTGTGCCGCTTGCCTCTCGACAGAGTTCTTGAACGCGGTCAATGGTGAGTCCGTTCTGCGTTAACGCGGTGAGTTCGTCGTTGAGTTCCGCGTGGCTTTTCGCTCGCGTGCTAGTTGTGAAATCGAGTTGGTTGATGTCGCTCGTGATGAACACCCGGTCAAGCCCGATGACACGCTCTATGAGTTGGTCTGTTTCGTGTTCGTCGTGTAGCCAGTACTCGGTTTTCTGGTACGGGTGGCCGAAGATCCCGACGCCGAACACGACTCCGTCTTGGGTTTCCAGCTCGGTGTTTGACGGTGTTTGCTGAGCGTGGAAGATGGCTATGTCACCGGGTGAGGCGTCGCGCCAGTGGTCGGCGTGTGTCTCTTCTACGGGGATGCCGCGGTATTCGATGGCGGTCAGCCAGTAGTCGGGTGGCGCGGTGAGCTTGTAGACAGTGGTGTCGCTCTGCTCGTCGAGATGTGTGAGAACGGGATGGCCGATATCGGGTTCCTCCTCGTCGTCAGTCTCAGTATCGTCTGCTGGTTGCTGTGTTCCCTGTTTGAGGAGGTACTCGCCAGCTGCCTCGCTGAGGTTGTAGAAGTATTGCTGATTGATCCCGCCAGCGTTCACGGGATAGTACTGGTCGAGGCGGTGCTCCCACAGTGTTTTGAACACGTCGGCGAATGCGAGTGGGTCTGGAAACCGCGTGAATTCGGTTTCAACACGATAGTGTTCCTCTTCATCGACATCATCATCTCCGTCACCGGTTGTGATGATGTGGGCTGGTTCGACGACTTCGTGATACCCGACGATTTCGCCGTTGTTGTAGCTGAAGACGATGTCACCGACGGTGAGTTTCGGCAGGTCGTACTGGAATAAGTCGTCGGTCGGGGCTTGGAGGTATTCGCCGTCAATTTCTTGTTCACCTTGATTTACCCAGTAGTACGGTGCCGGCTCTGTGATTGGCTCGATGGTGCGGGTTCGTTCTTCGTGCGTAAGGATCGCTAGGAGATCGTGCCAATTGTTGGAGCGTCCGGTGAACGGGTCGTCGTAGGTCCCGTCATCAGCGACTCCAATCTCGATATTTTGGGAAGCAGAGGCAGCTTCGCTGAGGAGGTCTTCTGTGAAATAGAGGAAGTCATCGAGGACTGGGTCGTACAAATCAGCGGTGTCTGTGTTGAGGACGATCCCGACGATCGTCTCAGCCGCATCGCGTTCTAATGCGTTGTGTTCGCTGTCAACGCTGATTTGTAGGAACTCCGGATCGGTGTGTGTGCCTGTGTGTGAATCGTCTATGAATGGGTGATGAACACGGATGTGGGTTGGCTGGTCGCCCGGAATCTCTACTTGGAATCCTTCGAGTGTGCTGTCTTCGATACGTATTCCGTGTTTGTCGCAGTGCTGTCTCAGGACATCGATCCAGTCGGTCGTTGCGTCTCCAGTTGCTGGCGGGATTACGATACGATCGCTGAGCAAATTGAGCGTTTCAACAGCATCTCGCCCAGCCTTCGTCAGTGAGTTCGTGTCTCCCTCATGGGTGAGGTACCCGAGCGCTTGAAGCCATTCTCGGTGCCGTTTAATTGCTGTGCCTGTGGACGCAGCATCGAATTCGGCGACGATCAGGTCCTGTATTTCCTCATCTGTTTGAGGCGAGTCAGCGAGTGCGGTGAGAATCGTATCGAAGCCTTTGATCCCGCTGCGAAGCGCCTGAAGCACCACGAACGGGTCATGGGTTAGATTGTATCGTTCACCGTACACCCCTAGGCGGCACGTCTCCCCTTCGAACCGCACGAGGTGTAACGACTCGAAGAACCCCATGTTCCGATCGACAAACGGCTCACCTCCACCGCCTGTATTGTGGTCGAACCACTCGTAGAGCGCTTTGCGAGACGGGTGTTCATCACCGACGAACGCGAGAAATTCTTGGAGGATTGAGATGCGGTTATCGACACCGCCGTAGAATCGGTCCGTGCTCATGCGGCGATCGTCGTCCATACCCGCACTGTACACGGGAGTGATGTAACTCTAATTACTGAACGCCGCCACGATCGCTGGCAGGCATCCGGGGCGAACCAGTAAACCTGATCATAGAGTGCCCTGTGGCAATTCGTGTCTCTACATACCGGGTCAAAGCGATAGCAGGTTACTGCTGAATACGAGGCAGGTTTTTTTATTCACCATCGAAACGTGGGTGTGAATGGTTGAACCGATTTTGAAGTGGGCGGGTGGGAAACGCCAGCTTCTCTCTGAAATCACGGGGCTCTTCCCGACGTCGTATGAGGCGTATCATGAGCCGTTCGTGGGCGGTGGAGCCGTGTTCTTTCACCTGGATCCTGATGCGGGAACGATTAACGATCTCAACGAGCGGTTAACAACGTTCTACGAGGTTGTCCGCGATCACCCGGATAGGCTTATTGAGGAGAATAAGACGCACGAGCACTCGGAGGAGTATTTCTACGAGGCACGCTCGGAGTTCAACGAGTTCCTCTCGGACTCTACCCTGAAACATGAGAACCGTGTTCGGGAAGCGAGTCTGCTGTTGTATCTAAATCGGACGTGTTTCAACGGGTTATATCGAGAGAACAGCGACGGGGAATTCAACGTCTCGTTCGGCCGGTACACGAATCCGGACTGGGTACAGGAACAACGGATTCGGAAGGCCTCCCGCTCATTACAGGGTACCCGAGTGTTCAACACCGATTTTGAATACGTGGTTGAGGAGGCGACGGACGGCGATCTCGTGTATTTTGACCCGCCGTACGAGCCGGTGTCGAAAACAGCGGATTTCAATTCGTATCACGCCGATGGGTTTGATCGAGACCATCAGCGTCGGTTGCGAGACGCGGCTGTTGAGCTCACAGAACAGAACGTCTCAGTTCTCATTTCGAATTCACCACCGGTCACAGAGTTGTATGAGGAGCATGACGCGTTCTCAGTGACGTACGTCGATGCGACGCGAGCGATTAACAGCGACGCAAGTAATCGTGGCGAGGTTGCTGAAATCCTGATAACGAACGTCCAACCTGAGAACCGGCGGCGGAAGACGCTCGCAGATTTCACTGAGTGACGACCCCTTCTAATCACTTTCACGCCGCTCTTCGAAGATTAATATGCTCCCGGGTCAACGTATCAGTTGAGATGACAGACGAGCCGGATTCTACTCGGCACTCCGACTCCACCCGTCCACCACCGTTGAGTACTGACGGTGGGGGGACGGGGCCGCAACTGCCGGCGTTGCCGCCTCCGGATGAGTCGCCGACTCGAATCCTTGCGCTTTCTGGGGCCGCTGTGAGCAGTTCTCACCGCGATACCATCACCGCGGTAGTCGATAGCTTGGATCCTGATGTGCTTGTTGCGACGGAGCCGCAGGCGAGCATCGTTGGCCCGGCTCTCAATCGGGGGTTCGATTTCGATATTCTTGAAGTTGGCACCGGGATGCGGCCGGACGTGGCGGTTACAGACGAGGATCGGTGTGTTGTCATAGCGTTGCCGATGGGTGAGGAGCCGCTCGACCCAGAGCGGATTGCGAGCAGAGTCGGGATGTCTTCAGTGGGAGAAGATCCGGCTGATGTAGCGACGGCTTCTCAGATCTGTCTGATTGACCAGTCTGTTTCGTTATCTGTGGATCCGTATGCCCGGTCAGCAACGCTTGAAGGGCTCCGTACCTATCGTGGCCGGGTTCCGGATCAGTGGTGGACGCCGCGTACAGTTCATCTTTCGACGGCGCTACGGGCTGGGTTCACGACGACACGGAGTCACGGAGACGATGGTGACGCGCAGTTTGTTGGTGTCGGGATGTCGAACGCCGATCTCGGTGTTGGTACGACGGCGGATACGACACAGGCAACGCTCGTTGCGCTCTACTCGAACGGAGCGATCGACGTGTCCGAGATTGATCCGCAGAAATTCGGCTTGCGCGGTGTTCCGGAGATCGGTCCGACACGGTTTGAGACGCTGCGTGATGCTGGCATCACTACCGTTGAGGCGCTCGCTGACACTCCGCTCCGGCAACTCACCGAATTATCTGGGTTGGGGCGAACGTCTGCGAGCACGATCCAGACCGCTGCTGAGGCACAGTCCACGAATACCGTCCTCCCGACGGGTGATGATTCGTTACCGAATCAGGATCCGGTGTTCATCGACATTGAGACGGACGGGCTGAATCCATCGACGGCGTGGCTGATCGGAGTTCTCGACGGCGGCCCTGAGGATGGGCACTACATGAGTTTCCGGGAACAGGCGGTCGGTGACGGGTCACACTTGGAGGCGTTTATGACGTGGCTCACCGGTGCTGCGTCGGGCCGGCCGGTTGTCGCATGGAACGGGTACCGATTCGACTTTCCGGTCATCACCGAACAACTCCAGCAGCACCACCCAGATCTCGTGGAGGCTTGGACCGATCGTTATCAGTTCGATGCGTTGTGGTGGGCTACAAGCAAAAATGGCGGCAACGCAGCGCTTCCTGGGCGAACGAACAAGCTGGAGCATGTCGCTGACGCGCTTGGCTGGGAGCCGTCGACGAATGGGATTGACGGTGAGACCGTTGCCAAGCTGTACACAGCGTATCGAAGCCAAGTTGCCGGAGACACGCATGCCGGAACCGTTGTTGAACCCGACTGGGACCGGTTGGAACGGTACTGCGAAGACGACGTGCGAGCGCTCGCGACGATTTACGAGCATCTCGAAGCAGCTGCGCGACGGGACTCGGAAACGAAGACGCCGACCGGTGAAAACAGCTCACAAGGCTCGCTCGCCGATTTCTCCTGACCATGACTGATAACCATTCACCTCGATCCGAACACGTGAGTTCAACCGACACGCGGATGCTGCGGCCCGATGGAGGGACTGCTCGTCACCGCGAGGTACTCTCTGAGTCGGAGCTGAAAGAGTCGTTCCCGGACTGGCGTGAACAGATCCGGCATAGTGAGCGGCTCGACGCGCAGTCTGCTGAGACTGTCGCTCCCGAGGACGTACTTCAGGATCGGCTTGCGTCACCGCTCGGCCATGATCTGTACTCACATCAGGCCGAGGCACTGGATCTGCTTGCGGCCGATGAGAACGTGGTTGTTACGACGTCGACCTCATCGGGAAAGACGCTGATCTACCAGCTTCAGATCGCACGGAATCACCTCGCTAACGATGATGCGACCGCACTCTGTCTGTTCCCGACGAAAGCGCTCACAAACGACCAAGAACAAGCGCTGAACGATCGGTTGCGCGGTGAGTTGGATCTTGATACTCACATCGGGACGTATGATGGTGACACCAAAGATGAGCGGAAACGGACTGTTCGTGAGAATGCGAACGTTATCCTCACGAACCCAGCCGGGTTGAACGTCTACTTACCGCGCCACAACAAGGATCGCGGCTGGCATCGCTTCTACAGTAATCTTGAGCTCGTGGTGATTGACGAGGGCCACGAGTACGGCGGTGTCATGGGGACTCACGTTGCGTGGATCTTGCGCCGGCTTCGGCGCGTACTCGCCCACTACGGTGCGGACCCGCAGTTCGTGATCACGACTGCGACGATCGGTAATCCGGCTGCTCACGCCTCCACATTGACTGGAGCCGAGTTCAGCGTCGTCAGCGAGGATGGGTCGCCGCGTGGGAATCGTGATATCGTGTTGTGGGAGCCGCCGCTCGATGACGAGGCGCTCGAAGGGTATGATGATGGCAGCGGCGACCTCATGGAGGGGTTCGAACAGGCGCGTCGGTCCAGTGCGCGTGAAGCGTCCTCTGTGACGGCGCACTTGGCGGTTAACGGGATTCAGACGCTACAGTTCACGACAGCCCGTCAAGGGACCGAGATCGGTGCAAAACAAACG
Source organism: Halorubrum sp. ARQ200 (assembly GCF_005435115.1). Lineage (NCBI taxonomy): Archaea > Methanobacteriati > Methanobacteriota > Halobacteria > Halobacteriales > Haloferacaceae > Halorubrum > Halorubrum sp. ARQ200. The sequence continues at coordinate 12,001 of NZ_SGTZ01000005.1, read as the reverse complement.
GTACAGGCCGTCCGTGGCCACCCGCGTGATGGGTACATCGACGTTGAACCTTACCACGCGGGCCTTGGGAAGCGGAAGCGCCGAGCTGTCGAAAACCAGTTAAAAAGCGCTGACCTCGATGCGGTCATCTCGACGAACGCGTTGGAGTTAGGGATTGACATCGGGTCGGTGGACGCAACGGTGACGGACTCGTATCCGGGGACCAAACAGTCCTTCTGGCAGCAGATCGGGCGGGCGGGCCGCGGGACGAGTGACGCGCTCTCAGTGCTTGTTGGGGGGACAGACGCGATGGATGCCTATATTCTCGATAATCCAGGGTATCTATTCGATGACGACACCGTGGAGGACGCAGTGGTCTCTATCGACAACGACCGCGTCTTCGCAGACCACCTGCTCGCGGCAGCCGCCGAACGTCCGTTGACGGCTGAGGATGCGCCGTATCTCGGTGGCGAGGACCGGTTCCGAGAGATGACAGCCATGTGGCAAGACGCCGGGCTGCTCGAACAAGCGGGGAATCTCGACGCTGGCGGTGTCACCTACGCCGGCGACCGACGCCCGCAGAGCCGGATCTCGCTGTACGGGACGACGGGCATCGATTACGAGGTGGTCTGTACCAACGGCGAGATTGAGCACGACCCGGTCGCTACGGAACGAGCTTACCGTGACTACCATGAGGGGGCGTTGTTCCTCCATGCGGGCCAACAGTACGAAGTGACAGAGGTGGACCACAGCCAGCCCCACCCGCGAATTCACGTCGAAGAGGTAGCTACCACGCACTACACGCAGACGCTGTCAACCAAGCAGGTTCAGGATCTCGAAGTCAAAGACCACACGTCGCTGGCAGGTGACTATGAGATCTACTTCGGGACAGGGACGGTGCGGATCACCTACGGGAACTACATGGTCCGTGACTATCAGACGGGTGAGCTAATTGAGGGGCCGCTTCCGACCGAGACACCGCCGCTTGATTTACAGACCGAACTCCTGTGGGTCTCGCTGCCCGAAGACCATCTACAGGCGACGATCAACTCGCTTGACGAGCCGCTCTTAGAGCCAACAGAACGGGCGGGCGATGATCCGCGAGTCCCGATGGAGCAAGCGCGGTACACGTACGCCGGCGGGCTCCACGCCGCTGAACACGGGATAATCCAACTCGCGCCGCTGGAGCTGATGATCGATAACCACGATATTGGCGGACTCTCAACGCCGTCGCACCCACACGAGACGATCCCAGGACCAACATGGTTTGTTCATGACGGAATCGACGGTGGGATCGGCTTCTCAAAAGCGATATACGAGCACATCGAGACACTAGCGGATCGGACACGCGAACACATTGCTGACTGTGAGTGTGGCCGTCGCCGGGGCTGCCCGCTCTGTGTCATGAGCGAAGACTGTGGGAACAACAACGACCCACTCGATACTGCGACTGGGACGATGATTCTTGATGACTTGTTGGCAGCGTTCGATACACAGTCAGAGAGGTAGCGAGGTATTCGACGCGGAACAATCCATTCACAGACGGACCTAAGCCGGTGAGTGCGTACAGTTCTCCGTTGAAACTCTCTCCTGGGTCACCGTGGTCCGGATGCGCTACCAACTGCTTGCTCTAACCGCCATGTGTTGCTCAACACGGTCTTCTTGTCGTCGGTGCCGCCGGTGGTGAGGATTCCGACGTGGTAGAGCTGGTATTTGAATTGGAAGTGAATGCCAGACTTGTACACTGTCGGATCAGTCAGCACGGCTTCATTGATGTCGCCGTCTGCGGTGAGGACGTCGTCGCGTCGATTCTGTGTGAAGAACACTTCGACGGCGAGTGGTTGGTTGATGCGTGTGGCTTCGAGTGCGACGTCGGCGAGCGTCGCGTCCCGTGTCCCGTTCTGATGAAGCCGTTCGAGCGCGGTGATGATGAGTCGAGTCGGCTCGTATTGGATGGCGACGGAGCGTGCGAGCTGTGCCCATCGTGGGGCGAGCTCGGTGAACCTCGTTGATCTGCCTGTCCACGTGTCGAACTCGGCGAGCGCCGCTGTAATACTGCCGTGTTGGTCGTGGGCGAAGCGCACGACTTCTGCGCCGAGGTGCGTGAGCGAGTCGCCGTTGGGCTGGTCGTTGACGAGGTTCAACAGAATCGCGCCGCGCCGCCCTCCAGAAATAGCGTTGATGACGTTGTCGGCGTACACGGTCTCGGTGTCACCGTCGGCAGCAAGCGCAAGCGCGTATCCGAGGTAGTTTTTCGGGTGATTTACTGGGAAACTCCCGTCGGTGAGTCGGTGCGTGGTTGCTTGGAGTCGCACCGCGTCGATCGTCGTGGAGAACTCACCGGCCCCCGTGACACGGGCGGGCTCGACGACACGTGCCGAATCCGAATCGTCGACGGCGATGACACCGACGTTGAGATTCCGCGCCTGGGCACGTGCTGTGTCGGTGATACTGGGCGCCGGCGCAGCGACGTAGCCAAGGTTGACTTCAGGGAGATGGTTGTGCGCTTGGGTGATACCGCGAGCGACGTCCGCAGCGGCCGGGTCCGAGTTGTGGCCTTTCGCCTCGATCACTGTGACTGGTGTCGTGGCCGCATCACCGTTGAGCACCTCAGTGGCCGGCATCCCAACGCCGAGAAGATCTGGTTCCCCAGCAGCGAGTCGAATCGTGTTGTACGGCGCAAGCCGCTCTCGTAGCGCCTGCGGAATAGTCCACCCGCCCCACGTGGATTGCGTGAACTGCGTTTCTGTGACCGCGTACTGATCGGGGCTCGTCTCAATATCAGGATACAGCGTATCTTTCGCAGCAGCAAGCACCGTAGGTTCAGCGAGCGAGGCTGCCATTACACTGGCTATCACTCGTGGGGAACATAATTGGGGGGTTCAGAGAACCAGAATCAGAGGAGTAGTGTATCTATTTGCCATGAGTTCTAGATTTACCGTTGACACTCTTTGATGGCTTCCGTCGATCGTACAGCCTGAGGCATCGGCAGGATGACCAAATCTCAACGCTTATCCCTCACACAAGTATTCTTCAAGTATGTCCCAGAGCATATCGAGAGATGACTCTAAGCCGATCGATCTCGCTGAGGCCGGCCAACGAACACTCCAAATCGGAGCCGGCAACCCCATCCGAATCAGCTCGGGCCACCGCATCCTTCACCACGACGGGAAGTGCTCGCGGCCACATGGCCACAACTACGAGATTACCGTCGAAGTGACCGGGGAACTCACCGAAGAAGGCTGGGTCGTCGACAAAGGCGACATCACGGACGTCATCGACGCGTGGGACCACCGGTTCCTCGTTGAGGAGGGCGACCCACTTGTCGACGCGTTCGAAGCGTCGGGCGACGGCGACGCCCTCGTCGTCTTGGAGCACCCGCCGACGGCGGAGGTGATGAGTGTCCTCCTCGAACAACGCATGCTCGATGCGTTCCCGGACACTGTCTCGGACGTGTCGGTGTCGGTGAGCGAAACCGGCGAACTCTGTGCGTCGTACTGATGCCGGTCGCACACGATATCGAGGAACCCGCAACGGACGCTGACGCGACTGGTGAGGGCCTCCCGATCAACGAGGTGTTCTACTCGTTACAGGGAGAGGGAACGCTCGCAGGCGTCCCCTCCGTCTTCGTGCGGACGTCTGGGTGTAACCTCCGGTGTTGGTTCTGTGATTCGTACCATACGTCGTGGGAGCCGACCGGGGCGTGGCGCGACGTCGATTCGATCATCGAGAAGGTGCAGTCCCACGAACAGGCTGACCACGTCGTGCTCACAGGTGGGGAGCCACTCATCCACGAGGAGTCAGTCGAACTCCTCAAGCGACTCGACGCAGAGGGGTATCACACGACGGTGGAGACGAACGGGACGATCCATCGGGACGCGCCGATCGATCTGGCGAGTATCAGCCCGAAGCTGGCGAACAGCACGCCGACACCGGAGCGTGACCCGAAGGGGGAGGGAGAGTGGGAACAGAAACACGAACAGAATCGGATCGATATGGATGCGTTGTCCCAGATGGTCGATGCGTACGAGACCCAACTCAAGTTCGTCGTGACCGACGTGTCGGACCTCCCAGAGATCACAGACCTGGTTGACCGAGTGCGAGAAGCGACGGCGACGACCGTCGCCGATGATGACGTCCTGTTGATGCCGGAGGGCATGACGCGCGAGCAACTCAACGGGACGCGAAGCGAGGTCGCCGAGTTAGCGATGGAGTACGGGTACCGGTACACGCCGCGACTCCACGTCGATCTGTGGAACGACGCACCGGGGACATGAACGTCGTTCAGGGACAGTCTGGTCGACATCGTGTGGTACCGCGAGTGCGGTGTGGTGAACAGAGTGACAATCGATTCAATACAACTGGGCAGACATGAGCAACAAAAGCGCGGTGATTCTGGTGTCCGGCGGGATGGATAGTGCGACGGCTGTCTACGAGGCGATCGAGCAGGGGTACGAGCCGTACTTCCTCCACACGTCGTACGGGCAGCGCACCGAAGACAAGGAGTACGAGTGTGCGAAAGCGCTTGCTGAGGAGGTCGACGCGGCCGACTTCCTCCATATCGAAACGGGGCACCTCTCGCAGATCGGTACATCGAGTTTGATGGACGAAGAGATGGACGTGGCTGACGCCGACATGGAGAGTGACGAGATCCCGATGTCGTATGTTCCCTTCCGAAACGCGAATCTGTTGTCGATGGCGACGTCGTACGCAGAAGCAACAGATTCAGAAGCGCTGTTTATCGGCGCGCATTCGGAAGATTTCTCCGGGTATCCTGACTGTCGCCCGGCGTTCTTCGATGCGTTTCAGAATGTGATCGACGTCGGGACGAAACCGGAGACGGACATCGAGTTGCAAGCACCGTTCGTCGAGTGGTCGAAAACGGAGATCGCGGAGCGCGGGTTGGAGCTTGGCGTGCCGTATGAGATGACGTGGTCGTGTTACCGGGACGAGGAGCCGGCGTGCGGAACGTGTGATGCCTGTGCGTTCCGGTTAGAAGCGTTCCGGAACGCTGGGTCACGCGACCCGATTACGTACGCTGAGCGGCCGGAGTTCTCGTAATTCATTGCTAGTTGGTGGTGGTCAGTTCGGTTGGAAAGACCACTCACCAGAGCGACTCAATACGTTGCTCGATTGCTTCGAACACCGTTGAGTACACATCGAGTGGATGATTCGAAGGAAGGTCGAGATCTGAGATGTCCGTTCCGGCTGGCGGTTCGTGGAAATGGAGTCGAGTGTTGTGTGTATTTGGATGCCGATCCCAGCGGCACTCCCAGTGGGTGTTATCTCCCCGAGTCTCGACGTAGTGAATGGAAAAATCACCAGTCGTGAACCACCGGATATCGACTCTGGCGGTAGCCACCGCGTCGGGATACTGTTCAGTGTCTAGGGTTGTAGTGAGCAATCGCGGTTCGTACGCATCAGGGTCGAACTGGGTGTCAGCAACAAGTGGGTCCGTCGTCAACTGTTGTTCGAGCAGGCGTAACGTTTGTCGATCGGGTGGACCCGTAGAGCCAGCCGCTGAATCCTCCGGAGGCGGACTCATCTCAGGCGGGGATCAGATGCCCGTCGTTCTGTGAGAGTTGGCGAGCGAGTTCGTAGAGTCGAATATCTCGAATGACACCTTGCCAGTCGCTTACTGCGGTCATGCGGTCGTGGATCGTCTCATGGTCCTCAGCGTCGAACACTGCAACGGTTGCTGGGTCGGTGGTGCCGAATTCGTCTTCGTACTCTGTCCGTCGTTGTTCGAGCGCTTCGACGCGGTCAAGAATCGCATCGACAGAGAGGTCCGTAGCGATCCGACTCGCCTCTTGCCACTCGAGATATCCGTCGTGTCGCTGATACCTGGCCGGGCGGCTGTCAGTATCGGCGCGGGCAATACCCATCTCTGCGAGGCGATCGAGGTGCTTTTTTGCTGCGTTTGGAGAGCAGTCTGCGAGATCTGCGACATTCGTGTACGTCGTCGGTGACGTGAGACCGAGAACGACATCGTAGACACGGCTGAATGTATCCGTTCTGTCCTGCCAGCGTGGCGTCTCTACCGCTGAGTCAGGAGCCGGGTCGAACTCGCTCATGGACGCCTCTACGGAACGAGTCTCAATATATCTTTGTATCAAGCATATATCTGCGAGCTGGTGTACGGTGCGTTTCATCCAGTCGATAGTGCGCTCGCGTGTGCTCCAGCTCTCGACCCCTCCTCGCGGTGGCCGGTAGAGAATTGACCAAGATGTTGCTCAGCCGAGTGAACAGAGTTGTTGAGCGCAAAAGGCAGGTTGTCAACCAATTTGGCAGATCGGGACCGTCGATCGGCGGCGACATATAGCTCGAAACTAGTGAGGAATACAGACAGCCGATGGGTGACAACAGCGTCGAGTATCGTGACTGGGTCGAGTATCCCCACGCCCGACTCCGTGTTGAGATCGTGAAGGAGGCGGGGGTCCCCAAGCGGTTTGTCGTCCAATTGGAGCGGCGCGTCGACGACGGTTGGCATGAAGTCGTCCGGTTCGACCACGATCCAGAGAACCCGATGGGGCACGATATCACCGAGGAGGGACTTCACATGGATGTCTACAAATTCGGTGAGAAGGCCCGCGTCAAAGACGATTTCCCACCCGTGAATTTAACACGAGCGCCGCGCTACTGTATCGCGTACATCGAGCAGCACGCCGACACGCTGCTCCGGAGATTCGAGAAATGGCACGATCTGAATCAGGATCCGACTGGCAGGAGGAGTCCATGAGTGATGCCGAGCTTGAGGCGTTCAAGGACGCCATCGGGGACCTCGGCGATCGCGTGAGTGAATTCCTCGCTGAAGGGTCGGACCTCTCTGCGGAGGAGATCGATGCCGACGTTGAGGACCTCCCCATGCCCGATCCCCTTGAGGACCGCGCTGCCGACGAGTAGGTTGAGAAAGAGTACGAACTGGCTGTAGGGACCGTACGACTAATCTCGCAACCGTCTCTTCACGACCTCCCCAAGTTCTTTCGCAGGAATTTCTTGGAGTCGCTCGTCTTCGCTCAATGTATCTAAAACAGCCCCAACGGGCTCGGTGAACTTGAAAACCAAGTGAACACCCGATTTGAATCCACCACTGACCCGTTCGCTTTCCAGAACACGGTACGTTCCGGGCTTATTCGAGCGGTCCACGAAGAAAGAGTATGACGAGTGCGACACGCGACGCATCCAACGGGGAAGGCATCGAGCTCATTCACGAGGATGACGGCTCGATCACTGCGAGAGATATCGAGACCGGTGTCGCCTCCTTCGGCGAGACGAAAGCGGAAGCGCTCCGGATGCTTGCGGAGGCGATCGAACTTCACGAAGGCGGTGGTGAACCCCTCACCGATGAGGATCTCGAAGAGTGGGGTCTCGAAGAGACGGAACCCGGTGACAAGGAGCTTCCCGAATTCATGCAGTGAATGGTCCGGGCGAACTTCTCCGGGCGCGAGATTGCGTCTGTTCCAGACTTCGGGTACAAGCGTGTCGGTCGTGTCGGTAGCCACCTGAAAATGCGGTATGAATCACCGGATACGGACGAAGTCCGGATCGTGACTGTTCCGATGGCATCAGAAGACGAGATCCCGACCGGAACATTACAGTCGATCGCAGACCAGTGCGGAGCCGACGACTTCCACGCGTGGTGTGAGTGGATCGACGAGCACCGGTGACGATCGGCTCGGCGCCGACTCGTCGGCCGTTAATTCGTGCACACTCGGCTCGTTTCCAAAGATATCCTATTGCCGTCTGGCGTTTTCCGCGCGTTTCAGCAGATAATTAAGATTGGGGCACGGAGCCGGCGTGCGGAACGTGTGATGCGTGTGCGTTCCGGCTCGAAGCGTTCCGGAATGCTGGGTCACGCGATCCGATCGGGTATGCTGAGCGGCCGGAGTTCTCCTGACATCCTCCCCGCGCTGAAGCGCGAGGCTTTCTCCTCGATTCCCGGTAACGGCTGATTGGCACAGCCAGGAGCCGTCACCGGGACAGCGACAAACCGTAAACACCCCAACCCAGCGGTGCGGGGCCGCGGGAATCTTCGCCCTTCAGGGCGGAGAGGATGTCAATTCTCCTCAGTCGGTTCCAACGGAAGACGCTCAGAATCGACATTCTCGTATGCTTTGTCAGAATTTAAGATGGGATGGCCACGAGTTTCGGCAGTAGCGGCATGGAACGAATCGAACGCGGTCATTCCGTCATCGAAATAGTTCACAGCCTTGAGCACGATCTGGCGTTCTTCATCGGTCTCAACGGGAACAACCTCAAGCATATTTGAGAACAGCTTGATGTAGTCGAACTCGTGGCGCTCTTCGATGAGCAGAATCTCCAAATACGAATACGTCGATGTGACAACGTCGTATTCTTCCAATTCTTCTTCTGCTCGGTCTTTTAGCCAGTCAGAGTCCTTAGCGAGGGCGAGAAGATAGTCTGTCTCAACGTACGTAGTCATGTGTCGCTATCCTCAGCCGACCGTTTTCCTCGGGCAAACCCCGCTTTAGCATCCTTTTTTGCCTGTTCTCTCGCACCCTCACGGAGTTCGTCTGTCGACTTATGTTCAAATGCGTCGCCAGCAGCGTCACGAATAGCCTCAAGCGGGTTCTCGTCGATGGGGATTAGTTCGAGACGGTCTTCATATTCGACCACGTGGAACTTCTTCCCATACTTCTGTCTCAGTTCTGAGGACAGATACAGCCGTCCGTGCGAATCTGTTTCCACTGACATAGATGTACTTTTGCGTGGCATGAATAAAGATTTTATCCCAAATATTCGTTGGTTGTCCCATACCAATCATCAGCGGGCGATCCTTCGGCGACGAGGTCGCCTTCGTGGAACCTGGGCCGCCCACGAAACCATCCAGTCGGTTGGACGTACCGAGACGGGGCGCTATGACCACTTCTTACTCCTCAGTTGAGAACTGCGAGTCGCGTTCCTTCCGGTCCTGGTCGCGTTTCTCTGTGAGGATCTCAGACGCAGGCTTGTCCGTACTCGCTTCGCTACGGGCGGCAAAACCGCGCATCTCGCTCGGTGAGCGGACTTGTTCAACGATCACCTCTCCATCTTCGGTTTCCCGGAACAACACCTTCCCAGGCGCTTCGATCCCGAGCTTTTCGCGGAACCGTTTTGGGATAGTCGCCTGGCCGTGCTTAGTGACGGCGACAATCTCTTTTTCAGAGTTATTTGACCGTTCTGTCTTGCTCATAGTTCATAATTAGATCTCGATCATGATCAAATTTTCTTCTTATTGACAAACAGTTGTTGCTCCTCTGTTGGGTGTTTGGTCGAGTTCGAAGTGTGGTTCGGCTTTTGAGGGACGCGGAATGCTAGAATCAAACAGTCCTCGAACGCAGCGGTTCGATCACCCGTCGTGGTCAATATACCCGGCTTCCCATTCGGCCCGCGCTTCAATCTCTCTGGTGCCCCGACGAGTAGTGGTGTACTCGTTGGTCCGTCGGTCGCGCTGGCTCTTCTCGATGAGTCCCTTCTCAACGAGCGTGTCGAGGTTGGGATAGAGCCGCCCATGATGGATTTCCTTTTCGTAGTAGTCCTCGAGCTCGTCTTTGATCGCGAGTCCGTGGGGGTCATCAAGTCCGGCAACTACGTACAGCAGATCGCGCTGAAAGCCAGTCAGATCGTACATGTCGCAATTTTCGTATTCGAGTTTTGAAATACTATTGATCTGGTAACTGCGTGTTATAAAATATATTTCACACCCTCTACGCAGTGCTTTTGACTGCTTCATCTCATACTTGAGTCGAAGAAGTACCGTATACCCGTCTCGATCGTCAGTGGCTGTCGTGGGGCGGATGCTACAGCGGAGACCGGATCTCGGTGGAGAGTGTTTTCAGATCTGCTGTCGCGAGCTCGTCAGTTGCGATAAGGCGAAGTCGGGGGCGACCGATGTCTAGTGGGACTTTTTCAGTCTCGATGAGGCCAGCATCTTCGAGTGCTGATTTGGCCCGTGAGAAGGTTGCTTTCGAAGCGATACCCGTATCTTCTCCCCACTTCGAGATGTCGTAGAGGAGGACCTCGTTGCGGGCTGCGAGGATGAGCATAATCTCGACGATACTGAGGTATTCGCTGCTGTTGGAAATTTCTTCAGCGTGTGCGAGGACTTCGTCGAGGTCGGCTGCGATATCGTCGCCAATCTCCTCCCGGAGCGTCTGTTTCACGACTGAGAGGGCAGGTGTCCGGAGGTGATACTGCTCTGCGGCTTCGAATCTGGAGTCGAACTCACCGTAGACTGATGAGACCAGCTCGGGATCTGAACTCGAAATACTGTGCGTGTCCATCACAGGGACTACAGTCTCAGATTCGGTTGTGAAGATAGTATTCTGAACTGGCCCCGTGAGTGTTCGGAGGCTGAGTTGCTCTCGGTGGATGAGTTCGGCGATCTTTGAGGCCGTGAGGAAGCTGTAGAGGGCGTCTTTGATTTCATCTGAGTCTGCGAGCAGTCGGACCTTGGGCTGGTCTTCAACTGTTACTGCTTCCTCTGCGAAGGCCGCGATTTGTTCAGAGCGAGGATTGATATACAATGCTGGCTCGTCTCGTTCGGGAATCATCTGAGTGAAAATGTATTCTTTAGTCATGTTCTGTAATTTTATCGATATGGACTTAACAGATGCGATATTTGAAGATTAGACTAGTTTGTCAGTTACGGAATAGAGCTGACTATCCGTTTCGAGTACGCTCATAGGAAGCAGATTGGTGGTCGCAGTAGTGGTCCTCGATATGGGGTAGTAGAATCCTCGATTCTCCATAAATCGAAGGGCACCGGCGAAAGCAGAGGTTAGATAAGCGTCCTCACAGAGGGTATCGATAATGGGCGAAGAATCGGAGTCGATCAGCTATTTGTCGGCTGCTGATATCCGTGACATTCACGAGTTGATCGTGGAGTCAAATGCGGACACGACAGCGGGTATCTCTTCACCAGGTGATATCGAATACACCGTCGAACATATCCAGGAAGGCCATTTCGGCCAGGTTCCCGAATCGCCCCACGAGAAGGCATTCCAGCTGCTGCGACTCATCGCGGCGAATCATCCGTTCGTCGATGGCAATAAGCGAACGGCGCTTATGTCGGCCCGGATTTTCTACGCGCTGAATGGCCACCGCTTCGATTACGATCGAGAGATCAAAGAGACCCTGAAGACGCTCGCGACCGATGAGGGCGCTGTCGATGGGGATGACGTGATCGAGTATCTCAGAGCACACACAGAGCCGCTCGCTCCGGAGTACGAGGCAATCATCAACCTGTGGCTGTCACGCATCGAAGGCACAGATCAGCTATCCAGAGATCCCAAGCTCGATACAGGCGATAATGAACAACACGAACCGAACGATTATGACGATGACCGCCATAGTGATGAATAAGGATGGCCGCTGAAAGTGAGCAGCCCGAGATTCCCGATGAGCTGTCCCCCGAAGAGGCACGGCAGTATCTCATTCGGTTCCTCGGACGCCAAGACCTCGACGAGCACGAGGAGATCTACGACGAACTCGCGACCGAGTAGGACTCTCTCCAGGCTGTTCTCCGTAGTACTGCAACGGTACCGTGGTTTCTCGCAGAGCGAGACCGTTCCAATCCGGAGCGAAAGCGAGATTGACGCACCGGTTTTCCCGTTCGCACTGGGACATCGGCCACGCATATGGAGTAACGGGCCTTCCAAGTGCCCCAGTTCGACCCGGAACCGGGTCAGTGCTGCGAGCGTGTCGACGACCAGCCTACAGCCGTCACAGGCGGCGTGATCGCGCTCGTCGGGATCCGGCTCCGTCTGAATCGCACAGTCGACACAGATCGGGGGGGTGACCCGCTCATCTTGCCCCCAGGTGTTGGCCTCCCCAGTCTCGGTACCGGTAGGGGCATCACCCGCCGTGGTTCGGTTGTGATTTAGCCTTCGGTGTCGCTCTTATGTAGAAACGTGGAAAGCGCGTATAATTACACTCAGACGGCTCTAATCTGGAGATATGTCTTCCACTCAGCCAGCGTTTGGCGGGATGTTTCGGCAGTTGATCGAGCTCGGAGTCATCG